>NZ_LXHZ01000023.1 GCF_001888055.1 Rappaport israeli
TGGTTCAGGTTGTTGCCAATATGGGAGATTCCTTAGGGAAGGGTAATGAATTAACAAATAACGCATCTTCATCACTTTCTACATTATCTTTGGCTAATGATGCGGCTAAAATATATCAATCTATAACTCAGAAAAATGAAATTAATCTACATGATTTAAATAATCTCCTAGGTAATTTATTTGTTGCGGCAGGAGATGGTTTAGCTTCTCGTGGCTTTAAAGCAGGAGAGATTTTTTCTGTAGCTGGTATATTTATTAAAGAATACGGCGATCATACTTATAATGATGGTAACTCAATTATGGCGGCTGATGACTTCTTTAACGCTGATAATTTCAAAGGTTTTCTTTGGGAAAAAGCTGAAGATTGGTCAAAATTTGTTTATTCTGCTTTCCCGGATTGGATGAATCCATGGCTAGATTTGGATCGTTCAAAGGAGCAAAAATACTATTTCACCGATCCCTTGATTATTGATCTTGATGGCAATGGGATTAAAACCCTTGCAGCAGCGGTAAACCGTGCAGTGATGTTTGATGATAATGCCAACGGCATCCGCAATGCGATAGGTTGGGTGGATGCCAATGACGGTATTTTAGTCCGCGACATTAACCAAGATGGCAAGATCAATAATGGCCGTGAGATTTTTGGTGACGCCTATGAACTTAAAAGCGGTGCGCTTGCTAAAAACGGCTATGAAGCATTAGCGGAATTTGACAGCAATCAAGACGGCAAAGTGGATGCCAATGATGCTGATTTTGCCGAGCTGCGGATTTGGAGAGACGTAAACAGCAACGGTATTACCGATGACGGCGAATTATTAACGCTTGAAGCCGCCGGCGTAAAAGCACTGAACCTTGAACACACCGCTGTTGATGAGAAACTTGAAGGTGATAACACGATTACCCAAAAAGGCAGTTATGAAAAATTAGATGGTTCAACTGCTGAGATGGGGGATGTAAACTTTACGCGCAATACTTTGGTTTCTGAATATGTAGAAAAAATTCCTCTCACATCAGAACAATTATTATGGATGAACTTAAAAGGCGTAGGCAATTTGCGAGATTTACGCGAAGCGGCGGCAACCTTTGAACCTTTAGCTGAAACTAAGCGTGAATCTTTGCTAGATGACTTAATTTATCGCTGGACAGGCAGTGAGGATGTTGATCCTTATAGCCGCGATCCTAAGAAAATTTATCCGCATGTGATGGATGCCCGCCAATTAGTGACGCTTGAGCATCTCACAGGGCATGGCTATCTGGGTACTTGGTGCTGGGGTTCAACTATGGGAGACCATCTCAGCACCTCAAAACTTTGCAGAAATGGTGTGAAATTTAATGCTAATCTACTTCAGCCCCAAGAATAAATTATGAGATATACTCCCATCAATCAATTTTTTGTATTGTTTTTTTTCCAGCATGTATTTATTGTTTTTATTTTTTTTCCATTTGCGTGGAATAATTCTCTAGATGCGTATTTTAATTTCGATTACCATAATAATTTTTATACAAATTTTATTTCTTTAGGGGCAGCTTTTGACGCAAAAAATATACATACATTTTTAAGAGCTTATATAACCATTCCATTAGGTATCTTATTTTCTTTAATTTTTACATTAAGCTTGTTTAAATTTAATAAACAAAAAAATATTCAATGGGCTGTAGAGTTACCATATTATTTTTCTAGGAAATTAAAATATGGCATGCTCTGGATCTATTCAATTATAGGTTATATTTTAATTGGCGCTGAACATGCCTATACTAATAAATCTCATCTTACTGAAAGCAGTTCTTTCCTTGTCGGAGGAGCAGAATTTCTAATTATGATGACTATTTGTTATTGTATGGGCTACTTTGCAATACTTGCTTTAAGGAGAGAAAAAATGAGTGAATGTGATAATAGAGATAATATGGGAAAAAGTTCTTCTGATGATATCATGACAGTTGCTATCTCTGTCTATAATGGTGTTGATGTTTTACCTCAGAGTCTGCTTATGACTAGATTCGTCAAACCTGTGCACCTTTTTTTATTTTTGATTTAAATAAAATAAATTTTCGGAGTCTATAGATGTCTGATAGTGAGTTCACTAATAAGTTGATAGATTTTTCAACTAATGTTTTGAAAGAAGATTTTTATAATAGAGAGTTTAAAATATATAATATTATTCATATGCAAGATAGAAAATTCTATATTGATTATTTTAATCTTTATAAAAAATCTGAACAAAATAAAGAAAGGCGAATAGCTGAAACATTGGGAATATATTTTATTCCCCCATTTGTTATGGTATCAATAATATCTGGGTTTCTTATTTATAATTTCTACGATTATTTTTATTTTGATTCAATAAATAAAGTAGGTATTTTTTTTAGTATTACTAAAATGCCAGAAAAGCAATATCTACTAAAAGGTTATTTTTTTATATTTATTATTTTGTATACTTTGATGGTTTTGTTTCTTGCAAGAAAATATTTTGTCATTGTTAGGAATTTTGATTCTTGGAAAAATTTTTTCTTATATTATGCTGATATAATTGTAGTATCTTTTGTAATTTTAGTTTTATTATTGGCGGCACCAATGGTTGAGGTACTATCTACTTATAGTAATGTGACTAGGTATGATTTTGATATCTCTCCTGCTGGAATAATAAACTATTTTTGTCTTCTTTTTTTTATTGTTTTCTTTTTAATATACAGGTTATGTTATTTTAGCCTATTTTTTTATAGAAAATCAGAAATGGATGCAATTACCACATCCATAGCTTCATCATACGCTTTTTATAAATTTTGTGAGAAATAAAACTTAAGGAGAATTACTATGAGTAATGTCTGTGAGAATAAACAACCTAAAGATTACTCTGAACTTGCTAATGATCTTAATAACTGGGTTCAGATGTATGCTAATGCAGCATCAATTGATGAAGCATCGGAAAAGTTTAAATTCTATAAACAATTTCTATTGGATAAATATGGTTCTGACTATTTTGCTAAAAAGGTTATAAATAGGCATAGTACATTGAGAGGAGTTCTTAATGAATTAGGGTCTGATAAATTTAGAAAAGATATCTCGAATCAATTTAGTCAATTTGTTAAAAATAACTATAATACAGGACAAAGAGTGTATGATTATATGTCTTCTAAAGGATATATATATTCTGAAGCGGATAAACAATACTATTGGAAAAAGGCACAAACTTATTATGAAATAAGGGATGATATTAATTCAATCCAAAGAAACGCCCAAAAATTTGCAACACAACTAGGTAAGAATTTAAGTGTTGCTGGAAATGTAGCTAATGCAATTGTACCTATAGTTGATATAGTTGGAAATTGTAATACTGCTCAAGCAGCAAAAAATTCATTAGTTGCAGTCTCATCAAATTTTATAACTAGAGGATTACTTTCTTTTATTCCTGCTGTTGGTCCAGTTGCGGCTATGCTTGGTGGAGCTTTACTAAGTTACCCTGTTAGCACAGGACTAGGTTGGCTTTATGACAAAGCTTATAAAGCTTTTACTGGGAACGAAATTCCTAAAGGGAATCAATGTACAGATAATCAACCCAATATATCTGAAGCGGAATGTACCACATCACCTTTGGTTATTGATTTAAACAAAAATGGTATTCAAACTTTTCCTTTAGGTATTTCTACACGCTTTGACTTAGATAATTCTGGTTTTGCAGAGCGAACTGGTTGGCTAGATGAGCATGACGGCTTACTAGTATTAGACCTAAACGGCAATGGAAAAATTGATAATGGTGCGGAGCTTTTTGGTAATCATACCGCATTAAAAGATGGGACTTTAGCTTCTGATGGTTTTGCCGCTCTTCATCAATATGATGAAAACGGCGACGGTATCATTTCATCGACCGACTCTATCTGGTCAAAACTCTGTCCTTGGGCAAACTCTTCTGCGGTGCGCACGTCAATCCATATTCCTTCGGCTTTGACCGCCGCTTTATCAGCCGATTCGGCAGCCGCTGTTTCGCTAACCGCCGCCGCAGGCTGTTCGACCGCCGCCTGCGCCCAAGCGCCGAGCGACAATAAGGCAATGCCGCTGCGATTAAGGTATTTCTTAATAAATGTTTCATCATATTTCCCGAATAATTGAAATATAGTCGGAGAAGTGGAAAAGTAGTACAAGGCGGCGAGCCGTAGACAGTACAGATAGTACGGCAAGGCCAGCCAACGCCGTAATACTTTTTCAATTCTTCGACTATAGCGATTATTTTTGCGCTTCAACAGCTTCTAAAGCACGCAAAGCATAGGTATAAGCCGCTCCCGCATTCAAAGCGATTGCGGTTGCCAAAGCACCGGCAATTTCGCTTTCCGTGGCGCCCAATTTCGCCGCTTTCTCGGCATGGACGCTGATGCAGCTTTCGCAGCGCGTAGTAATCGCCACCGCAATGGCAATCAATTCCCGCGTTTTTTCATCCAAAGCCTCTGCCGCTGCCGCTTGGTCTAATGACAGATAAGCCTGCAACATTTTGGGATGATTTTTGCCTAATTCGCCAAAAGATTTTTTGACATGTGCGGTATGGGCGTTCCAATCGTTAAACATCATATGCTCCTAAGTTTCTCATTGAAGAGCGGGCATTATGCGACTTTTTTCGCTATCATACCTATCAAATCCTCTCATATTGTAGGCAAAAAAGATGGATATTCTCGATCAACTGATTCAGCTGGCACAGATTCGCGGTCAAGCGGATATTCATTGCCGCCTGCAAGGGGATTGGTCGATTCCGCATGAGCAAAAGCAGGGGCAGGCCAATATGCACATCATCAGCCGCGGCAGCGGCTGGCTGAATATCGCAGGAGAAAAAGAAGCCCGTGCGATTAAGCAGGGCGATATTCTGTTCTTTCCGCAGGCGCATACACACCGCTTGAGCAGCAGCGATAAATCCCTGCATCGGCAAGAAAAGATACACAGCCGCAAGCAAGGCGTATTTACCCTGAACTACTGCGGCGATTATGCACAAGCCGATATGGAGTTTTTCTGCGCCGTTTTTCATTATGAAGCGAATGCGGCGCTTTTCCGCGCTCTGCCGCAGATGATTGCCATCAATGTCGAGCATCCCGCCCTGCAAACCTTAAGCCGGCTGTTGAAAAATGAAGCCGATAAGTATGACGAGGGCGCCGCATCGCTGATTCACGCCTTATCTTCGGCATTATTCATCATGATTATCCGCGCCTATCTTGCCGACTCGCCCGCATTGCCCGAGGGTATTATCAAAGCCGGACGGGAACCGCGCCTACAGCCTTTAATCCACGCGATTATGCACAATCCCGAACAAGATTGGACGATTGAAAAACTCTGCGAATTAGGGCATCTCTCCAGAGCGCAATTGATGCGCCTGTTCAAGCAGCATCTCAATATCAGCCCCTATGCCTTTATCTTGCAAACCCGTTTGCAAAAAGCCGCTCATTTGCTCAAAAACAGCCAAGACAGCATTTTAAACATCGCCCTGCTTTCAGGCTTTAACAGCGAAACCAATTTCGGCAAAGCCTTTAAAAATTACTACGGCATCAGCGCCGGCGATTACCGCAAACAATAAAGGCTTCAGGCATTATCATGCGCCAGGCATTGCGCGATAAAGCCCTTGATGTAATCAATCTCGGCGTCATTTTCGCGAATGCCCAAATAGATATGCTTATGAATGCCGGCGCCGATGGATTTGCTGACCAGCGGCAAATGTGCAAACTGGTTTTCCAAAAGCCAACCCGGCAAGGCGGTAATGCCGCGGTTTGCCGCCACCATTTCCAGCAGAATTTCCGTGGTTTCCACGCGCTTATGCAGGGCGACGTTTTGCTTGGCGGGCAGGAGAAACTGCTGAAAAATATCCAGTCTTTCCGTCGGCACGGGATAAGTGAATAAGGTTTCATTGCTCAAATCCGCCGCTTCAATCGCCGTTTTTGCCGCCAAAGGATGCGAGGCGTGCATGGCGAGCTTGAGTTCGTAAGGAAAAGCCGGCGTGAAAATCAATCCTTCGCGGAACACGGGATCAGGGGTAATCAGCACGTCAACCTCATAAGCAAACAGCGCGGCAATGCCTTTGAATTGAAATTGCTGATGCACGTCCAAATCCACATCCGGCCATTGTTCGAGATAGGGACGCACATTGCGCAACAGCCATTGATAACAAGGATGGCATTCCATGCCGATGCGCAGACTGCCGCGCAGCCCTTGGGCAAAGCGGCGTAATTCCGTCTCGCCGCGCTCGAATTGCGGCAAGAGCCGCAGCGCCATTTGATGGAGATAGTCCCCTGCACGGGTCAGACGCACCCGTCTGCCGTCTTTTTCCCAAATCGGCGTACCTAATATATCTTCCAGTTTTTTGATGGTATGGCTTAGGGCAGGTTGCGTAAGATGCAGGGCATCGGCGGCATTGGTCAGGGTGCCGGTTTCCATGACGGCGGCGATAATGGCAAGATGATGACGGTCGAGCATCAAAACTCCTCATAAAAAAGCCTGTTTAGGCAGGCAATGCTTTGCATTATAACCTGAGTTCGGGATAAGCCATCTCTATTTAGCAGCCGCCAAAGCATTCTTCCCAAACATCTGCGGCTTATACGCAAACAAGCAATATGCCGTTAATCCAGAAATCAGATTCAACAAAAATCCCTTCTCTGAACGATGGCGAGTATGTTCAATTTGGCATAGATTCTTTAACTGATCAAAAATCGTTTCAACAACACATCTTTGTTTTAACAACCTTTTTTGTTCAGGACTTTGGGGCGGGGATTTCATATTCTTTTTCTTGCCTGTCAGTAAAGTGATGTTGTATCTCTTTTCTAAGCAATCGCTTAACTCTTTGCTGATATAGCCTCTATCCCCAACCAACAATCCAAACAGTTTGTTTGCCATTTGTCGTAAGCCTTTACGGTCATCAACATTGCTCTTTATTTTTTAGTGGGGTGCTTATCCCGAACTCAGGTTATTATTAAGATTAGGCGAATAATGGAAAGATTCAGAAATATAGTCATCTTTACCTATAAGATTTTTGCATCATCTCTATTTGCAGTGCAATAGCGCTTTTTCTTTGCGGAACATTTGTGAAAAAGTCCGTAGCGATAGACATCTGCTTTGCATTAGGAACAATTGCTAAAATCTTGCCGCTTAATTCACTCTCACGCGTTTGCCATGCGCTTAAAAACTGTTCCCGGCTCAGAGATAAATGCCCTAAAGCAGGATCGGCGAGTAAAACGGTTTCTCTATTAATGCCGTATAAAACGGAAAAATGTTCATTATTGCGATAGCGTAAATACACAATGACGGGGGCACGTAAATGCTGTAATTGTTCAAAAGACAAAGCATAACCCTGTGCCTGAAAGCCTAAATTAGGCAAAATTTTCTGCATGTCGGCAAAAGAAGCCCGCCAAGATTCCTGTGCTTCCTGAAGTAATCGTTCCAAAATATCGGCTTCAGAATAAGATTGTCCATAATAACGGTTGAGTAAAGTCGCAATTGCTGCTGCTCCGCAGGAATAATCCAGATTTTGCTTAATAATTCCCTCATCCCGCAGATATTTCCAACTTTTTACCTGCGGATGCATGGTTGGCGGAAAATAATCTTGTATGCTGATTTGAGCAATAGAAAATTGAGTGACTAGTAAAAATGAAATAAGCCAGTAATTTATTCTCATGTGCTTCTCTTGATATATTTAATTTTTTTAAATTTTTTCTGCTATTAATGCGTTTTTCTAATTCTGGTGAAAGTGGTTCACTATCGAAAAATTTTTCATTCAGCATTGCCTGTATGCCAAATTTAGCCCATATCCACAATAATAATCCAAATGGAATTAGGCTAAAAAATTGCAATAATAAAAATGGAAGCAGTGAGGTTAGAAATAAATAAATTAAACTATAGACGACTGATAGTTTTAAAATTTTTTTATTTCTTATGTTTTTATCATTTTCATCTAAAAGTTCTGTATGTACGCAAAATATAAAAAGAGTAATAAAACATATAATTACACTAATTGCGCCATGAGCAACCATAGTCATTTATTCTCTTTCTTTGGTTTTTTGTTAAATAAAAAATGTGTAGAAATAGAGATAACTATAATAGAGAATATGATAAATAATAATATGTCAAACCTGAATTGTTTAATATATACGAAATTGAATAAAGATATGCAGATAATTGCAAAAAACATAGCAAGTTTTTTATTTTTTAAAGGTTTTTTTGCAGCCCCGATTGTCATGCCTAAGCTGGTTAATGCCATAGATGTTATAAAAATAAGTTGTTCCGTAATTTCGTTATTTGCGTCCATCATCAAATTTCTCAAAATAATAATGATAAAAGGTCAATCCTCATTTTAAGGATTGACCGCCTATTATTTATGGATTATTAGGATTTGAGTCTTGCCAAGGAAACGTTGCTGCATTAATTGCAAGTTCTGTTTTTATTGCATGATAAGCAGCTAATCTACTTAAATCTTCAGTCAAAACTTGGGTTAATGTTTTACCAGCGGCAGCGGCACCAAGACCAGTTAATCCGCCTGTTGCTGCGCCAGCGGTTGCTGAAATCAAATTTGACTCTAAACTCGCAAAACTTCCATGTGCAATATAGTGGTATAAATTACCAGTAGCAACGCCAAAGCTTGCACCAGCCAAGGCTCCATTTCCTAAAGTCCCCCAAGCAAATGCACCTTCAGTTTCATTCATTTCCTCTGGGTTAAGTGCAGTGAGTGCGAATTGATTGTCGAATATTGCCTCGGCAATAGCATCTGTGTGCGGTATTTGCTTAATGGCTGAGAGCGCTGCGTTAAAAGCTTGTTCATCTCCTATCTGGCTAAAAGTTTGAGTATCTGCATAGCTAGTGCCGGCAAAAACAGTAATGACGATGGTTAATATGAGTTTTTTCATGATTTTTCCGTGGTAAAGAAAATGGTTTTGTCTGATGATTTAAGCGATATTAAATGCTAAAATAAATAAATATAAATATTTCATTTTTTATATAGTAATAATAATGAACCATCTTTTCTCATTCTTTCAAAATAGCCCTCATAAAGCAATGACATAAAAATAAAATATACCCAAATAACAATAAGAGAAACGATAGGAAAAATATAAAAATCAAATGCCAAGATAAATATGGGGAAAGTAATGACAAGATAAATAATGCTTAAAATCACCCCTATTTTTATCACTTTTCGAGCGGTGATTTCTGCTGTGATACATTGCAATGAGAAAATAAAAATCCGGCAGGCAATTGCAATCAGCAAAGGGCAGATAACGGGGAGGTAATTATTCATGTTTCCTCATCAATATGAATAATAATATAGAAGTGGCGGAAAATATCAGCAGCAGTATCTCGGAACTGATACTTTGATGTTTAAACATGGCAAAAGCGGGAGATAATTTGTCTCTCATCATTAAATGATATAGGGAAAATATGGAAAAAGCGAATGACAGGCAGAATAATTTAACGAGCGTTTTTTGATGGGAGAGACTGACGTGCATCAAGGCAGAATATACAGCAATTATAATGAGAACTTCATGAATAAGAGTTATTTTTTGCATATTGAAAATACCTGATAATTTGTAGGTTATGCGCTTATTTATTATTTAAAAAATCCTCGTTGCTATTTCTAGCGCTCCAGCTGTCAACAGCATAGCGTAGGCCGAAGTACCCTAGCAAAAAAATAGGGGCGTAGCTGAATTTTTTAAAGGCGAAAAAGATGACAAAATATGAGAGTGCTAGGTAAATAGCGATGTAGTTTAATAATCTTTTAAAAAGTGCTTTCCCCGAAGTGTCGCTCAACTCCCAATGCACGATAAAAACTAGGAAAAATACAATAAATAAGACGCAGCTAACCACGCTTCCCGGAGTGAATAAAGGATGTTCCATATCAATTCCAACGCTTAAATGCCAACCAGTGAAAACTGGCTGTTATAATAAAACTTGCTATAATAATGGCTAAAAAAACTGAGAGTTTGAATTTATTTACTGCAATAAAAAAGAATAAAGATGTAAAAATTCCTACTAGAAAAACTATTGTCATTTTCTTTTTGAAGGCGACAGGCGTAACGCCAATCTTAGAACATAGCAATAACAGAAATGCAGTGGCTAAATATATAAAACCATTATTCATATTTTCTATAATTTACGAATGATGTTATTATCTTTATCTGTAGAGAATATCAAGGGTTACACCTTGATATTCTCTCTCCTATATGTTAATTGTTGGAATTTTCGTATGGAAAAGTTGCTCCTAATATTACTATATCTGTTTTATAAGCATGATATCTTACTAAAGCCTCTATCTTATCTTTTGGTGTAAGTAAATCATATTTCTCCCTTGCTGTTAAAGTTTGCCATGTTTTTAGGTTCGCTGAAGCGCCAGGCAAAAATGCTCTCGCACCTAATATTGCACCCAATACTGCGGATTGAGCATTAGAATCCCAGCTGGCAAATTCATCATACTTTAAATAATGCATAATATTATTTAAGGATACATTGTAAGCAGAGCCAATTAACATTCCATTTCCTAAAGTCCCCCAAGCAAATGCACCTTCGGTTTCATTCATTTCCTCTGGGCTAAGTGCAGCGAGTGCGAATTGATTGTCGAATATTGCCTCGGCAATAGCATCTGTGTGCGATGTTTGCTTAATGGCTGAGAGCGCTGCGTTAAAAGCTTGTTCATCTCCTATCTGGCTAAAAGTTTGAGTATCTGCATAGCTAGTGCCGGCAAAAGCAGTAATGACGATGGTTAATATGAGTTTTTTCATGATTTTCTCCTGTGTTTATGAAATTACATCAAAATCTATGCTGAAGAGCAAATGTGATATTGCTACCCTCATTTCCTGAGAGATGCCATTGCGCATCAGCAGAGAGTGATGTTTGTGATGAGACGGCATAGCCGACGCCGATACTGGCACGGCTATTTGTTTCAAATGTTTGTTTGATACCGTTAATGCGGTCGCCTTGTTTTCCTATCCATTGTAATTTGGCATTGAAGCTGACACGGTCGTTAGCGGCAAAAGAGACTCCAGGACGAATAAGCCAATAATTTCCCAAGCGGTAATTATCGTTGTGCTTTAAATGGAAGCGATAACCTGTGTTTAATGAAAAAACAACAGGATCAATAGATTTATAGGCATTAATACCTACAAACCAGGATTTCCCGTGATGGCGTTCACCGCCGATTTTTTCTAAAGCGGCAGTTTCTACAACACCAATCAGCATGGGGTTTGCACCATCACGCAGCAATACATGATTTAAGCCTAGCGTGATTTCGGAAAGCTCGTTTTTGCTTTCTGAAAGATTGCGGTTATTTAAACTGTAGCGGTTTTGTTGCCAAAAAGCACCTAAATTTGTATAAATTTCGGTGTCTTGACTTAAGCCGTATTGAAAGCCGAGATTGCCATAAAGTATATCTGTATTTTGCTTGCCTGTTTGCAGGCGTGTGGGGATTTCGATGAGCGTATTTTGCGGCGTGAGGAAATAATTACTGCCTTGAGTATAAATATCAGCATTGCGGTTGTAGTAGGTCATTGATAAACCTAATTTCATGCGATGCTCCTCGGCTCCTCGGGCGAGATACCTTCAAGAGAAAGCGGTAAATCTGCTTGTGCATTTGCGGCGCACAGTGCCGTCATTATGTATAGATGTATTTTTCTATTCATGTTCAGTCCTCTATATTTTTTTGTATCTTAATTTTGTTTTTGATAATTATCAATGAGGACGAGGGGAATTTTTATACTCTTTAAACTGTGTTAATAATAAAAGAAATATATAATTGTGTTTGAAATAAATTTTTCTTTAAATTTAACCTGAGTTCGGGATAAGCCACCTCTATTTAGCAGCCGCCAAAGCATTCTTCCCAAACATCTGCGGCTTATACGCAAACAAGCAAATAGAACCAACCCATGCTGCTTTTGCCACGTTGAGCAATGTTTTTAAATACTTTATGCCTATGAATTCGACGATTGTGGCAAATAGATAAGATGGTGGAATCCACGATACTGATGCCTGTACATTTCCCCATTTGAGTACTGAGAAAAACCAACATAGCAGGTAATGCACGTTGTGCTAATTCGATAAATCAATTGTAGCTTGGCATGGTGGGGAATGCTGTTTTCCAAAGCCGTCTCGTCTTCCGCCCACCACGCCTTATGCTCGCCAGAAAACCGCCCATCTTGCGCAGCATTTCCAGTATTTTAGGATTGTGCGCAAGTCCGACAATCTCGCGCATCCCGATATGGCGGCGAGCCTCGACAATCCAATCTAAATCACTCATGAAAAAACTTAAATATTTGATAAATTAGACATCAATCCCATACATTTTGGGGTTTTAACATATTGTTAAACAGGAGAAAAAATGTTGCTTTATTGGAAACTATTTCTCATTAACCTTACTTTTTTAAGTGTCCTTTTTATTTTTACTCTTTGTAAATACTCAAAAATTACACCTAAAATACTTGTACGTGATGCAGCCATCATCCTTTCTCTTTCTTTTCTAATGACAGAAATGGGAATGTGCCGCACAGGTCAAGGCAGCATTTTCTGCCACCCTGACTATTCCTTAGGAAAAATTAGTGAAAAAATGCGCAATGGAGAAATTAAATTCCAAGAATTTCCATTTCAAAAGCAAAACGCCACTTCGCCCTAGCAGAATACACACAAGCAATAAACTGTCGCTTACGCGTAAATTGTGCGCGTGAATATGCTGTTAGCTTGCAGTATTCATGCGGTTGTAGGGCAATTTCATTAAATTGGGCAAAATCACAGTGTGTTTCATATTCTAAATCAATTCCTAGCGCGATATGCCAAGCCAGTGCAATGGCAACATAATCACCGCTATGGCTGATGCTGATATTAGGCAATAAAGGCTGATGCTGATAGGCGTTCAAGGTTAAAAAAGGCGCACCTTGTTTGTTTTTGTGTATAGATAAATGTTGCGCTGGGTGATTAATATGAGGTGCGGCAATTTCTCGGCAGAGGAGTCGTGCTGTTAAAAAACGCTGTTTATCTTCTAAGCGGTAGTAAGATTGTGCCGCTTGCCATTCTGTTGTTAGGCAATGTCGTTCTATAGTCGGAGAAGTGAAAAAGTAGTACAAGGCGGCGAGCCGCAGACAGTACAAGAGCGTACGGCAAGGCGAGCCAACGACGTAATACTTTTTCAATTCTTTGACTATAATAGCCTGAGCGGAGCGAGTCTGCTCCAATAGACTTCAATCATGCTGATGCTTGTTCAAGCGGTAGATGTGGTCGGCATAGGCGATCAGGCTAGGGTCGTGGGTGGCGACAATGACCATATTGCCTTTATCTGCCAGTTTTCTGAGTTCTGTGCAGAGTTGCTCGGCGCTACAAGCATCTAGCCCTGATGTGGGTTCGTCCAGTAAGCAAATGTCTCGTTGTGCATAGAGTGCAGCGGCAAGCAAAACGCGTTGTTGCTCGCCAGCTGATAGGGCTTGTGGGTGCTGCTCAGCTTGATGCGCGATAGAAAAAACCTTGAGATAGTGTTCAAGGCGTTCTTTATCTTGCTGATTGAGTTTGCGCTGCGGCAGGGTGATTTCTTCGCAGACTTTAGCGGCAAAGAGTTGGCGCGGTATGTCTTGCATGACAAGAAAGCTGCGTTGCATGAGCTGTTTGGCTTTTACCGCTTTGCCATTGAGCATAATGGGGTAGGCGGTTTTGTTGAGTCCTGCGAGTGTGCGTAATAGCGTGGTTTTGCCGCTGCCATTTTGACCTATGATTGCGCTAATGCTGCCCTTTTCACAAGCAAATGGGGCTTGATTGGGCGCATGATAAGCAAGGTGGGGCTTAAGCGGTGATGAGGGCTTGTGGCTTAAAAGAGTTTTAGTTGGCGTTTCTTGCCAATAGTCTTTGGCTTTTTGATTGTTGATGATTTTTCCTTGTTTCATGGTGATGACGCGATGAACCCTGTCTTTGAAAAAATGGCAGCGGTGTTCGGCAATGAGCATGGTGATGCCGCGTTCGCTCAAACTTGGAAGCAAGTCGCGCAGCTGTGCGATGCTTTCGGTGTCTAAATTTGCGCTAGGTTCGTCAAACAGTAGGATTGGGGCTTTATCCACGAGTGCCGCTGCAATGGCGACACGCTGTCGTTCGCCGCTAGAGAGTGTCCAAAGGTTGCGTTCAAGTAGAGTGTCGATAGCTAAGGCTTGGCTAACGTATTCAATATCGAGCAGAATTTCTTGTGGATTTTCACCTGCGTTTTCTCGTGCAAATGCCAGTTCTTCGCGCACATTGCGACAAAAAAATTGCATGCGTGGGTTTTGATAAATCATGCCAATTTTCCGCCCCAGTTGATGGATTGGCGTTTGTGCAGGAATATGTTCTGCAATCTTAAGTTTGCCGCTTAATTGGGCAGGATAGATATGAGGCACGATGCCGCTTAAGGCGCGTAGCAGGCTGCTTTTGCCACAGGCGCTGTGGCCTGTGAGTAGCACACTTTCGCCTTTCTCAATGCTGAGGCTGATGTGAGATAGGCTAGGGCGATGTTGATTGTGATAAGTGAGGCTGAAGTCTTCAATCTGTATCAATGACATAGGCTTATATTCTATTTAGTAAGATGAGTAGGCAGCAGCTTAGACAAAGTAGCCAGTCTTTCCATGTGAATGTCAAAGGATAAATGCTGGTTGGACGATGTGGCTGCCCAGTCCGCGACTGAGTGCCGCAGCGGTGAGCGCTTCGCCTGAAACAATGGTGGCACTAATCAGCGGGATTAGAAAATATTCCAACATATTGAGCGGTTGAAAGATAGCCTGTCTAAAGCTGAGACCGCGTATGCGCATGGCTTCTCTAATGGCGCGTGCATTGTCGCTGAGTGTGGGTAGGAGGCGAAGCATCACCGCAAGAGCGGTGGTGAGGGCGCGTGGGCAATGTAAGCAGTGTAGCCCTGCAAGTAGTAAATTGGCGGGGCTGACTTTGATGAAGTAGTAGCCCATGCAGCTGGCGCAGAGAAAAGGGGCGCTAAGGCGTAGGCTGGTGTAAAGTGCGCTATGCCAGTTGCCGCTAGGAAGAAAGCTGAGTAAGCGGTATAGCAGGGCTAAGATGATGGCGCAGATGCTTACATTTACCGCTTCTTTCCAAGCGCGACAGAGCAAGAATAAGATAATGATTTGCCCAAAAATCACAAAGAGAAATGTGGGGTTGTCATTGGATAGCACTGCAAGATTGATGCTGATAAGCGCAAATAAATGACTGCGCACATCAAATGGTGAGCGGATAGCGCGTTTAGGCATGACCTGCTCTTGCAAAATGTTTGTTAATCAGTTTATTGGCAATGATTGCGCCAATAAAGCCGGCGATGAGCACCAAACACAGCATGCTAACAATGGTGAGCGGCTGAAAGATAGCGGCGATGTTGTTTGCATATTCTGCGCCAAAACGTTGTTCAATATCTTTGATAATCGATTGGCGCAAAAAGAGAAAAGGCAGAAAGGCACCGCTTTGCCATAGGGCAAAGATGCTATAGGCAAGATAATTGAGTGTGGCTTGTTTTCGGCGGCGAGCAAGCAACGCGATGCTGTCGGCAATGCTGCCAGCGATTAAGGCGCTCAATAGCGTGAGCGGATAATCACCGAGCAATACAGCGGTGAGTGCAAGTAACAATGCCATGAGTGTGATGAGCCCAAATTGATGAATGCGGCGAATAAACAGCATAAAGGGAATGGCAGCGATAATGACCGCTATCGGGGCAAGCGGCACAATCAAAATTGGACTAATGGCAGCAAAAGCGGTGATAGAGAAGTATAAGAAAAAATAAATGACGCTAAAAATGCCGAGTTGAATATAGGATTTGGCTGAGTTCATGGTCTTTCCTTTTGATTATGTTGGACTTGTGCATTGGGAGATAAATGGGCTTGCCAGAATTGGGCATAGCGGCCATTTTGTGCGACTAAGCTGTGATGGTCGCCGCATTCGCAGACTTTTCCCTGTGCAATAAAGGCAATTTGATGGGCTGAGAGAATGGTGTTGAGTTGATGAGCGATGACGACAACGGTGGCATTTTTTGCCAATTCTTCTATTGCCGCGCTAACAATCTGCGCACTTTTGCCATCAAGAGCAGCGGTGGCTTCATCAAATAAGACAATTGGCGCACGTTTGAGCAGGGCGCGAGCAATGGATACACGCTGACGTTCGCCGCCTGATAAAGCACTGCCCCCTTCGCCAACGCGGCTGTTTAAGCCCTCAGGCAGTCTGGCAATGATTTCATCAACGCCAGAGAGCGTGATGGCGGTGTGCAAATCGGCTTCACTGGCATGAGGATTGCCTAATCGGATATTGGCTTCTAGGCTATCATCAAAGAGATAAACCTGTTGAAATACGAGGGAAAATTGCTGCATCAACTCTTGATGACTGAGTTGGCGAATGTCGTGTCCGCCAATAGAGATGCTGCCGCTATCAATATCCCAAAATCGCGCGATAAGTTGAATGATGGTGCTTTTGCCACAGCCTGATGCGCCGACAAGAGCGGTGATTTGACCGCTGGGAATATGTAGATTGAGTCCTTGCAAGATAGGCGCATGGCTATGATAGCCAAAGCTCACATTGCTCAATGTGATGTCATGACGATTGGGTGCTGGCTCAGGATTTTCGGCTTCTGGCAGGCTTGGCGTATTTAACAGATTGACGATGTCTAGTAGCACTGCTTTTGTGCGTTTCAGCCCTGCACCATATTCAGATAATAATTTGAGCGGTCCGCTAAAGAGTGCGCATAATCCAATCAAGGCAAGCGTTTTGGCAGGAGTTAAGCTGCCATTTAAGGCAAAGAGTAAGGCGCTGCTGACCACGATGGCAAGCAAGGTTTGCACCAAGATGCTTTGGCTGAGCATTCCCCATAAAGAGGCAAATAAGGCTTTGTGTTGGGCTTGATGCTGAGCGTTTAAGGCTTGAATGAGCGGTGGATAATCACCGCTGTGATAATGGCTACTGCGCAGCAGGCTTTGGCATTGAATATATTCCAAGATGGCTTCACCGCTTTGTTGATGTGCATGGTGAATGTTTTGTTCGGCGCGTTCATGGCGCAGCGTGGAATAATGTGTTAGCGCATAAATCAGTGGTGTAGAAAGGATTAAGATCAGTCCTAAGCGCCAATCAATAAAGAGCATAATGACCGCTACGCTCAGCGGTACGCAGATGTTGATGATAAGCGGCAGCAGAATATCCATCGCGCTTTGCGCAACGAGCAGAGTACCACGTACGGCAATATGTGCAGCAAAGGCACTTTTTTCTGGGGCGAACCAGCCAATTGGCAGGCGAATGAGATGTCGCCCTAATTGCTTGTGCATGAGATGAATGAGTTTCATGGCTTCGTCAAATCCACGCATGGTCGCCACCGCTTCTAAATAGGCACTGATTCCAGCGGCAATCATCATTGCCAGCAGCCAGTATAAAAAGGCTTGATACTCTCTTTGTAGCAGGTGTTGCATGAGTGGTAACAGCAGGATAACGGCAATGCCTCGCACGATGCCTGTGCTAATGGCAAGGAGAAGAAATTGGCGAAATTGTTGGCGCTCTCCAAAAGCGGCAAGACGGAAAAGTGCTTGAATCATACTTGCTCCGAAGTGTGTTGGCTATGCCAAAGTTGATAGTAAAGTCCTTTTTTGGCAAGCAGTTCGCTGTGCTTACCTTGTTCAACAATCCTGCCTTTGTCCATCACCAAAATTTGGTCGGCATGAGCAATACTGGCTAGACGGTGGCTGATGCTGATGATGCTGTGTTGCTGTGTCAATTCCTCAATGGCTTGACTAAGCATTTGCTGCGTGAGTGGGTCGGTCGCAGCGGTGGCTTCATCAAAGATGATAATGGGTGGGGCGTGTAATATCAGCTAGCCAAATGAATACGTTGAATTTCGCCACCAGATAGTCTGGCTTCTGTGCCAATCATGCTGTCGTAGCCTTTTTCTAATTGCATGATTCGCTCATGAATGCAGGCACGTTTGGCAGCGGCGATGAGTTGCTCTTCGCTAGCACTTTTACCAAGCCTGATGTTGTCGGCGATACTGGCATGTAAGAGCGGTGCTTGTTGTCCCAATATGCCGATGGTTTCCTGAAGCTGGCTCAATGGAATGTGGCGCAGTTCCTGCCCATCAAGGCTAATACTGCCTGCTTCAATATCTTGAAAACGTGCGAGTAGGGCGGCAAGGGTGGATTTGCCAGCACCAGAGCTGCCCACAATGGCGCTATGGGTCTTGGGTGGAAAATCGGCATTGATGTGTTCCAAAATACGATGCTCTGCATAGCCAAAAGAAAGATTGCTTACGCGCAGATGAGGAATGGCAGAGAGCGGCACGATGGTCTTGGCATTTGTCAATTCTGCTTGTTGCAAAAAAGCATAAATGCGCTGCGCTGCTCCTTGAGCGGCAGCACGTACTTGCGAGGAAAGTGCAAGCGTCATGAGCGTGCCGGGTACAAAAAGAGCAATGAGTGTGGCAATCAGGATATGCTCAGGTGCAGGCGCTTGGGGGAGAAAAGCGGTGGCACTCATGATGATAATGATAACAGGGGCAGATAAGGCACATAGAGCAATGCCTTGCGCGCGCATGGCTGGTTGCACCAGTGTGCTGAAGCGTTGATAAAAATCACTACTGGCTTCGTCAAAGCGGCTATAGCCCATCTCGCTTTTAGCAAAGATTTTCAGCACGGCAACGCCATTGACGTATTCTGTAATCGTGGCGCTGACTTTTTGTAAATGGCGGTTTATCTCTTCCATGATGCCGCGCATATCATAACGTGCGCAGAGGCTAAATAGGATAAGGTACAGCAGTAGTGGAGCGGTGGCGGCAATGCCTAGTTTCCAGTCAAGATAAAAACAAAAGCCAATCCCCATCAGCGGTGTGAGTGTGGCGGCTAACATTTCGACAAAGGTATGGGCAACCAGTTGATGCAGGGACTCAACGTCTTCTTGTATGAGTTGTCTGATTTCGCCTGAAGCGTGATGGCTAAACCAAGAAAGCGGCAGCTTTGCTAGTTTGCTGATCAGCTTGCTGCGAAGCAGGGCTTGCAAGCGGTGGTCGGCAATATGAGTCAGCCATAGGGCAATTGCACCGAGACCTGAATGCAATCCTAAACCCATCACAAAGTAAAATAATGCTTGTAAAGCCGCTTGTTTTTCACCGCTAAATAAAGCCTGACTTAAGGCGAGTAAAGCGGCGTAGGGAATTAAGGAGCATAAGCTCGCTAGTATTTGTAATAAAGCGGCAACACTCATGCGATATTTAATCGGAGACAGTAGCTGCCATAATGGCGTATGTTTTAATTTCAACATGATATATCCTGTTCAGCTGTGAGAGATTCGGCAAGTTGGTGGAGGAGATTGGGCAATTGCGTATTGGGCGCTGAAAGATAGAAATGTCCGCCATCCACAACGAGGGCGTTCAGAAATCTGTGTCAGTTCAATCAAAGGCTCATCACCTTATCTAAGCGCCCGGGGAAATGGATAGACAACTGCATCATAGCAGACAATAAGAATATCTTCTACGCCATGATTGTGTAAATCCATCAGCACAGACAGCCAATAATTGGCGCCCTCACTTTCAGAGCAGTAAAGTCCAATAAGCTCTTTATGCCCCTCGGTATTGAGGGTTATAGTTGGTCGGTAATACTGCTGATGGCGGCTCTACTCAAATCCTTTAATGGTTCTTATATACCGATTGCCATGTACATCATTTTCACTGGCATTATTTCACTGATTGCCATTCGCGCTGCTGACGACTACGCTGGCAAACCATTGGACGACTGATTTCATAAGCGCCATTAAAACCTAAAATGCAACAGGCTGCCCCAATCGACCGTATTACCCCTTCAGGCATTGAAAAACGCTACACACCGCTTTTTAGCCCATGGTGTCTTGGCAAAGCCTTAATTAATAATAATAGACATTAAGAGATTTGTAATTAAATTTAACAATTGAAAAATTAGCCAAAAACAATATTTTATGGTATAATTGATACCTTCAATTGATAATTTTTTTTACAATCTTTTATGGAAAATTATCATGAAATACGAACTTCCAAAAATGGAAAAACCTCCTTCCCACACTTCTATCTCTTCTATTGAAACCGCCTTTATGGAATACCATGATGACTCTTCACGCGAGGTCTTCTTTACGGACTCGCAATACATCGTCCCACACAACATGATGATTGTTTCGCGCACCGATTTAGACGGTTTCATTACGCATGCCAATGCAGACTTTGTCGATGCCAGCGGCTACACCAAAGAAGAAATTATCGGACAACCACATTTTTTTATGCGTCATCCACATATGCCTAAAGCTGCTTTTGCAGATCTTTGGACAACCATCCAAACAGGCGGGACTTGGATTGGCATAGTAAAAAACCTACGCAAAGACGGTGGTTACTATTGGGTCAAAGCCACTGTAACCACTATTCGCGATAAAGATGATAATATTGTCGGCTATCATTCAGTACGTCGCCGTATTGATCGCGACATTATCAAAGAATATGAAGAACGCTACGCGCAAATGCGCGCTGAAGAAAAACGCCTAAACAGCGCCATCAAACAAGTAAAAAGCGGTGATGTCCAAACTCACCGCTTTTATTTTATAACGCCACACAATCTCTAATCTCTAATCTCTAATCTCTAATCTCTAATCTCTAATCTCTAATCTCTAATCTCTAATCTCTAATCTCTAATCTCTAATCTCTAATCTCTAATCTCTAATCTCTAATCTAATCTAATCTAATCTAATCTAATCTAATCTAATCTAATCTAATCTAATCTAATTTCCCGCCAGAAAAAACACCCCACGAAAAAACGCCGTTAGCCCTTATTTTCATGGCGCTATTAGGGCGCTACCCTAGCACTTAACGCGTTTGCCATGCGTGCAAAATCCTCACCGCCTAATGTTTCAGGTCGTGCGGTTGGTTCAATGGATAAATCCGCCAACTGCGCCTCGCTAAAATAAGGGCGCAATGATTTACGCACCATTTTTCGCCGTTGACTAAAAGCCTCTCGCACCAAGCGCTCAAACACCGCAAACTCTTCTACCTCCCAAGCAGGCGTTGTCCGTACAAGCAATCGCACCACAGCGGAATCCACTTTTGGCGGTGGATTAAATGCTTCTGGCGCAATCTCAAATAGCGACTCTGCCTCACAATAATATTGCACCATAATGCTCAAACGTCCGTATGCCTTACTGCCTGCCTGCGCCACAATCCGCGCCACCACTTCTTTTTGTAGCATAAAATGCATGTCTTTAATCTGATGCCGATGCGCCAGACAGTGAAATAAAATGGGTGAGGAGAGGTTATAAGGCAAATTACCAATCAAGCGCAAAGGCGCTTCTTTAGCTAAGGCGGATAAATCCACGCGCAACACATCTGCTTCAATAATTTCCAACTTGCCATGAATAGCGGTCGCTGCTTTTAGCGCGCTCATCACGCGGCGGTCAAATTCAATGGCTGTTAGGCGCTTAGCTTGTTGCAACACAGGCACAGTCAGCGCTCCCAAACCAGCTCCGATTTCTACTAAATGTTGCCCTTCTTTAGGCGCAATCGCACAAACCAATTGCGAAATGACCTGTTCATCGATTAAAAAATGTTGTCCTAAACTTTTATCCGCTTTGACTGGAGTTTGCATGGTGCTTATTCCTTATAAGCGAATATCAACATAGGCTTGCTGACGCAATTCAAGTAAACGTTGTTGCCAAACTTCTTCCAATTGTTTTTCCAATAAACTTTGGCGAATTTGCGCGCGCAATACTTCTTCACTGCGATCAACAATGCGTTGGTCTAGCACTTTTAGAATATGCCAACCATAAGGCGTGCGCACGGGCGCGGTATATTGATTAGGGATTGCCTGCATCATCGCCTCAGCAAAAGCAGGCACTACTTCATCTGCGCCAATCCAACCCAATTGCCCCCCCTGAGAAGCAGAAACGCGGTCATCAGAATAGGTTTGCGCTAATACAGAAAAATCCGCGCCAGCTAATAATTGTTGATAAAGCGCGTCCGCGCGTTGTTTTTGACTGTTTGCCTGCGTTTCATTGTCTACGCGCAACAAAATATGCGCCACATTCGCCTCAGGCAATTGATACGCACCGCCCTCACCTTGTTTGCTCACCACTTTTAGAAAATGCATGCCATCCCGATCGGTAATCGGCGATTCTACAATTTCGCCTGCTGGGAGATTGGCGATGGCGTTTGCAAAGCGGGTAGGGATTTGCGCCATGCTCACCTCGCCCAAATCATTAAAGGTCGCACCATTAATTTGACTGGCAATTTGCGCTAATGATTGTCCTGCCTGATGAGCATTGGCTATCGTGCTTAGAATCTGCTTAACCGCCTCCCCGCGCTCTTTAACGCCTCCTGCTGGGACAGGCACTAATAAATCCTGCACCTGTAAACGTAACCCCTGCGCGCGCGCGATTTGTGCTAACTGCTGGTCAATTTGTGCTTCACTAATGCGCACATTTTGCCCCACCAAGCCTTGACGCAATTGTTGTAATATCACCTCATGCGCCATTTGCGCGCGAAAAGCGCGCTCATCCAATCCTGTTTCTTGTTGAACCTTGCCCAACAACTCATCCACGCTTAAGCCATTTTGTCCTGCCACTTGCATTAAAGCCGCTTCAATGTCTTGCTCGCTGGCTTGAATGCCTACTTTTTGCTGAATTTGCGCTAGCAAATGTTGCATAATCACGCGCTCTAATAATTGCGTTTGCAGCATCTGTGTTGAAATCCCTTCCATATCGCCAAACTGCGCCCGTTCGCGCGCTAGTTCTTGTTGTAATTGCTGATAACTAATCACCTCATCATTAATCACCAAGGCAATTTCATCTAACAATTGATAGTTAGAGGCGTATTTTTGCCCAAATTCAAGCGCGCTTGAAGGGGAGTTCACCACTGTTTGCGCGTATGGGTTTAAAGGCGTTAAAAGCGCTACGCTTAAAGTTAAACAAACGGTGCGCGCAAAAGAATTTTGAAACATTATTACTCCTCTTTTAAAGGTTTAAATCCTTGAATTTCTTGGCTTAGAAGTGCAGCAGAACGATTGCCCATATTCCCTAAGCCTTTGAATACAAATTCTAAGTATACGGCATTATTCGCTTTAGCGCTTTGCGGGGTGTCGCGATAATGCTTGCCAACCAAACGCCATGCCCAGCAACAATCGTTATACTCCACGCCCAATAAGCTATTGAGTGAGCGGTCAAAGGTTTTGGAATAATCTTGTCGCGCAAACACACGCCACTGCGGATTGATGCGCCACACGCCTGATAAACTCAATTGATTGTAGCGGTTGCGATAATAATGATGTCCAAGGCTAATAAAGCGGTCGTCTTCTAGTTTATAGCGCAAATCAATCACATCGCGTTGATTTTCACCTTTAGCAGTATCCCAAAATGACAGCGCATAAATATCCCAATGGCGGTCAATTTGATAAAACCCCTCCCCCACAATCACTGATTTCCCTTCGGTATGCGCTGCAGAGGCGGTTAGATTTACTTTGCGGTCGGCAAAATATTGGATTTGCCCAAGCGAAAGACGAAATTTCTCCTGCCCATCTTCATCCTTATACAGGCGGGTGGTGAGCACGGTGGTGAGCTGGTTGGCATCCCCGATTCTATCGCCACCAATAAAGCGGTTGGGCGCAAATAACCATTGCCATGAACGACTTGCTAAACCTGTATCAAACAATGGCAAATCATCTTGGTTGCGATAAGGCGTATAGAGATAAAATAATCTTGGTTCGATGGTTTGGGTGAAATGCGCTCCGCCCCATTGCAAAGGTCTTTCTAAAGTTAGTCCGCCATCTAGGCTAAGCGTTGGCAATAGGCGGGTTTGCTGAGGTTTAGCGTGTGTGGCATTAAAATTAGATAAATCATAATGCGTGGCTTTTAGGCGCAATTTTGGTTCAAAATAGCCATAACTACGGTTTAGGCGATACCCCACCTCTCCCTGCACATCAAAACGATTGGCGCTGCCTTTGTTAGGCGCTTCAAAGCGTATCGCTTCGGCATTTAGCGCATAATGAAAAGGTTGATGCTCTTTTGCGTAGTGATACAGCACTTGCGGTAGGCGCCGATAGGGCGTACTACTGGCGCTCACTTTGGGACTAATGCGCTGATAATCTTGCCCCTGAATAATGAGTGTGCCATAGCGCCCCTCGCCAATAAGGCGCGCATAGCGCTCTAAATACCATTGGTTATACACATTTGGGCGATAATCATAATCTTCTACAAAATGACTATCTGAAACATCTTGCAATAAAAGCTCACTCCGCCACTGCTGATTTAATTGCGCGCGATGGTCAAATTTAAACGACCACCTTGGACTTTGTAGAGATTTATTATCTTTATCTATCCACATGCCGTTAAGCGTTGCGCTTTGCCTAGCGCCTAAATAACGATATTCCCCCTCCAGCATAATGCCGCGTTTACTCATCGGACGCAGGGAAAAAGTCGCATCTTGATTGGGCGCGATATTCCAATAATACGGCAAGGTTAAATCCAATCCGCGTTTTTCGCTAGAGTGTAGCATTGGCGTTAAAAATCCACTTTGGCGCGCCTCTGTGGTGGGAAAAGAAAAATAAGGTAAATACAAAACGGGGATATTTTTAATATTAAAAGTGATATTGCGCGCCACCCCGCGTTGGGTTTGTTGGTCAAGGGTAAGTTGTTGGGCTTGTAAATGCCAGGCGGGCGATTGGCGAGCGCAAGTTGTCCAAGTTAGTTGTTCAAAGCTACTGTTTTGCTGTTTTTGGTCAAAATGCACATTTTGCGCTGACCCGATGACTGTGTGGGTTTTGGTGCGCATTAAATAATCAGCTTGTTTAAAATCAATGGTTTGTGCGGATAAATCATAGCGTCCTTCGCGCCCTTGTACGACCAGCTTAGGCGAGGCAAATAATCCTCCCTCTTCAATCATCACCTGCGCTAGTGCATTTTGATAGCGCAACATTGGCGCAAATAAATGTTTATCGCTTGATGCAATTTCACCGAACCTGAAAAATCTGCCTGCTCAAAATCTGCGCTAGAAAAATCTGCAGAAATAGAAACTTGTGTATCCCCTGATTGACCGCCTAGGTGGGTATAAGGCAACAGTGGGTCAACCACGCAATGCTCTAACGCCCAAACAGGCGCATTCCAAGCTCCACTAAAAACAAAAGAGATAAATATAAATAATACCGTTGCACGGCTTTTAATCCATTGTGATAAGGTATAATCCGCGCATTCTAGCAAAAACCTTGCACAAGCAAACAAACATATCCCACTAATTTATATTGACTGACATGAAACCAAACTATTATTAAGGAGAAAACCATGCCCCAGCACAATATTTCCCCCAAACGCGCTTTAATTAGTGTTGCCGATAAAACAGGATTGATTGAATTTGCCAAGCGCCTACGCGCTCAAGGTGTGGACATTCTCTCTACTGGCGGCACAGCAAAAACCCTACGCGACAATGGGATTGAAGTCATCGATGTTGCGCAATATACCGACTTTCCAGAACTTATGGACGGACGACTGAAAACCCTACACCCCAAAATTCATGGTGGCATTCTTGCACGTCGGGGCATAGATGAGGACGCGCTCACTCAACACGACATTCAACCCATTGATTTAGTGATTGTGAATTTATATCCCTTCCGCCAAACTATTGCCAAAGAAGATGTCAGCATTGCTGAGGCGATTGAACAAATCGATATCGGCGGGCCAACGATGGTTCGTGCTGCTGCAAAAAATTATCAAAGCGTCGCAGTCATAGTCAATCCCAACGACTACCCAGAAGTGATTCATGCCATCGAACATCAAAGCGTTGACCTTAAATTGCGCCAATACCTTGCTTGCAAAGCTTTTGAATACACCGCTGGCTATGATGCTAGCATTAGCCAATATCTAGCGCGCACCTTTGAACAAGACACGCTAAAGGATTTCCCCGAGCAGCTCAATCTTGGTCTTGAGCTTAGCGAAGTCTTGCGTTATGGCGAAAATCCTCACCAAAAAGCCGCTTTTTATAAACACCCCAAACCTATTGGCGCAAGCCTTGCCAATATCATTCAACATCAGGGCAAAGCGCTTTCTTATAATAACTATGCCGACGCCGATGCAGCATTAAGCGCCGTTATTCGCTTTCAACAAGACCCAGCTTGTGTGATTGTTAAACATGCCAATCCCTGCGGTGGGGCAATAGGAGAAAATGTCTTACAAGCTTATGATTACGCCCATCGTTGCGACCCCGTCTCTGCTTTTGGGGGCATTGTTGCTTTTAATCGCGCTGTAACGCCAGAAGTGGCGCGCGAAATCTTAAGCCGTCAATTTGTCGAGGTTGTGCTTGCGCCTGCCTATGCCAAAGAAGCACTCGCCATTTTTGCTGAAAAACCCAATATCCGCGTTCTGCAAACCCAAAACGACGGACACATTGAGCGCCACTGGCAAATCACTAGCATTCGCGGGGGGGTGTTAGTGCAAAACTGGGATAGCGGACAAATCAAACATGAAGACCTAAACGTGGTGAGTAAGCGTGAGCCTACAAATGACGAACTCAACGACTTACTATTTGCTTGGCAAATGGTCAAATCTGTTAAATCCAACGCCATTGTTCTTGCCAAAAACGGGGCAACCATTGGCATTGGCGCAGGACAAACCAGCCGTGTTTATGCCGCACAAATCGCCACACTCAAAGCGCAAGAAGCCCAACTCCCCCTAAACGCCAGCGCATTAGCCAGTGATGCCTTTTTCCCCTTCCGCGATGGGATTGATACCGCAGCTCAAGCAGGCGTGCGCGCCATCATTCAACCTGGGGGCTCTATGCGAGATGAAGAAGTTATCGCGGCAGCCAATGAGCACGATATCGCCATGATTTTTACAGGCATGCGCCATTTTCGCCATTAATTTACCTAGGAAATCGCATGGCAAAACGCATCATTATCGCAGCACAAAGCACCAATCGCGTTATAGGCAAAAACAACGCCCTCCCATGGCATTTGCCAGAAGATTTTAAATTCTTCAAACAAACCACAAGCCACCACGCCATTATCATGGGACGCAACACCTTTCACTCTCTGCCTAAACTCTTGCCCAATCGTGAGCATCTTGTCCTGAGTCAGGATGCCAATTTAAGCCTTGAAGGCGCGCAAGTGTTTACGCAATTAGAAAGCGCTTTGCATTATGCCGACCAGCATCACCGCAAAGCGTTTATTATTGGGGGTGCACAGCTTTATGCCTATGCTATGGCACATGCAAAGGCGCTTCATATTGAAGAACTGCTCATTAGTTGGGTTAATGCCACCATAGAAGGGGACAGCTATTTCCCCATCATTGACCAAAACATTTGGCACTTACAGCAAGAACAGCACGTTCAAAAAGACGAGCGCCACGCCCATGCCATCACCTTTCGCCGTTACACACACACCCAATTTTTAAATAAGGAGTACTTATGAAACCACTAGAACAAGCCATTTTTGCCCAACGTCGCCAAGCGCTTTTGGCACAATTACCCGCCAACAGCGCCGCCATCTTATTTGCCCCCGATGAAGTCCGACGCAATAACGACGTCTATTATCCCTTCCGTCAAGACAGCTATTTTTGGTATCTCACGGGTTTTCCTGAGCCTAAAACTGTTGCCGTCCTTGTCAAAGAAAACGAGCAAACGCGTTATATTTTATTTAGCGCCAAACAAAACCCCGAGCTTGAAATTTGGGAAGGTAAAATCATCGGACAACAAAGCGCTAAAATCGACTATGGCGCCGATGAAAGCTATCCACTAGAGCAACTTGAACAACTGCCCCAACTGCTTAGCACCAGCAACCGCCTCTATACCGTTTTAGGCATAGAGCAAACACAAGATGAGCGCATCAGCGCCCTACTCAGACAAATTCACCGTCAATTTGGACGCGGTGGCAGTGAACTTGAAGGATTATTTGACTTGCGCCAACTCCTAGACAATATGCGCCTGATAAAAAAGTGCCGAAGAGCAAGCATTACTACATCATGCAGGACAAATCAGCGCCCAAGGGCATCGCGCCGCTATGCTAGCCACCGCCCCCAATCGTTATGAATACCAAGTGCAAGCCGCCCTAGAAGCTACCTTCCGTGAACATGGCTGTGATTGGTCTTTCCCCAGCATCATCGCTGGCGGTGAAAATGCCTGTTGCTTACACTATCGCGCTAACAACGCCCAACTGCGCAACGGGGATTTGCTCATGGTTGATGCAGGCGCAGAATTTTCAGGATATGCAGGCGATATTTCGCGCACCTTCCCAATTAACGGCAAATTCACACGCGACCAACAAGCGCTTTATGAAGTGGTATTAAATGCGCAAAATCCGCCATCGCCACCGCACGCGTAGGCATCACCCACGAACAACTCCACCAACACACCATCAGCCAACTCATGCAAGGCATGCTTGATGTGGGCATTATCGACGGACAACTGGACGACTGGCTCGCCAACGAGCGCTACAAACAATTTTATATGCACGGCACAGGGCATTGGCTTGGGCTAGATGTACACGATGTTGGCGTATACAAACCCCATGGACAATCACGCCAATATCAAGCTGGCATGGTCATCACCATCGAACCTGGGCTTTACATTCAAGCCAACGACACCAGCGTCGCCGAACAATGGAGAGGCATTGGCATTCGCATCGAAGACGACGTTATCCTAACCGAAACGGGCAACGAACTCACCTCAAGCGACGTCCCCAAAGAGGTTCATGAAATTGAAGCGCTACTGGCAGAGCGCTCCAAACATTAATCCAACAAACACGCAAAAGCGCGCAAGCTCCCTAGCAAGCGCGCTTTAATCAGCGCATTACAACAACGCGCTCACTAAAAAAGTCAGCACTCCCCCCACCTAAAACCAACCATAACCAAATCACCACCCCCCAGCTTAAATGGCACCAAACCAACCGCTTTTAATTGTGAAAGCCGCGTACTAACGCCCAAAGCCGCCATCGCCATCGCCAACAACACCTCATCGACCCACACCAAACCCCTCACCCAACTCTGAGACAATAGCGCCAACGAATTAACCCCCACCATCGCCACAAATCCCAAAGCAAACCACGGCACCGCCACTGATTGACGCGCTCCTAACGCGCCATTATCCCGAACCAACAGCGCCAGAACCCACAAAAAAGGCGCCAACAGCATCACCCGCACCATCTTAGCCACCACCGCAGCATCTGCCACCTCAGGCGCAATCACCCCCCCCAACCGCCACCACCTGCGCCACTTCATGCACCGACGCGCCCACATACAACCCAAATTCCTGCAAAGAAAACCAATCCCCAAACCCCACATAAATTAACGGATACACCAACATCGACACCGTGCCAAAAACCACCACCGTCGCCACCGCCACAGAACTCTTATGCGCAGGTGCTTTAACCACCGAATCTGCCGCCAACACCGCCGCCGCCCCACAAATACTCGCCCCAGCCCCCATCAATATCGCCGTCTGTCTATCAATCCCAAACCAATGCCCAGCCAACCACAGCGTCAGCGCAAACGTCAACATAACCATCAACACATCAACCAGCAACACCTCCGCCCCCAAACTCGCCACCTGCGCAAACGTCAAACGAAACCCATACAACACAATCGCCAGCCTAAGTAATGGCTTTTTCGCAAAACCCACCCCAGCCTCAAATCGCCCGCCAATTTGCACGATATTGCCCAGCACCAGCCCTAACACAATCGCCCACAACAGCGCCCGCCCCCACCCAAGCGCCTGCAAGCCCAACGCTATCACAGCCAGCGCACCCACTAGCATCAACCCCCATACCTTATCTAAATGCGCTCTCATATTTTTCCTTCATCTTTCATCCGTCGCCACAATACCGCCACAGGATTCCCATGATGCTCATAATGCGTTACAAAAGCCACCGAAGCGATAATAAACGCCGAACCCAACCACAACGCGCCAGGTGGCACCCAACCAAACACCAAATAACCCGCCAACACATTAAGCGGTAACTTCACATGGTCAAACGGTTGCACAAACGACGCATCCGCCACCGAATACGCCTTAGCAATCGCCCACTGCGCCAAAGCCGTTAATCCACCCACCGCCACCAAAAGCCCCCAAACCATCGCCGTATCTGGTAATTGAAATTGCGCCACCCCCACCAGAAAATTAAACGGCAACATCAACACCAACAAATAAAACACAATAGTTGAGGGCGTATCCCGACTCACCGTAAACTTCGTCATCAAAGAAGCACATGCCCAAAAAAATGCTGCCGCCATCGGCAATAAACTTGCCCAAACAAAAGCATCAGACCACGGCTGTAAAATCAACATCGAACCAGCAAACCCAATAACGGTCGCCACCCAACGCGCGCCACTAACCGCCTCACGCAACACCAACCCAGAACCTAATGTTGCAAATAAAGGCGAAGTCATCAATAACGCAATCCCCTGCCAAATCGGCACAGGATACGCCAACGCCCACGTCCACAACTGAATTCCAATAACAGACACCCCCACACGCATCACATGCAACAAACGAAAATCCGAACGCATGGCCTGACGAATCGCCCCCGTGCGCATCAATGGCAGAAAAACCAACAATGCAATTAAATATTGCCACAACACCGCCGAAGCCGAATTCAATCCAAAACCAATGCTTAAATACTGCAACGACGTATTGACCACCGCAAACATCAACCCCGCAGCCACCATCCAAAACGCACCCTTAAAAGGAGAATGAGTCGCCATGCGCCCTCCATAAGAAAACAAAACAAAAGCCAGCAATCATAACAAAGCCCCTCTATATAAACCACGAAAACCACCCATTCCTTTCTCTTTCCTTTCTCTTTTAGAGGCATTACAAGCTAGAAACCTCACCGTCACTTAATGATTGACTCTTTATAGTCTTGCTATAGTAAGGAAAGATTAATTCTATTGAAACTAAGGAGGACAAAATGAACTGGGAACAAATCGAAGGTAAATGGAATCAACTTAAAGGCAATGTTAAACAAAAATGGGGCGAACTTACAGATGATGATTTAGACGTAATCGCTGGCAAGAAAGATGTCCTCATCGGTAAGCTTCAAGAGCGTTACGGCTATTCAAAAGAAGAAGCCGAGCGCGAAGCAGATACATTTGACCTTTAATCGTTTATCGCAAACCCGATAGTCTTATCGGGTTTTTTTTATGCCTGCTATTTTTGCTCTATTAAGCGGCTGTGCGCTAACCTTTGCATTTGCTCCCTATCATTGGTGGGGACTAGGGATATTTTCACTGGTTAGCCTATGCTATTTATGGTTGCGCCCTGAATGTCGCCGACCAGGTTTTATTGGATTTTGTTTTGGTTTAGGGTATTTCTCCACTGGCATTTATTGGGTTTATATCAGCCTTTATTATTATGGCGATGCTCCCCTTATTTTTGCCATCTTAGCCAACATTGTTTTAATCTTATTTTTATCTTGTTTTCCGTTATTAATCGGATGGTTACTGGGAAAACTCTCCAAACCCGCCAGCTACTATCGCGCCTTTTTAATCCCATTATTATGGATGAGCGCCGAGCTTGCGCGTGCTTATATCTTAAGCGGTTTTCCATGGTTAAGCATTGGCTATTCACAACTACACGCGCTTTTGGATGGTCTTGCGCCCATTGCAGGCGTAATGGCAGTTGGATTGGCGCTAATTAGCCTGTGTACGCTCATTGCCAATGGTCTGTTGCATCGATGCTGGACATCTTTTTTCTTTAGCGCGCTTTTGTTGGTTTTTATTCTTGCCACCAAATTATTTTCTTTTACCATTGCTGTCGGCAAACCCTTTTCAGTTGCCCTTATTCAGGGCAACGTCGAACAAGACGATAAATTTAGCCAAGATTCACAACACAAGCATCTAGAAGACTACATCACCCTCACCGCCACACGTGAGGAAAGTGTGATTATTTGGCCAGAAACTGCGATTACATATTTTGAAAACACTTTAAAAGATAATGTATTAGCAGAGCTAGATAAGCTCACCCAAGCGAAAAAGCAAGCCCTTATCACAGGTATTTTGGCGCAAGAAGGCAAACAATACTACAACGCTGTTATCTCACTTGGACAAGCCAATGGGCGCTACTACAAAAATCATCTCCTACCCTTTGGGGAATACACGCCCCTTGCCAGTGTCTTTGCTATCTTTAATGACTATGTTTATATCCCTTTAAATGGATTTTCTCGTGGGGGAAGCCATCAGCAGTTAATGACCACTCATGGCATCCCTGCTGGGGTATCTATTTGTTTTGAAGCGGCGTTTGGGCGCGAAATCCGCCATAGCCTGCCAAATGCGCAATATTTAATTAATGTTAGCAATGATGCTTGGTTTAAAGATTCCATTGCCGCCGAACAACATCTCCAACTCAATCAAATGCGCGCGCTAGAAATGGGGCGGGAAATGGCAAGAGCAACCAATAATGGCGTTAGTGTTTTTATCGACCATAAAGGATATATCCAAAATCGCCTCCCACGCTTTACTCAAGACGTGCTCTCTGGCTCAATTCAACCACGCATTGGCTTAACGCCTTACGCTAAATTTGGTAATACGATTATTGCCATAGTGCTAATTGCCTATGCTATCATAGCTGGTTTAATTTTCCCTTGGCGTAACCGTTATGCAAGAACATTACCAACCCAGTTTGATTGAAAGCGAAAGTCAACAACAATGGGCGTCTCAAGACGTTTTTAAAGTTACTGAAGACCCTACACGCGAAAAATTCTACTGCCTTTCCATGTTTCCTTATCCCTCAGGAAAATTACATATGGGGCATGTGCGCAACTACACCATCACCGATGTAATCAGTCGCTATCAGCGCATGATGGGCAAAAATGTCCTGCACCCAATGGGATGGGATGCCTTTGGACTGCCTGCAGAAAATGCCGCTATTGCCCATCAAGTCGCCCCCGCAAAATGGACGTATGACAACATCGCCTATATGCGCAACCAGCTCAATCGTCTAGGCTTTGGATTTGATTGGTCGCGTGAACTTGCCACCTGCGACCCCGAATATTACCGCTGGGAGCAATGGTTATTTGGCAAACTCTATGACAAAGGCATTATTTATCGTAAAAATGGCGTTGTGAATTGGGATCCTGTCGAACAAACTGTATTAGCAAATGAGCAAGTTGTAGATGGTAAAGGTTGGCGCAGTGGCGTTGCTGTTGAGCGGCATGAAATCCCAATGTATTACTTCAATATCACCGCCTATGCCGATGAACTTCTAAAAGATTTAGACCAACTAGATGGCTGGCCAGAACAAGTTAAAACCATGCAACGCAATTGGATTGGCAAATCTTATGGCATGGAAATCATCTTCCCTTATGAAGATGACGATGGTCAACTCACTGTATTTACCACTCGCCCTGATACTTTGCTAGGTGTTACCTACTGCGCCATTGCCGCTGAACACCCTTTAGCTGAGCAAATGGCAGAACATAATCCAGCGTTGCAAGACTTTATCCAAGAATGCAAACAAAGTGGTGGAGTGAGTGAAGCGCAGCGCGCTAAAATGCCTAAAAAAGGGATGTTTAGCGGTGCTTATGTCCGCCATCCGCTCAGTGAAGAATCTATCCCCGTTTGGGTGGCAAATTATGTCTTGATGGATTATGGCGAAGGGGCGGTTATGGCAGTTCCAGCGCACGACCAACGTGATTTTGAATTTGCCCAACAATACGACCTCCCTATTCAACCTGTTATCAGCACAGACGACGAACAGACATTGCCGATTACCAATAAAGGCACGCTCATTAATTCTGGGGTTTTTGATGGCATGGATTTTAACCAAGCTTTTGATGCCATCGCACTTGCTCTGAAAGAAAGAGCCGCTGGCAGAATTACCACGCAATACCGCCTTCGTGATTGGGGGATTTCACGCCAGCGCTATTGGGGCTGCCCCATTCCAATTATTCACAACGACAATGGAGATGAGCAATTAGCAAACCCTCAAGATTTACCCGTGCGCCTGCCTGAAAATGTTATTCCTACAGGTGCTGGTAATCCACTTAATAATCTTGACAGTTTCACCAACGCTGGCGAAGGATTACGCCGCGAAACCGACACCATGGATACCTTCGTAGAATCCAGCTGGTATTTTGCTCGTTATTGTTGCGCGGATAATACCAATGCCATGCTAGATGAGCGCGCCAATTATTGGCTTCCCGTTGACCAATATGTGGGTGGGATTGAACATGCCATTTTGCACCTTCTCTACGCGCGTTTTTTCACCAAACTATTGCGCGATGAAGGACTTGTACAAATAGATGAACCCTTTAAACGTCTACTCACTCAAGGCATGGTTTTGGCAGGCACTTGGTATCGCACCGATGAACAAGGGCGCAAAACTTGGTATTCCCCCGATGCAGTCAGCCCACAGACTGACCACAAGGGGCGCATCATTGGCGGAACACTCATTGCTGATGGTCAGACGGTTGAATATGGTGGCATGGAAAAAATGTCCAAATCTAAAAATAACGGCGTTGACCCACAGCCACTAATCGAACAATACGGCGCAGATACTGCTCGCCTATTTACCATGTTTGCCGCACCCCCTGAGCAATCCCTTGAGTGGTCAGACCAAGGCGTTGAGGGGGCGCACCGCTTCCTTAAACGACTCTGGCATATGCCTTTGACTTCAAAAACGAACTCACACAAAAAACCGCATTTGATTTATCGCAATTAGATAAAAAACATCAAAGCATTTATCGCGATATTCAAGAACAGTTACGCAGCATTCATTTTGACTATCAGCGCAATCAATTTAATACCGTTGTCTCTTCTGCCATGAAAATTGTCAAATCCATGCAACAGATTGAACCTAACCATAGCGCATTACGTCGTAAATGCATGAGCATCTTACTACGTGTTTTAGCGCCTATCGTTCCGCATATCTGCGAGCGCCTTTGGCAAGAACTTGAATTTGGCGACAGCCTAATTCACACCGCCATGCCCACGGTTGATGAAAAAGCACTCATACAAGATGAGCACACCTTAGTTGTACAAGTAAACGGCAAACGACGCGGCGAAATCACCGTCCCAGCCAATAGCGACGAAGCCAGTATTATCGCCGCAGCCCAAGCCAACGATGGCGTCCAACCGCATCTTGAAGGTAAAACCATTCGCAAAACCATCGTTGTCCCGCAAAAACTCGTCAACCTCGTTGTGAGCTAATGCGTATACAAATCCTAACCGCTGGTCTCTACGCGCTTTTGCTGAGCGCCTGCGGTTTTCATCTTAAAGGGACGCAGGATAATCCCACCCTTCCTACTTTAGCACTCATTTTACACAAACCGACCCGCTGATTGAACATGAAATCACTCGCACTTTACAACAGCATTCCATCAATCTCGCTCCCCCAAGCCAAACCTCCCTCCATCTTCACATTAGTACACCAAAGCCACAACGCTATCAAAATGCCATAGGTGGGCTTAATGGCAACTACCACGAAATTGAACTCATCGACAGCCTAAGCATACATATCACCCAAGACGACACACCCATTGCTCAAACCATCTTACAAAGTCGCACCAATATAAGTTACGACACCACCCACTACCTTGCAAGCCAAGCCGAAGAACAGCAATCGCATAAACAACTTGCGCAAGATAACGCGCAAAAACTCCTGCGCTATCTCCAAGCCACTCTCCCCAAAACTCTTGATGACCCCACACAGCAACAACCATGAACCTCAAAGCGCCAGCGAGTATTGCCTATCTACAAAAAAACCCACTCCCAAACATCACCTTAATTTATGGCGAAGAACCGCTCTTAAATCTTGAAGCGCTTGAAGCTGTGCGCCAACGTGCCAAAAATGACCACTACACCGAACGCCAGCGCATCACACTACAAAGCGCCAACGATTGGGCAAAACTTCCAAGCCAAACGGACAACCTCTCCCTTTTGCGCAAAACGCCTAATTGAACTGCATTGTGAAGATAAAAAACCCAATAAAACTGCTGAAACAGCTCTATTAACCCTCAATAATCAACCCAGCGCACATCATAAAATCGTCCTCTTTGCGCCCAATTTCAGCAAAATTGAGCAAAGCGCTTGGTATAAAACCCTCTTTCAGCACAATCTAGCAATCCGAAGCTTCACCCTATTTGCCAGTGATTTTAATCAACAAATCGACCAGCGCCTTAAAACAGCGCATCTGCGCCTCACCTCCCAAGCACGCGAACGCCTCATTGCCTATTGCCAAAACAACCTTCTTGCCGCCAAACAAGCCATAGAGCGCCTAAGCATTCATCCTCAGCATGAGCAAATTATTGACGACACGCTCCTACAAAACCTGCTATCGGATGTATCACAGTTTTCCACTTTCGCCCTTACAGACGCTATTTTAGCTAGCAATTGGTTACAAGCTTATAAAATCGCGCACAAACTCGCTGAAGAAAACAACCAAGAACACACCCTAATCACATGGCTCATTCAGCGCGATATGAGCCTTATTCTTCAACTCATTGCCCAACCGCAAGACCACACCACACTTTATAAAAACTATAACATCTCTTCTTTTCAACAAAAACGCTACATACTCGCCCTAAAACACTACACCCCCACCATTGCACAAACCACCTTCACCCTCGCGGACAAACTCGATCGCATCACCAAAGGCGCAGAACATGGTCATTATTGGCTTACCTTAAAACAATACCTCCTGCTACGCGCTCAGCATTAGGACGACCTTCTAATTAAGCTAAAAATAAAAATCGGCATAAATATCAATAAACCTCAACCAATATATTTATCCCCCATCCAATTTCAAGAAGTGCTTTAGCCCTCTTTTCCTAAATTGAGCATAGCTAATAGGTAAAATTAACAATTACAATACTTAGCTCCACTTCTTACATAAATAAAAAGCCAGCAACCGCTGGCTTCTTTGTGTGAAAAATAGAAAGTTTAATTATTCAATTAATCCTTAACCCTCACTAATATCATGTGCAGGCGGATTATCATGACGCAATGCTTTTACATCTTCAGCACTTAATTCTTTAGTGTAATCGTTTAATTCCTGCTGAATATAGCGCACAACTTCTACCATCTGCTCATCATCTAGCATATCGCGAAAATAAGGCATTCCTCTAAAACCATTAATCATAATGCTATAAATATAGTCCTCTGACTGCATTTTAGGATTATTTGCCAAAGGCGGATAATAACCAGCACCAAAAGCACCCTCCCTTCATGCATATGGCAACCCGCACAGGAATGTTGATAAATAGCTTTACCATCGCGTTCATTAAACTTATTCCCTTCACCAAAAAACTGCTGCCATTTCTGTAAAGTAGCATCTGTTTCCAAATCAGGGATTGTACTGTAATCAACGATATGTCCTTTTTTCTTACCTACATCCTCACGACTCATATAAACCCCACCCCAAGCGTGATTATCTCGACTGTCATAAACATCAACCGACCATTTATCAGAGGATTCTTTTGACGATTGCTCCGCAGCTTGTGTAAAGAGTGTTAAAGTCAAACATGCCAAGGGTAGCCATAATTTTTTAGCCTTCATAAATTCCTTCCACCTTAAACCGTTGTCTTAATCTTATGATGCAAACGCTTAGCCGCATCAATGCCAGATAAAATTGCTCCTTCTTGCCAACCCGGAATATGTGAGCAATGCTCTCCTGCTAAGATTAAGCGGTTATCAATCTGACATAAAGTATCGTAGTATTGTTCCCGCGTGGTTTCATTCCAAAGTCCATAACAACCTAAAGTCCATGGCACACGATGCCATGCCCAAGATGTTCCAGATTTAAACTCTTGGCGATACTGAGGATGGATTTGTTCGCCATAAGCTAATGCTGCTTCAATACGTTGCTCTGGCGTTAAAGTATTAAATTTATAGGAAGTTGGACCAAAACCATAAGCGCCTAACAATACACCAGAGCCTTTTTTAAACCAATTATCTGATGGATAGGAAATTTGTATAATTGGCAAATTCGTATAAGTTACACCACCATAAATCCACTCATCTTCCTCCCAAAAACGGCGCTTAAACTCCAAACCAACTTTAAATGATGTTTCATAAGGGACAGCAGAAATTGCTCTAAGCATTCCTTTTGATGCTTTAACTTCGATTTGACTTAACACTGACAATGGAATATTACAAACACACCAATCTGCTTCTAGCCTTTTTACGCCTGCTTCGGGATTTTGCGTATCGACATAATAAATACTTACCCCGTTTTCGTTTTGGTCAATTTTAACAACTTTGGCATTAAATTCGATCATATCATGGCATTCACGCGTAAAGGCATCACCAATCTTATCCATGCCACCTTTAGGTTGTAGCAACGTGGGATGATGTTTATAAGAAATAAAATTACCATTAATATGCGACCATAAGTCTGCTTTTAAAATATCATGCAAAGCCATAGGCTTAGAAGAGCGCTCTCTAGGCATTAAACCACCCCCAGGCAAGATGCTATTCCCACGGAAAATCCCTAACTCTGGCGAGGCAACATAGCGGAAATTTTCATCCAATACCCCCCAGCCTCTTAAACCTTCTAGTAGTTTCTCTTTATCTTCTTGACTCACAGCATCATCCAATCCACCCTGATTAACTGATTTTGCCAATAATTCAGAAACATGCCCTCGCACATCACTAACCACATCCCCTAGACGCTGAGGCACTCCTTTAAAATAATCACTATGATGCAAATAAGTATTATGATTTTCTTGTACAAATGCCTCCATTTCTACACCAAATTCACGGCAGTAATGAAATAATGCATAATGATGGCTAGGCAAACGCCAAGGACCAGGGTTTAAATAATTACCCTCATCAAAATCACAGCGCACCTCATCGCCATTTATCTCTCGATAGCGATCTCCCCCGCGAATAGTGATGCTTCTGCCCACCCCCACGATTTTGGAATTCTAAAACCTTAACCTGATATCCTGCTTTTCTAAGCTCATAAGCAGCCGTTAATCCGCCCAATCCCGCACCCAAAATTACAATAGAAGTATTTGCAGGCGCACCACTTAAATTAACCGCCTGTTTAAAATCGGACTGACTTGCAAAACCAAGAGATGTCATCGCCTGATACATCGTAGTTGCCCCAGCCACTTTACCAATCATCGCCAAAAGTTCACGGCGACTGGTTTGTTCTAATTTATCAAACATAATTATTCCTCACAAAAACAGTATAAACCCATCACACCGTTTGACTGTTGCGTTTTTTAAAATATACAACCAATCCAATAATCAAACCAACAACTGCTAACAATCCTATAATCATCAACAATAAAGCATTGCGCACTAAAAATGGCGCATTTACCTGATGATTAAGCGCACGCTGAACAGCTTTTGCATCAACGGCACTTTGTGAGGCTCCCCCTAACTGCGTACGTAAAAAATTCACCAAATCTGCTATTTGCTCATGTGATAAGCGCTTAGCAAAAGCAGGCATTTTAGGTTGTGTGCTTAATGCAGGTTCCATACCATGACCAATCGCTGCAATTAATGGTTGGGTATTGTCGCTGCGTAAAATAGATAAACCTACTAGTGCTGGATAAAATGCCTCTGGCTGACCATATCCATCTACACCATGACAACTTGCACAGTGCATTAAATAAGTCTCCTGCCCAGAGCCTGCTGCTGTAGCATTCAAACGCTCATTCATTGCATCAATTTGTGCCATCAAATCAAACGTAATTGCTTCGCTATATTTCTCGGGCAAGGCATTAGTTTCTAAAGCCACCGCTTTATAGCCATTTTCAACTGCAGGAATACTTTGTAAATAAGCAGCTATAGCATATAAATCTTCATCGGTTAAATATTGCAAACCATGCGTTACTGCTTTGCCCATCTCACCGCCTGCATAAGCACGTTGATCTAATTCACCATACTTTAAGAAAGCTACGATATCCTCTTGCGACCAGTTACCAATACCTGTTTTCTTATCTGGCGTAATATTAGGCGCATAAAAATGCCCCATATCATTACCTGCTAAATGCTTACTTTTTTTATAACCCATGGTTGCATCTCTAGGAGTATGGCAATCAGCACAATGCCCTAGATGATTGACTAAATAAGCCCCTCTTTTTTGCGCTTCATTCCAGCTAGAATCCTCAATATCCACAGGTGAATTAACAAGATTAAAGCCATTCATCATAACGCGCATGCTAAAAGGAAAATCTAAAGTTGTTTGCGCTTTTGGATGTTTATCAACGGGTATAATCGATTGAAAATAATAGAATAAATTTTCAACATCTGTATCACTCATCTTATGATAAGACAAATAAGGCATTGCTGGATATAAACGATGATTAGGTGTGAGACCTTCTCGCACAGCAAGCTTGAAATCCTCTAACGTATAATTACCGATGCCATATTCTTTAGATGGGGTAATATTTGTAGCGACAATTTCCCCCATAGGAGTAGGAAAAAGTGTTCCACCTGCATAATCCTCACCATGGCAACCCATGCAATCAGCAGCTCGCGCAACATAGTGTCCTTTTTTAATCAGCGGATCTTCTTGTAGATTAACAAAGTCCTTTTTGTACTGTTCATGTAACTGTGCAAGTGTCGTCTCATCAGCATAGGCTGGCGACAAAAGCACCGCGCCCCCTAAAATAAACGACTGCAACCATAGGGGTTTTCGTCTCATATCTGTCTCCATTGCCTATAAAAAGTCATTATTATTATTTATTAACAGGTAATATTTTTCCTGCATTATAGTCCAACAAAACCAAATATCTACAAAAATTTTATAAAGTTTGATTGAGCGAAAATAAGCACTATCACTAATAAATAAAACCAGCCTAAATAAGCTGGTTTTATCTGCCGAACTCTAGCTCTGTCACTTATGTCTTAAAGGAAATCATCAGAAGCAAGAAGAACAATTATTTACTTTGTAATTGTTTAAGTAGCGTTTTTTGTCGACGACGTTTTTGCGCTATCGCCTCCACCTCTCCACCAATATGCGTCTCACCACGTTTTTTAGCTAATGCTGTTTGCTTTTGGCGCTCCTCAAAACGTTTTTTTTGTCTCTTAGTTGTTTGTGCATAACAATGTGGACAAGACACCCCTTGTTCATAGTATTGGCTTGCTTTATCTTCTTCTGTAATCGGCATACGACAGGCAAAACATTGATCATACTGCCCTACTTCTAACGTTTTAGTAACCGCAACTCGATTATCAAAAACAAAACACTCCCCCTCCCAAAGAGAGTCCTCTGGCGCAACATCTTCAAAATATTGCAAAATGCCACCCTCTAAATGATAAACATGCTCAAAGCCTTGTTGTTTCAAATAAGCAGTTGATTTTTCACAACGAATGCCACCAGTGCAAAACATCGCAATCTTTTTATGACGATTTTTATCTAAATGTTTTGCTACATACTCAGGAAATTCGCGAAATGATTGCGTATTAGGATTAATAGCCTGTTTAAACGTGCCAATCTTTATTTCATAATCATTACGCGTATCAATGAGCAACACCTCAGGGTCTTGAATGAGCGCATTCCAATCTTTAGGCGCAACATATTCTCCAGCATCTGTACGTGGGTCAATATCCTCCACCCCCATCGTTACAATCTCTTTTTTAAGCTTCACCTTACTACGATAAAAAGGCAACTCCTCACTATAGGATTCTTTATGATTAAACTCCCCTATTTGAGGAATACGTTTTAAAAATGCCAGCACCACATCAATACCCAACCGCGATCCTGCAATTGTGCCATTAATCCCTTCACGAGCAATCAATAACGTACCCCGCACCTCATTGGCACACATACAATCATAAATCGGCTTCTGATAAGCCTCAAAGTCTTCAAAATGAGTAAATTTATAGAGCGCCGCAATTACTACCGCTTGCGTTTTATCTTGTAAAGTCATTGTTTCTCCGCTTACTGGAACGTAAAACCAGTGCCAAAATTAAAAGTAAAAATTCAATAAAAAACAGCACAAACAGCCATTTGTGTAGGGCATTATACTGCCTAAAAAAATAAAGACAAACCAATAAAGTGCTCATTATTTCTTTAGAAAAAGAAAAAACTTACAAAAAATATTTTCCTATCCTGTCTGAGTACCAATTCCATAAAAAAATCCTTTTCTATTAATACAATAGCGCGCATAAAAATGTTCTAACTAAGGAAGTGTCCATGCAGCAAAAAACAAAGTGCGTTTAAACGCTATCTAGGTCTTAATCTCTTTTATCGGCGGATTGATTGTATTATTTATTGTATTTGCATTGCTAACCATCCGCGCTGAAGTAAACTTAGTACGCCAAAGTGCGAAAATCGCGATGAGCGAGCGGTTGCAACAAAATATTACGGCAATTGTTCAACCTGATGAGCATCTAGAATTTCAACAGGCACTAGAACAACTCTAAGCCAACTGGGCGCCTGTTAAAGCGAGAACACAAGAATATTTAGCTGTTGCTAGTGATATCATGATTGATGCTGACGACCAACTAAAAGCCGCTGAGCTTCAAGCTCAACTAAACAATGCTAAAATTTAGAAGCTCTTGATGAAATATCGTTAGACAGTCGTTCCGACTTTACCACAACAGTTGATAGACAACGTTTAACGCTTATTGTTTTAATGATTGGCGTAATTATTTACTTCTTAGCGCTCCTATTTATCTTTATCCGCCGTTTGTTTAAAGCTGATGAACAAATTTTAGAAGCACAGCAAGAAACTTCAGAAATCATGCAAACAGTGCAAGAAGAACTGTTCCTTATTGATAGAGATTTAAGAGTTAGTCAACAGCATTCAACTGCATTAAAAGAAATTCTTCCCAATATCCGCCTAAGTGGGCAAACTTTTGAGGAATTATTAGAAAGTATTCTAAAAAAAAAAGATAAATTAGAAACGCTAAAATCAGTTGCCATCCAGCTTATTCGTAATGCAGTTGTACATGGCATTGAGGATTCTGAGATTAGAAGACAAAACAATAAGAATCCTGCAGGAAACATTAGTGTTGAGTTGACTGAACAAGACAACAAAGTTGAATTAATCGTCAGAGATGACGGCAAAGGGATTGACACTGTTGTCATTAAAGAAAAACTCAAGCAACTGCCTCACTTTAATAAAGACTCTGATGCTATGAGCACAAAAGAACTATTCCAAGCCATCTTTATCTCTGGGCTATCCACTGCTGAGCAAAATAATGAAGATGCTGGCAGAGGTGTAGGGATGGATGTTGTTAAAGAACAAGTTAAATCCATTGGCGGCGCACTCAACCTCAGAACTAGAAAAGGTGAGCTCACTGCCTTCACTGTTAACTTAAAATAAGGGCAATCAGACTATGTATAATTTATTAGATGACTCCATGATTATTAGAAATAAAATATCGCGATTACCAACTACTTCTAATTTTAAAATAGTAGGTAAGGCAAACAATGGTGAAGAAGCATTAAAAATTGTTAAAAAAATGCCTATTGATATTGTTACTATAGATTTAACAATGCCTGAAATGGACGGTCTAACATGTATTAAAGAGCTCATGCAAATTAAACCTAATTTACAGATTCTTGTTGTCTCTGCCTTATCAGATAAAGCAACTGGCATCAAATCCTTGGAGTTAGGTGCCAATGGCTTTTTAACTAAACCTTTTAGCGATGAACAATTATTAGATGCTTTAAATGAAATGATGGAGGATTAATACAATGAAAGAAGAAAGAATGCAGGTATTTATTGATGGAGCTAATAGATTTTTCAATGAAGTAAATAATATTAATGCAGAAATTGGTACCCCTTACTTAGTTGAAAATGACAAGCCCAAAGTCCATGACTTTACGGGAATTATCGGACTTTCTGGTGATTACAAAGGTTGCGTATATTTTACAGCACCTCGGGCATTATTACGCCATATCCTACTTGAAATTGGTGAAAAGAATACTAATAAAGAGGCTATGTTTGACCTAGTTGGTGAAATTGCCAACACTATTTCAGGAAATGCTCGTAGAGTTTATGGAGAATCTTTTATGATTTCCGCACCCATTATTATTGAAGGTGCGCCAAGTGAAATCTTCTTACCCAAAGATTCTCGTTCGTATGTAATTCCTATCTCTTGGCAAGAATATACCGCTGCAACGGTTATTTGCTTACAAAATCCAAAATAATAAATCCGATACTATTAAATGAAAAAAATTATTTCTGCACTTTTATTGGCTACTTTATTAACAAATCAAGTCGGCACAGCGTAAACTTATCAAGTAGGCGTAGACCCCCACTATCCTCCTATGGAATTCTTAGATGAAGAAGCAACAATTGTAGGATATGATGTTGATTTAATTCATGCTATTGCCGAAAATTAAGGCTTTGAAGTACAGCTAAATGCTGATATATGGGATAACATATTTAATCTGTTAGACAATGGGGAAAGAGATATGATTATTTCTACAGTAACAAAAACCCCAGAAAGAATGCAATTATATGATTTTTCTGATGAATATTTTGAAATAAATTTTTCAGTACTGTATAACAAAGAAAAACTAGGCGAAATTAAAACAATTGATGATATGCGTCCTTACAAGATAGGTGTTTTAATTGCGAGCTCAGATTCAGAACGCTTAAAACAAAAAAGCATTAAAGGTGTATATGGATACTCTACCGTTTTTTTAGATCTTAAAGCGCTTGCCCAAGGAAAAATTGATATTTTATATACCGAAGATGTTGTAGAAGGATATGCATTAAGTCATTATCCTGAATTAAATTTTGCTTTCAATCTTATTAATTCTGACGAGAATTTTTCCTTACCTATTGCTATAGCGGTAAAAAAAGGCAATACTGAATTACTAGACAAACTTAATGCTGGTTTGAAAAATTTAAAAGAAAACGGTCAGTTAGAAGAGCTTAGACAAAAATGGATTAATACAAGTAATTAACCCAACCCTTCTACTCTATAAAAATAAAAACAGCCAATAGTATAAAGCTATTGGCTGTTTTTATTCGCCTACTTTAATTAGATATGATCCCAAAATAAAAAATACAGAAATCCTTATTTTAATCCAAAAAATCGTAAACAATATTAGCAAATAAAATTTTCAGTAATTATAAACTATAGGTTATTAATATATACGTATAAAGTTTGATTTTTATATAAAGATAATAATTTCCATTAAGAAGAATCTGTTATTTCAAATAAAACTAGTTCTTTTTATTATCATGTTAATGAATTATATGCTATATCATTTTTTTTAAACACAATAAAAATCTGCACTCCAATACGCTGATTAATTAAAACAGCATTACTTAGAGTGCAGATAAAACTAATATTTTAAATAAAAGATTTTATGAAAATACTTTTAATCTTGGTTTAACATCAGAAAATTCTTTTTCTCCAGCTGGTGCTTCAATGCCACCAAAGACCATTTGTGCAACTAATGACCAGTTAGAATCTATTTGCCAGTTTGCTTTTACCTGTTCATCAATCAAAGGATTATAGTGTTGCAAACTTGCACCTACATTCAAACTTGCCAATGCCGTCCAAACAACATATTGATGCATTGCGTTTGTATGCTGAGACCACTCAGGGAATTTATCTGCAAATTGCTCAAATTGCTCTTGTAACCCATGTACCACTGCTTGGTCTTCAAAGAACAAGATAGTCCCTGCACCAGCTTTAAATCCATCAATCTTATTTTTCGTTGTTGCAAATTTTTCATCATCATTAACAACTTCTCTAAGAATATCTTCAGCTATTTGCCAAAGTTTTTCGTGCTCTTGACCAAATAGGACTACTAAACGTGTAGATTGTGAATTAAACGCTGATGGCGTATGCAAAAGCGCATGCTCTACTAATGCAACAATTTCTTGTTGTTCTACAGGCAATTGCTTATTTAATGCATAAACACTACGGCGTTTTTCCATATTATTGTGCAAAACTTGTAAATCTGACACAATTTTCTCCTTTTATAACTAACAATAAAACTGATTAAAATAAAAACAATCCATCGCTAACCCTTAAATCCTACAGGCAATTCTGGAGCCACCAATCGCTTAAGCGTAGTTTTTACTTTGCCAAAGCGAGGATGATGGTTATTCCAGTCTTCTATAGACTGTTTAATTTCCTCTTTGCTATCGGCAACAAAATTCCACCATAGTAACACTTTTTGTTGCAAGGGCTCACCCCCAATTAACATAAACCGACATCCTTTTTTAGCACTAACACGAATGGGTGTTGCTTGTGTTAGCACACCTTCTCCCAAGCGCATTAACCTATCTGCTTCGTAGCCCTCTCCTTCTAATTCCAACTCATCTACAATTGTTAGCAGACCATATTCCATGCCTGCTTCAAGTTGTAGTGTGGCTTCACCATCTTGTAAAAAAATGTACATCTAACCCAATCAGAGGAGATTATTGCATAATGTCGAACAACTCAATAACTAACTAAACCACCCCAGCCCAAATCTAAGCAGTAGCCTTAAACTTGCGCTTCCTCTGTCTTTTGGGCTTTTACATTTAAGCCCTTTAATTAATCAATAGGCTCAGCAGCATCCCGAACTTATTTTAAAGTTACATTTTTCTGACCGTAAAGTAGATTTAATCAAAGAAGGCTATGAATTAGCCATTCGCATTGGGCATTTAAAAGATTCCAGCTATCATGCCAAACCCCTTTGTCCCATACATTTTAGCCTCTGTGCAAGCCCTCAATATCTCAAACGACACGGCACACCCAACACCTTAGCCGAACTACAACGCCACAACTTCCTACAATATGGCTATCATAAACATCCCACTCTCACCCTTATCGACCCACAGCAAAACATCCACACCCTAAACCTAAAAAGCAAAATCAACGCTAATAATGGGGATTTTCTTTTACAAATGGCGTTAAACCATCATGGTATCGCCTATCTCCCTACTTTCTTAAGCCATCGCGCCATTGCAAACAACCAACTTCAGCATGTTCTTCCTCATTATCAATTTCCTAGTGTTAAAGCTTATGCGCTTTATCCCAGCAACCGCTATCTCTCGCCACAAAGTCGCCTGCTTATCGAACATCTCTCTGAGCAATTAGGCGACCCACCCTATTGGGATAGGTCAAACCAATCATAATCCCATATTTATAAAAAACGCTAGATACGGCGAACCGCACCTAGCGCAAAACTGCCAGTTTAATGACTAGCAACTATTTACGGGTTAAAAAATATCGCTTTTTTTTGCATTAACCTTTAAACAATTTAGGATTAAACACATCACGCAACCAATCCCCTAATAAATTCACCACTAAAACCAATACCACTAATACTATTCCAGGGAATAGCGTAATCCACCATGAGCCTGAGCTAATATAAGCAAAGCCATTTGAAATCAATGAGCCAAGTGAAGGTTTAGAAGGTGGCATTCCTAAGCCCAAAAAGGACAATGCCGCCTCACTCATAATTGCATTGGCAATTTGCACTGTAGAAATTACTAAAATTGGCGACAAACAATTTGGCAAAATATGGCGAAACATAATGCGCATAGGTTTAAATCCCATCACTTTAGCAGCCTCAACATATTCCTTACCTTTTTCAGCCAAAGCAGTTGAACGAATTGTGCGCGCATATTGTGGCCATTCTGCAATTCCAATAATCAATACCAAAATCACCACCGCATAATTGGCAAAAAAATTGCGCCCCAAATGCCGTTTTAAAAAATTGCTGAAACAATAATTGCCACCATCAATGTAGAAAATGACAACTGCACATCTGCAATTCGCATCAATACACTATCCACCCAACCGCCATAATACGCTGCAACCAATCCAACAATAATGCCTAACAGCATTTGTAACGCCACCGCAAAAATACCAATCACCAATGATGTTCTAAGACCATATAAGATGGTTGAATAAATCCCCCTACCCTGCTCATCTGTTCCTAGCCAAAAACGCGCATCTCCCCCCTCCATCCAAATCGGTGGCAATTCAGAATCTAAAATATCAATTAACAATAAATCATAAGGATTACTTTGCGCCAAAAGCGGGGCAAACAGCGCCAACATCGTCAAAGTCAGTAAAATAAAAAGCGATACAATCGCGGTTTTATCGCGCTTAAAATAATAAAACAAATCAGAGGATAAAAAACGTTGCCAACGTGTTGGATGCTCTTTCATCATGCGCTTTCTCCTGATAATTTAACCCGCGGGTCAATCAATCCATAAATAATATCAACCACCGTATTAGTCATCACAAACACAAAGCCTACAAACACAATATAGGTTGTCAGCAATGGAATATCTGCGCGATTAACCGCCTGTAAAAACATTAATCCCATTCCAGGCCATTGAAATACCGTCTCAGTTAAAATCGTATACGCAATCATCGTTCCCAACTGAACTCCGCCTACCGTAATCACTGGCAAAAGCGTATTTTTAAGCGCATGCTTATAGCGGATTGTACTTTTTTTTTAGCCCCTTCGCGCGGGCAAAACGAATATATTCCTGCCCTAAAGATTCCATCATCTCAGCACGTACCAAGCGAATAAAAAGCGGTAACATAATTGAAGAGAGCGCTATCGCTGGCAATATTAAATGCAACAATCCATCTGTAGTTAAAAACCCCGTCGACCAATAATTCCCCAACGCCACTGTTTCACCGCGCCCATAAGAAGGCAACCACCCAAGTCCCTCAGAAAAAACAAATAACAACAAAATCGCCGTTAAAAACACAGGAATAGAAATTCCAACAATACTCACGCCCATAATAATTTTAGTCAACCATGAGCGCGGATAAATCGCCGTATAAATCCCTAGAGGAATAGACAAGCCTACAACCAATAAAGAAGAGACCAATACCAGCTCCATCGTTGCAGGTAGTTTTTCTAAAATAACCTCTAAAGTTGGACGTTTAAAAAAATAACTTGTCCCAAAATCCCCCTGAACCGCATGAAGCACATAACGCCCATACTGCACTAAAAAAGGGTCATTCAACCCAAGAGATTCTCGCAAAGCTATTTTTTCCGCCTCTGGCGTACCCATACTGGTGAGCTCATTTATAGGGTCGCCTAACTTACTTTGCACCGCAAAAGCAATAAAGGAAATAATCAGCATCACCACCGCTAACTGCGCGATTCTTCTAATTAAAAATAACAACATAGATTTTTATGTACTTAAAAAATAATAAAATGCTCATAAATTAAGAAAATCAGCGCACCATTGAGCATTGCCTCCAATAGCGCGCTGATCTAATCCTAAAACTTACTCGCTAACAATTACATCACCAAATAATGGGAAGTTTTTCAAATTAACATTTTCAGGGAAATTACTAATTTTAGATTTATAACCCCAGTCCAAATTCTGCCAATGTAATGGCACAACAATTGCTTCATCATATTCAATCTTAGCCACTTGTTTTAAAAGCGCGCTACGCTCTTCTGGATCAAGAGTTGCGTTAGCTTGATTTACCAAAGTATCTAACTGAGCATTAGAATTGCCATTACAATTATATTGACCCACGCCTGTTTCATTATTGCGTGTCATCGTCAAATATTCACTATAGTTGGCAGAATCACCCGTATCAGAGCTCCATCCAATCAATTGAATACCATTTTCACATTTTTCAAATTCATCCCAATATTGCGCTTTAGGCATTGTTGTTAACTGCACATCAATATTGATTTTTGCCAACATTGCCGCCACTGCTTGAGCAATTTTTTCATCATTGACATAACGATTATTAGGCGAAATCATCGTTACGCTAAAGCCTTTCTCATACCCTGCTTCTTTCATCAATGCCTTAGCTTTTTCTAAGTCATAACGCGGCGCAAGCGATTCATTATGCCCACTATATCCCTCAGGTGAAAGCTGACCAGCAGGCGTTGCAAAACCACGCATGATTTTATCCACAATGCCTTTATTATTAATAGCATGCACCACCGCCTCACGCACACGCACATCTTTAAATGGCTCAACCACCTCTTGATTAAGTTCTAAGAAAATAATGCGGTCGCTAGGAATAGAATAAAGTTCATAGCCTTTTGCATCTTTCACACGGTCTAAATCTGTTGGTGCTACTGGATAAATCCAATCCACATCACCTGATAACAATGCAGAAATGCGCGTAGGATTTTCTTTAATTGGGACTAATTTTAAACGCTCAATATTGCCAGAGTCTGCCCAATAATCATGATTTTTAACATACACACTCTCCACACCCTGCTGACGAGATTCCAATTTAAACGGGCCTGTACCTGAAACATTCATTGACGCGAAAGTGCCCGTACTCTTTTCAATAGCAGACTTATCCTTACCGTTATCATCTTTTCCAGTATAGAAATCCTTATCCATCACAAAAAGATACGTCATATTTGCCAGCACCAACGGATAAGGCTCTTTTGTAATAATATCTACCGTATAATCATCGACCTTCTCAATGCGGTCATAATTAGCCAATAACCCCTTAAAATCAGCTGAGGATAACAAGCGGTTGTAACTAAACACCACATCCTCTGCCGTCATCTCATTGCCACTATGAAATTTCACCCCTTTACGCAAATGAAAACGCATGGTCTTATCATCAATTTTTTCCCAACTTTCCGCCAAACGGGGTTGTATCTCCAAATTTGCATCCATAAAAACCAAAGGGTCAAACAGTAAATAACCCATCTGCAAAGTACCCGCTGATAATTGCTCCTGTGGATCCATTGACACTGGGTCAGAATCATAAGCAATCGTAATATCTGCTGCATGAGCAATCATTGCTGCCGATGCCGTCATAGCTAAAGCCAATATATTTTTTTTAAACATTTTCACTCCTCATGTTAAATAACTTTGTCAAACACTCTTGCCAGCGTTTTTTTACACCCTTACATGCGCCTCATCAAAACGTGGCATTAAGCGAATTAACTCCTTTGTATAAGCATGTTGAGGATGGTCAAATAATTGATTACTCTCACCAACTTCCACCAACTTGCCATACTTCATCACCCCAATCTCATCACACATTTGCCGCACCACAGGCAAATCATGGCTAATAAAAAGCATCGTCAATTGCAATTCATCTTGCAAATCTTTTAACAAATTCAAAATCTGCGCCTGCACCGACACATCCAAAGCCGAAGTAGGCTCATCACAAATTAGCAAAGTAGGACGCGTCGCCAGCGCTCTAGCAACAGAAATTCGTTGACGCTGCCCCCTGAAAATTCATGCGGAAACTTATCCCCAGCACCCTTTCCAAGCCCAACATAATTCAACAAATCATCCACCACTTGTCGCACTTGCGCCTCTGATTGAGCCAATTGATGAAAACGCATAGGCTCTGCAATAATATCGCGCACCCGCATGCGCGGATTAACCGAAGAATACGGATTTTGAAACACCATCTGCATCGCCCTTCGAAAAGACAAGCGCGCCTTATCGCTTTGAATCGCCGTTAAGTCCTTACCTTCAAAAATCACCTGACCGCTATCTGGTGCATAAAGCCCTGTAATAATGCGCGCCAAAGTAGATTTCCCCGAACCAGACTCCCCTACCAAACCAAAACTTTTTCCCCTTCTAATACTAAAACTCACCCCATCAACCGCCTGCACATACTCACGCTTACTGGCAAAAAAAGAACGATGCGTTAAAAAACGCAACGACACATTCTTTACCGCCAACAACGCCTGATTATCCTGCGCAGTTGCATTGTCCTCTTTACGCCCCAACCAGTGCGTTTTTAAATCAATCTTTGCCGCCTCATGCGCATGCTCAATATAAGTAACCAACGGAAAACGCTCTAATTTATACTGCGAAGGTGGCACAGCTGAAATCAAACTTTTTGTATAATCATGCACTGGCGCACGCAACACCTGTTGCGTCTTCCCAATCTCCACCCGCTCCCCCCGATACATCACCATCACCCTATCGGTTACCGACGCCACCACCCCCATATCATGCGTTACCAACATACACCCAACATTATTTTCAATACACAGCCGACGAATCAACTGCAAAATCTGGTCTTGAATCGACACATCTAAAGCCGTTGTTGGTTCATCTGCAATAATAAATTTAGGTTTTGTAGATAAAGCAATCGCAATCACCACTCGCTGACGCATCCCTCCTGAAAACTGATGCGGATATTGGCGCATACGACGCTCAGCATTTTTAATCCCCACCGCCTCCAAAAGCTCAATCGCTCGCATGCGAGCCGCACTATAGCCAATTTTCAAATGCGCCAACATCGGTTCAACAATCTGCTCTTCAATCGTAAAAAGCGGATTTAACGATGTCATCGGGTCTTGGAAAATAAAGCCAATATCCTTACCACAAACCTTGCGCATCTCTTCAGCATTTAGCGTACGCAAATCCTGCCCATCTAGCCACACCTCACCGCCACTCACATAGCCAGGTGGCGATAATAACTTTGCAATTGCATTACCTACCGTCGACTTCCCCGCGCCAGATTCCCCTACAATCCCTAGAATCTCGCCTGCATGAAGATTAAAACTCACCTTCTTCACCGCCTGAAAATCCCCATGACGTGAAGGAAAAACAACTTGCAAATCCTTGACTTGTAATAATGCAGCAGACATTCCCAACCCACCCCTCAATCAATGATTAATCTTTAACAAAAGCAAAAGCTATAGCCGCTAGATAATCTCAATACCTTATCGATTTCTAACACAAAAGCAAGAAAATTTTACAACCCTCTCTTGCTAATAAACATTCCAAAACCCTAGTTAGCGCTACAAAATATGCGCCCCATCGTCTAACTCATTACCAAACACATCCTCCCCACCCTCATAAGCCCGCAACGTCTGCCCAATCCGCGCCACCAAATTCAACAACCCCGTCAACGCCTGCCCCTGCTTAAGCGCCATCAACGCCTCATCACAATGCGCCTGCCACAAAGCTTGTGGCGCTTTTCCCCTTATCCCCTCATCTACCACCAACTCCAAACGCCTTTCTAGCAAATTCACATACACCAACACCCCACTACGATTTTTCGTCTCCCACACCCGCAAACTAGCAAATAGCGCCTCCGCCCGTGCGCGCACCGAACCCTGCCACGCCCAATCCAACGGCAATGTGCGCTCAATAACCAACACCACCTCCCCACCATGCCCCAACTCCGCTGCCGCCACAGCCTCCTGCAACGACTGTCTAGTACGCGCATTTAACCACGCAAACCGCCACGGATAGCAACACCCATGCCGCACCACTCGCCAACATCTTACCCACATCACCATGACCCTCCAGCGCCTCCGCCCCCAAATCCGCCACCACCGCCACGATAACCACCGCCCCCACGACGCCCATTCATTCTCCCACCAAACCCATCCCCATAGCCTGAAGGCAAACGCCCCACCACCACAGCATTACCCCCACTCACAAACGCTGGCACCATCACCACCAACATCACCGCCAACCCCAAAACCAGCGCCAACCATAAACTCACCCCCCCCATACCTGACAACACCCCAACCGTCCCCACACCGCCTAAAACCCAGCCAAAATCCGCCCTAAAAACTGCGACAACACCGTCGCTATAATCACAGCTGGCACAATCAAAGCCAGCCAATCCCCTGCCACCTCCTGTTGCACCTGCGCCTTATCTGCCGCCACCAAGCGCTGTTGAGTCTCATCATCTACCAACAATCGCGTTGCCATCGCCTGCAAACCCAACTCAATCCCGCCAGCATAATCCCCCACCTTAAAAGCTGGAGTGATTTGCTCTGTAATAATTCGCTTAACCGACACATCAGGCAGCGCCCCCTCCAACCCATATCCTGTCAACACCTGCAAATCACGCTCCTCAATCGCCACCAACAGCAACAACCCCTCATCAGACTCACGCCCACCCAACTGCCAACGCTCCGCCAGCGCCAACGCATAATCAAACACCCCCAACCCCTGCGTTGAATCCACCACCACAACCGCCGCCTGCATCACCCCTTCACGCGCCCAACGTTGCAACCGCGCCTCTAATTGCGCTTGGCGCATTGGCTCAATCACTCCCGCCACATCCACCACTGCCGATTGACCAACCGCCACCCTCTCCACAGGCAACGCCCACCCCAAAACCGCCACAACCCACAACCCCCAAATTCCTACCACGCGCCAAATAATCTTATTCATCCCAAATAATCGCCCACAACCTATAGAAAAATAATTTTAAAAAACAGCACATTAAAACTGCACACTTGGCGACGTGGCAAGCGCAGACTCATTCTCTACCTGAAAATTCACCTTCTCCTGCAAACCAAATAACTTCGCCGTCAAATTACTTGGAAACGATCGCACCTTCACATTGTAATCACGCACCGCCTCAATATAACGATTGCGCGCCACTGCAATGCGATTCTCCGTGCCATCTAACTGCGCCATCAAATTCTCAAAACTCACATTCGCCTTTAACTCAGGATAATTCTCCGCCACCACCAACAAACGCGACAACACACCCGACAACTCCCCCTGCGCCTGTTGAAACTGTCGCATCGCCTGCGCATCTTCCAACAACTCAGAAGACACCGACACCTGCCCCACCCTCGCGCGCGCTTGTGTAAGCGCCTCTAGCACCTGCGCCTCATGCCCAGCATATCCTTTCACCGTCTCCACCAAATTAGGCACCAAATCCGCACGTCTCTGATATTGATTGACCACCTCCGACCATTTCGCCTTCACTTCCTCATCCAAACGCTGCAACTCGTTATAGCCACAGCCAGCCAACATCCCCAACATCATCCCCCACAACATCCATTTCAACCAACGCATAGCCACTCCTTAAAAATAAAATTACTCTACAGATAACGGACGATATGCCCGCTTTAAACGCACATACAACTGCCGTCTAACCCTTGCCACCACCACCCCCTCCTCATCTACAATCTCCCCATGCGCCCAAGGCAAATATTTCTCCCCATTTTGCGTATGAGCGACAATCTCTTGCAAAAAATCCTGCGACACCCTCGCCTCAAAAAACACCTTCCCTCGCGCTGGGCGCACATATTCAATCTCTGCCGCCTGATCCCAAATATAGTATTTTTCCCACCCAAGCGCGGCATAAACCAACGACAAATACACAGGGTCAGTCATGGAAAACAAACTCCCCCCATATTGCGCCTTATGCATATTTAACGTCCACGGACGACGTTTTAACATCACCTTCATACAACGCAAATCCTCACTCACAAACACCACCTTAATACCACTAAAAAAAGCGGCGGCCACAAACTCAACCCCCAGCGCAACCCGCGCGGTGAGCGGAAAAAATAACGTTTAAAAAAATCATTCACAGCCTGCCTCCTAACGATTATACAGACTAAAAACTTATACCCAACAACCTGTGGATAACCTTGTGAATAACTCCTGAGTTTGCCGTAACAAAGGGACTAAACACACCTGCCAAAATTATCTTCCTTAACACTTGACAAACAAAATCACTATACAAATCAACATATTACATTAACCATTGTTTTTATTGGCGCTTTTAAAAAACTGAGATGAATGGCTTGTCATCCTTGTCAAAATGTGCATAACTTTATTAGCCACCTAGCTCACATACTTCTCTTTAAGCGTCCAATGCCCTGCCTCATCACACTGCAACCACCACAAATCACTGGTATTAAGTGCCAAATAATCTTTCTCTCCTGTTAAATAATAAGACACCACTTGCCCCACCCATGACTGATGCCCGACCACCAACAACTGCTCTGCCGTTTGCGCTTCAATAAACGCCAACACCGCATCAATCGCTGTTCCGGGATTAATCTGCGCACAGACCGCGTCAGGTTGTTTATAAAATCCTGCCGTTTGTTGCGTGCGCTGAGCTTGCGAACTTATAACCGTTAAATCCAAATTCTGTGCGTGCAACCATTGCGCAGTGCGTTGTGCCTGAGCTTGACCATACTCTGTTAATTCACGCTCTAAATCCGTACGCGCATTTCCCGCCTCACCATGACGCCACAATAATAAATGTTTCATTTGTCCTCCTTAAGACCAAGCACTAAAAAACGGGCATTCAGCATGACCATCTTGTTAAATTTACGCATTAAACTTGATTTTTATGCTCAATACCCAATATCGGTAATAGTTTTATTTCAAAAAAGGAAAAGCATTATGCAACAAAAATTCACTCAGCGCCTACAAGACGCTTTAATGAATGCTCAATCGCTTGCCGTTGGGCGCGACCATAACCAAATAGAGCCCGTTCATATTTTATCGGCTTTACTCGACCAACAAGGCAGCGCAACTGCTAGCATTTTGCGCCAAGCAGGCGCGGATATAGCCCAACTGCGGCAAAAACTCACCAGCGCCATTGACGCCTTACCAACCATCACACATGCCAACGGCGAGGTCAGTTTCTCACCAGAGAGCATTCGCCTAATCAACCGCTGCGATAAACTTGCTCAACAACATGGCGATCATTACATCTCCTCAGAAATTTTATTGATAGCTGCCATTGAGGGCAAAGACAACCTCAGCACGCTGCTAAGTGATAGCGGTGTCAACAAAAACAAACTCAATCAAGTGATAGAAGATTTGCGAGGGGGCGAAGCGGTAACCGAAGTTAACGCCGAAGACAAACGCGAAGCGCTTAAAAAATACACCATCGACGTTACCGCACGCGCCGAAGCAGGCAAAATCGACCCCGTTATTGGACGAGATGAAGAAATCCGCCGTGCCATGCAAATTCTACAACGCCGTAGCAAAAACAATCCTGTCTTAATTGGCGAACCAGGTGTAGGGAAAACCGCCATTGTTGAAGGATTAGCACAACGCATTGTAAATAATGAAGTCCCTGAGAGCCTAAAAGGCAAGCGCCTGCTTTCACTTGATTTAGCCGCCTTATTAGCAGGCACAAAATTCCGTGGCGAATTTGAAGAGCGCCTAAAAGCGGTCTTAACTGATATTGAGAAATCTAGCGGACAAATCATTTTATTTATTGATGAAATTCATACCATGGTTGGCGCAGGCAAAGCTGAAGGCTCAATGGATGCAGGTAATATGCTCAAACCTGCCCTCGCCCGCGGAGAACTACACTGCATTGGCGCGACCACATTAGAAGAATATCGCCAATATATGGAAAAAGATGCCGCTCTTGAGCGCCGTTTTCAAAAAGTATTGGTTGATGAGCCCAGTGTTGAAGACACCATCGCCATTTTACGCGGTCTACAAGAGCGCTATGAAGTCCATCATGGCATCAACATTACAGACCCAGCCTTAGTCGCTGCTGCCGTCTTATCCCATCGCTATATCAGTGGACGCAAACTACCCGACAAAGCCATTGATCTCATTGACGAAGCTGCGGCACAAATTCGCATGGAGCTTGATTCCAAACCTGAAAGCATGGATCGAATTGACCGTCGTCTTATTCAACTCAAGATGGAACGATTAGCGCTTGAAAAAGAAAATGACGACGCCTCAAAAAAACGCTTAACCGACCTTGAAACCGATATCAGCGCACTAGAAAAAGAATACGCCGACCTCGAAGAAATATTGCAGGCAGAAAAAGCCAGCATACAAGGCGCTGCCAGCATTAAAGAGGAAATCGACAAACTGCGTACTGAACTAGAAGCCGCCAAGCGCCAAGGCAATTACGAACGCATGAGCGAAATCCAATACGGCAAACTTCCCGCATTGGAAAAACAATTGCAAGAAACCGAAAACGAAGACCAAAGCGCCAACAATCAATTAGTGCGCAATAACGTCGGAGAGGAAGAAATTGCCACCATCGTCTCACGATGGACAGGCATTCCTGTAAGTAAAATGATGGAAAGCGAACGCGAAAAATTGCTAGAGCTCGAAGCAGTGCTCAATCGTCGTGTGATTGGACAACAAACAGCAGTAGAAGCCGTCGCCAACGCCATTCGTCGCAACCGCGCAGGCTTATCCGACCCCAATCGCCCAATTGGTTCATTCTTATTTTTAGGGCCAACAGGGGTCGGGAAAACCGAACTCTCTCGCACCCTAGCGCAATTTTTATTTGATAGCGACGAAGCGATGGTGCGCATTGATATGAGCGAATTTATGGAAAAACATAGTGTCGCCCGTTTAATTGGAGCGCCTCCTGGGTATGTTGGCTATGACCAAGGCGGTTATCTCACCGAAGCAGTGCGCCGTAAACCCTACTCCGTTATTTTGTTTGATGAAATCGAAAAAGCACATGCTGATGTCTTTAACATCTTATTGCAAGTGCTCGATGATGGCAGACTCACCGATGGACAAGGGCGCACCGTTGACTTTAGAAACAGCGTTATCATCATGACCTCCAACCTAGGCTCTGACCTCATTCAAGCAATGAGCGAGCAAAGTTATGATGAAATGAAAAGCGCTGTCATGGAAGTTGTTGGCAATCATTTCCGCCCTGAGTTCATCAACCGCATTGATGAAACCGTCGTATTCCATGCACTGGCTAAAGAACACATGGCAAGCATTGCCAATATTCAATTGCAACGCCTACAAAAACGCTTAAGCGACCGCGATTTAACACTTGAGCTGAGCAATGAAGCGCTGAATCATTTAATTGAAATTGGCTACGACCCACTCTTTGGCGCCCGTCCGCTTAAAAGAGCCATCCAAACCCATTTGGAAAACAAGCTTGCACAGGCTATTTTGCAAGGGCGCTACAGTAGCGGCAGCACCATCAAAATGGATTATCAACCTGATGAAGGCTTTGTCTTGCAATAGACTATTGTACAAACGCTCTCAAGCCCATTGTTCACAATGGGCTTTTTCTAAAAATTTCCATCTCATCATAAAATCCATAACAATCTTAAGCAAAACCCTAAAAACCATACCCAAGAAAATTGATAAAACAACCAAAACTATTGAGCAAGATAAAGAAGGCAATACAACAGGTTTTGAATACGAGCTTGTTCAGAAAATTGCGGAGCTTGAAGGATTTGAGCTTGAGCTCGTTCCTGTAGTTTTTCCTCAAGTATTTGACCAGCTCAAAAGAAAAGAAGTAGATTTTATTGGCTGGGTTTTTAAAACTGAAGAACGCGTCAATCAGAACCAATATGCTTTCACAGAACCACATAATATAGAAAAACTCGTGTTATTAGCTAGTAATGAACATGAAAAATTTGATGATGACCCCTTAACAAGTAATATTAAAATTTCTACCCTTAATTTCTCGCCCTTAGAAGATATTCTAAACTCATTACATGATGAACGTAGCAATGTTACCGTTCTCCCTGTCCAAAATCTCTTTTTACACGTAAGGCTGATTTAGCACTACTTACAGAGTCTTCGGCTAATTATTTTGTAGAAAATTATCCAGAATATCAATATAAAACTTACAAACTACCTGCTGATTATACACAAGAAATACCTGTGTCTTTTATGTTATTAAAGGATAATACTCAGTTATTAAATCGCCTGAACTCAGGATTAGAGAAAACCAAAAGAGACGGTACTTTCCAAGAGTTGCAATGTAAGTATAAATTGCTATAAATAGATAACAATATATTTTCTTTAAAAGAATAGCCCCCAATGTAAGAGCATTGGGGGCTATTTCATATTCAGCCAAATCATTATTTTTAATCTATACAAAATAATGATTTGTAGGGAGAATATTTGTTTTATAAACCTGCTATTTTGGCGCGCATTTTTTGCCAATTTTCAGCTTGATTAGGTACACGCGCTATCAACAAATCCAAAAATTGTAGTGAATTCAGTCCATTTAATGTTTCTTTAGGGCTATCTATTTCTAACCAAGGATTAGCGCCTTGCTCTAATAAATAATCCATCAAAGCTAAATTTTTATGCAAAATCGCGGTATTAAGCGGCGTTAAACCCATTAAATCCGCTTGATGAATATCACATCCTCGCGCAAGTGTTGCCTCTAAAGCTTGCACCACCTTCTCATGCGCCACAACATCAAGCCCATCAACAGATACAAGTAATGGCATCACAGGTAGCACCTTATCCCCATCAATGACAAAACACTGTTGCTCATCGGCATATTGCAAATCCAACATTAAGGCGAGCGCCTGCTGAGGCGCGGTATTTTCATCAATCTCTTGTGCTTTAACTTCCAACAAACCAAGCGCCATAAAAATGGCGCTTAGAATGGCGGTTTTTAACCGTTGTTGATGTTTCATTTAATTTGCTCGTACAATTTGTAGCGTATTGGTTGAACCAGGTTGTCCCATATTAATACCGCTAGTAATCACATACAAATCACCACTATTTAATACCCCGCGCCATTGTAAATACGATTCCGCCTCAGAAATGCCAATATGATGGTCTTTGCTTATATCTAACATTAGCGGACGCACCCCACGATACATACACATTTTGCGCTGCACTAATTTATTGCTTGTAAGGGCATAAATCGGCACATTAATGCCAAAACGGCTAATTTGAAAAGCTGTTGAACCACTTTCCGTCAAAGCAATAATTGCCTTAGCATTGAGCTGTCTGGCGGTAAAGACGGCACCACTTGCAATCGTATGGTCAATGCGTTTACTAGATTGCACCTGAACATCTGCGCTGGTAAGCGGGTCTTGAGCCTGCTCAGCAGCTGCACAAACCAACGCCATAGTGCGAATGGTTTCAAAAGGATACAACCCAACCGCCGTCTCAGCACTAAGCATCACCGCATCACTGCCATCTAATACGGCATTAGCCACATCACTCACCTCTGCACGCGTTGGTACAGGATTGGTAATCATGCTTTCCATCATTTGTGTAGCGGTAATGGTAAAACGGCGCATCTCACGTGCTTTTTTGATGATAATTTTTTGCAATGCTGGCACAGCAGGATTGCCCACCTCAACCGCTAAATCTCCGCGCGCCACCATCACGCCATCACTTGCTTTGATAATTTCTTCTAAATTCGTAATCGCTTCAGTGCGCTCAATTTTTGCAATCAAACCAGGTTGCTGACCGCCAGATGCTGCTTGTGCAACCAATTGGCGCGCCAATTCCATATCCGCACCTGATTTTACAAAGCTTATTGCCAAATAATCTGCCCCAATAGCAACCGCTGTTTTCAAATCTTGATGGTCTTTATCCGTTAAAGCGGCAGCTGATAACCCACCGCCTTGTTTATTAATCCCTTTATTACTTTTTAGAATCGCATCATTTTGCACAATCGTATGGATTTCATCCTCTTCTACATGGCTGACCACCAAAGTCAACAAACCATCATCTAATAACAAGACATCGCCTGCATTTACATCTTTAGGCAAATCACGATAATCCAAGCCAATGCGCTTTTGATTGCCCTCACCTTGTAGCGCGGCATCTAAAATTAACGCATCCCCTTCTTTTAATTCAATTTTGCCATTTTCAATTTTCCCCACACGAATTTTGGGGCCTTGTAAATCTGCAATAATAGCCACCTCACGCCCCGCCCGTTCAGACGCTTCCCGCACTCTTTGCGCATTTTCTTGGTGAATTTCAGGAGTTCCATGACTAAAATTAAGTCGCACCACATTCAGCCCCACCCGAATCATATGCTCAAGCGTTTCTAAATCATTACTTGCAGGCCCTAAAGTCGCGACAATTTTTGTATGATGCGACACACGGGTTAATTCTCTTTGCTTAGTCATTTTTTGCTCCTTACTTTTACTAAAAACAATCTCTTTAAAAAAACACATCAAACCAGCGTGCTTGTAATTCTGTCACAATCCCTGCCAAAGGCACATCCCACGGATTAGGATAAAGGGTTGTCACTTGCTGGCAAGCATAAGCAAATCCCAGTAATAACGGCGCTTTTTCTCGTATTTTATTGGCAAAAGTGCGGTCATAATACCCTCCCCCCATCCCCAAGCGATTCCCCAAAGCATCAAACGCCACCAAAGGCATCATCACCACATCCAATTCCACCTCAGCCATACAAACCACAGGCGCTAACAATCCAACGGCATCTTTTTCCAAACGCTGCTTAGGCAAGCCTTTTTGTGCATAAAGCCCCCACGCTAGTGGCGCATTTAACTCAACAACCTTTGGCAAATAAATCGTATAACCTGCCTCTATCATCGCCTCATGCAAATAGCCTGTTTCAATTTCCTCAGGCATAGATAAAAAACTCGCCACCTTTTTCACATTCTGACCTGATAACAGCGCCATTGCCTGCTTTGTTGCAGTTAAACTTTTATTTTGTCGCGCATCAAATGCCATCGCTTGCCTTTTAGCGCGTATTAACTGCCTTAAGTCATGTTGCGCCTTTTGAACTGCCATGATCTAAATCACCCATCCCTCATTGGTCGGCAATTGCAACATCGCCCGTTTAATTTGCCCCTCAGTTAGAGTTGGAATAATACGCCGAATGGTAAAAAGGTGGTAGGATTTTAAGCGCTTTAAGCGGTGCCATAATAAATACGTCTGATAGTTCGGTAGCCACGCACTTAAATCAATTGCCACCAAATCCTTATCCGCTTGCTCATCATATGCCATATCAGCAATCACCCCCACACCCAACCCCTGACGCACATAACTTTTAATCATATCGCTACTTCTAGCGGTAAGCACCACATTGGCTGTTAATTTTTGCGCCTGCAAATAGCGCACCAAGCTCGACTGTCCCTTAAAAGAGGTTACATAAGTAATCAACGGATAGGCGCAAATTTGCGCAAGAGAGCGCACCTTCTCACGTGCCAACACATGCTCTTTTGGTACTAGCAAAATCGACGACCAAGACGATGCTTGCAAATAACATAAATCATGCAAATAAGGCTGATAATCCAACAAATCCGCCGCAGAAATCCAACCAATATCCACCTCACGCTCATTAAGCAGTTGTAAAATCTGCGCATTAGTTCCCTCCACCACATGCACTGGTACTTTAGGATAGTGGGTTTGAATCTCGCCCATCATCGGCGTTAAACGATAAGTCGCCAGCGTATTTGTGGTGGCAAATACATCACCCCATCTTGCTGAGCTAATTTTTGCGCGCTACATTGCACAATCTCATCACCAAGCTTAAGCATCTCTACCACTAATGGCATAATCTCCTGTCCAAAATCTGTAAGTCCTAATAAACTCTTAGACCCACGCGTAAAAATAGGCGAATTGAGTTGCTCCTCTAACGACTTAATATATTTAGACACCGCAGGTTGGGATAAATGCAACGCCCTAGATGCATGCGTAACACTAAACCCATGCTCATACACCGCTAATACACATTGAAGCTGTTTTAATTTCATGTCTTTAAATCTTGTATCTTATCGCTATAAACTTACTATAACTTTTTGGCATAGTATTATAAGAAAGCCAACCTTGCCAATTCTAAGCACAAAGTCCTACCATAACCCTCAATCATTCTAAGCAAAAGGACAACACATGAAATATAACTCCATCCTCGAAACCATCGGACGCACCCCCATTGTGCGCCTAAACCGCCTCGCCCCAAAACACGTGCAAATGTATGTTAAAGTTGAATCCTTCAACCCAGGCGGTTCTGTTAAAGACCGCCTCGCCTACGCCATCATTCACGATGGCGAAAAAAGTGGGCGCCTTAAAAAAGGGCAAACCGTTATCGAAGCCACCTCAGGTAATACTGGCATCGCCTTAGCCATGGTTTGTGCAGCTAAAGGTTATCCCTTTGTTGCCGTGATGACAGAAACCTTCTCTGTTGAACGACGCAAACTCATTCGCAGTCTAGGCGGACGCGTTATCCTAACCCCAGCGGCTGAAAAAGGGCTTGGCATGGTGCGCGTTGCTAAAGAACTTGCAGAAAAAAATAATTGGTTTTTAGCCAACCAATTTGCCAACCCCGCCAACCCCCAATATCACCGCGAAACCACCGCTGCCGAAATACTCAGCGACTTTGCAGGTGAACGCCTAGATTATTTTGTAAGTGGCTATGGCACAGGCGGCACCATCTCAGGGACAGGCGAAATTCTAAAGGCTGCGCGTCCGAGCCTAGAAATCATCGCCGCCGAACCCACAAACGCGCAACTACTCGCAGGCAAAGAATGGAGCGCCCATAAAATCCAAGGTTGGACACCTGATTTTATCGCGCAAACAATGAATCAAAACATCTACGACCATCTCATTGCTGTAGGAGATGAAGAATCGCGAGATACCGCCCTATCGCTTGCCAGTCAAGAAGGCATCCTTACTGGCATTTCAGGCGGTGCAACCTTCAACGCTGCCCTCCAATTTGCCGAAAAAGCCCCAAAAGATTCCGTCTTTTTGGTGATGCTACCTGATGCCTCAGAGCGCTACATGTCCACCTTCTTATATGAAGGCATCAACGAAGGCAGCGACGAACACCTCCTACCCTAACTAACTAACCCCTCATAATTTCTTTAAAACCCACAAAGTGCAAAGCTTGTGGGTTTTTTTATCTTCAAAGCCATCTCTACGACTATAAAACTTATCCCCAAAACCTGTGGATAACCTTGTGCAAAAACAGTCAAATCTGAAATTTTTTGAATGAACACGCCGACTTAACAAATTGATTAATTTTTAAACGCATAAAAATAACACTATTAAAATCATATACTTAAAAAACATCTTTGTTCTTAATAAAGATTTTTTCCTTGCAATAACTCAATGTCGAACCCTAGCGCCTCATGCGCTTGCTGTGTATAACTTATTTTAGTCATCAGCGCACTATAAAAAGTTTATAAAAACTCAAGCCATAGCAAAAAACACCTCCACAACCCACTGGTGAATTATTTTTAACTTAAGCGTTCATGTTTTAAGTTGCCCCCCAATAAATCACTATATAATATCCAACCGTTTTGTTTTTACTTTGAAAGTAAAAATAAAACAATCTCGGGTCTGGGTAGCATTTCCTTTTTTTAAACTACAGGAGTAACTGAATGAAAAACATCATTTCCGCGCGCGCATCGCGTCAATTTAGCTGGGGCGCTGTGATTGCAGGGGTTGTTGTCGGCGCTGTCGCCTCAATGATTGTCCTTGCAATTGGTGCATTTATCACCTTCTTATTTGGACTGTCTTTCTCATTAACTGGTTTTATGGGCTTATTTTGGTTTGCCCTATCAGCTTTAGTGGGTGCATTTGTAGCAGGTAACGTTGCTGTAAACGCACAAGCTCCTGCTACCACTACGGGCAATGTCGTCTATCAAGCGGTCACTAAAACACATGCCACTTTAACTGGCGGTGTAACCGCTGCTTTATTAGTGTTATTTACCACTTTCTTTGCAGCTAGCGGTATTAGCTCTATTATCGGTGCAACAGCAAGCGCAGTTGGCACAGTAGGAAGCGCTGTTGGTAGCGCAATTGGCACAACTGCACAAACTGCAGCTGTTGCAGGCGCAAACGCTGATTTTAACTTTGACCAACTGCCAAGCCTAGAAGAGCATTTAGGCAATATCAGTGAAGATGAAATTGCAGAAGTCCTTTCTAACAACACCACAGAGCTTAGTGAAGAGCAAATCAAAGCTATTGGCAATGTAGTTGCACAAACTATTAAGCAAAGCCAAAGAAGCGTACAAAGAAACATTCAAAATGTTAGATTAAGTAACATTGATGATTTCCTAAAAGCGCATTTTGAAGCAGCGAAAGAAAAATTAACCGATGACGAGCTTATCACTCGCCTACAACGCGAAGGACTTACTCGCGCTCAAGCCATCGATGTTCAGCAATACATCGTAAACCAAGCGAAAGAAGTAGAACAACAAGCACAAAAAATGGTTGTTGAAGCTAAAAAAGCATTGGTTAAAACTGAAAAAGCTATACGCAGTGCTACACGTTGGACCGCCTTAAGCTGGTTAATTAGCACCATCTTAACGTTCCTTGCAACCCTTGCTGGCGCGCATTCAGCGGTTGCTCGCATTCGCGACTAAAAGGATTGATTTGACTAAAGTTCAATCAATCTAACTTAAAAAACGCAGTCTTTGGACTGCGTTTTTTTCATCTTTTGCTAAAAATACTGCCTTTACATCAAAAATACATATAAAAAAACCAGCGTTTAACACTGGCTTTTTACTTTCTGCAGTACTAATTTATTTCTTAGATATTCCTACAGCGACTTCCAACATCTTAATGCTTGCCTCACATTGCGCGCCACCCACCTTGCGCCCATGCTCATCCAATAAATCCCAATCTGCGGATAGTTGTTTAATCGTTTGCGCCTTACTCTCTTTCGTCTGTTCTTTTAACTGCGGGATATCTTTTGCCGCTTCATAAGTCAAATCAACCAAATCCTTTGGGTATTATCTCCACAACCAGTAAGTAACAACCCACACGCCAAAACCATCATTATTTTCTTCATACATAGCCCTTCTTTTAGTAATAAGCTCAAATTACACGCCACAGCAAATCAATCCTAAATAGAGATAATTCTAAAGCAAAACTTGAACCCATAAAAAAACCAGCGCTTAGCACTGGTTTTTAGCTGAAAAGTGAAAATTTAAGATTTAGCTTGTGCTTTCATTGCTTCAATAACTACTTTCATCTGCTCAACTACAGCAGCACAACCTTTTTTAGCTTCTGCCTGATCTTCCGCGCTCATTTTTTCCCATTCCTCAAGAGAGTGTTCAATCATTTCTTCTTCTGTCATCTCTAAACTTGCTTTCATTTCAGGATTAACTTCAGCCGCTTCATAAGTTAATTTAATAAGTTCTTTACATGCTTTAGGAAAATCACTTGCCTGTGATGATAGTGATAATGCTGCTACTAATGCACCAAATAATACTTTTTTCATTTATAGTCCTTTTAAATTTAAATTATTACCGCATCTTATCTGTGTTTTCTATAAAATGCGGCGCGCAGTATAGTAGTAATCTATGCGCCTCGATGTTATTTTTCATCCGTAAAAATTTTTTAATAAACCTGAGCATATAAATCATGCACATCTGCATCTTCAATTTCCACATGCACGATTTGCCCTCTCTCCACCCCATCAATCTGGCTAATATGCACCACACCATCAATTTCTGGCGCGTCATAGGGGGTACGGGCAATAGCGCTATGATTTTCACTATCTACCTCATCAATTAACACTGGCAACACCTGACCAATTTTTGCCTGCAATAAACGCGCGCTCACCTCATCCTGTTTTGCCATAAAACGCGCAACCCGCTCTTGTTTAACCGCCTCATCTACGGCATTTGGCAATGCATTAGCACTAGCGCCCTCAACAGGTGAATAAGCAAAACAACCCGCACGATTAATCTGCGCCTCTTCAATAAATTCTAATAATTCTTCAAATTCCTGCTCTGTTTCACCTGGAAAGCCGACAATAAACGTACTACGAATAGCAATATCAGGGCAAATATCGCGCCATTTTTGGATACGCTCTAATGTTCTTTCGATATTTCCAGGGCGACGCATCGCCTTCAAAATACGTGGATTGGCATGTTGTAGCGGAATATCCAAATACGGCAAAATTTTTCCTTCTGCCATTAAGGGAATCAAATCATCCACATTAGGATAAGGATAGACATAATGCAGGCGCACCCACGCTCCAAGCGAACTTAAATTCTCGCATAATTCTAATAAGCGCGTTTTCACTGGTTTACCGCCCCAAAAATCTAATTTATGTTTTTTATCCGCGCCATAAGCAGACGTATCTTGCGAAACCACCAGCAACTCTTTCACTCCTGAGCGCACCAACGCCTCCGCCTCGCGCATCACATCCCCTGCCAAACGACTATTCAAACGCCCACGCATGCTTGGAATAATGCAAAAACTGCATTTATGGTCGCATCCTTCTGAGATTTTCAAATAGGCGTAATGGCGAGGCGTTAAGCGCAATCCACTATCAGGCACCAAATCCACATAGGGATTTTTTCAGGTTTAGGCACCGCCTCATGCACCGCTTCCATCACCGACTCATAGGCCTGCGGGCCAGTAATCGCCAATACTTCTGGATGCAATTGGTAAATCATCTCAGGTTTAACGCCCAAACATCCCGTTACAATCACCCGCCCATTGGATTCAAGCGCCTCACCAATTGCATTGAGCGATTCTGCCACCGCCTCATCAATAAACCCGCAAGTATTGACAATAACCACATTGGCATCTTCATAAGTATTTACAATGCGATAGCCATCAATAGACAATTGCGTCAAAATGCGCTCAGAATCTACCAGCGCTTTCGGACAACCCAAACTAATAAACCCAACTGCAGGCGCAGTCGCTTCAGACAATGTATTCATGATGATAATTCTATTTTTAGAGTAAAAAAAAAGCCTGACAGGCAAGCCAAACAAAAGCGCGCATTTTATCACAATCACACCATCACCTTGATAATCTCAAAGCCAATCTCTGTTATCATAGCCCTTTTTCAACCCTACAAGGAGCGACTATGAGCCATACCTTAGTTTTATTACGCCACGGGCAAAGCGAATGGAATTTAGAAAATCGCTTTACAGGCTGGCATGATGTTGATTTAACAGACGAAGGGCGAAAAGAAGCCAAACGCGCTGGACAACAACTCAAAGAAGCCAACCTAGGCATCGATACCGTGTTTACTTCTGTGCTTACTCGCGCTATCCGTACCATGTGGATTGCACTAGATGAAATGGACTTAATGTATTTACCTGTTGAACGCAGTTTCCGCTTAAACGAACGCCACTATGGCGCACTACAAGGCTGAATAAAGCTGAAACAGCAGAAAAACATGGCGAAGAGCAAGTAAAAATCTGGCGACGCAGTTTTGACGTTCCGCCTCCCTTTTTAGAAGACAACGACTCACGCTTACCGCAAAACGAACCACGCTATGCCAGCATGGACAGCCAAGCCCTACCGCGTGGTGAAAGCCTTAAAATGACCATTAAGCGCGTGCTACCCTTTTGGCAAGACCGTATCGTGCCAGCGCTTCGTAGCGGTAAAACGCCTTTAATCGTTGCACACGGCAACAGCCTACGCGCTTTAGTGAAATACTTAGACGATATGAGCGATGAGGAGATTTTAGAATTTAATATCCCTACAGGCGTTCCTATTGTTTATGAACTTGATGACAACCTCCGCCCCATTAGCCGACGCTTTTTAGGCAGTGAGGAAGAGATTGCCAAGCTCATGCAAGAAGTTGCCAATCAAGCAAAAAAGCCTAATTTGACTCTTAAAACCCTAGCCTAGAATTTGCGCAAACATCTTAAAAGGGCTAGATTTTTGGAAAGACAACCAATTGATTACTTTACAAACAACGGCAAAGCATCTGCATCTCTTTGCCGTTATCTATTTTCTATAGCGCATCTAATTGCGCGCGCACCTCTTGCAAATACTCATTAACCGCCTGCGCTGAATCGTTAGCAAAGCGCTTAACCAACTCACTACCAATCACCACGCCATCACTAAAAGTTGCAATATTGCGCACATCTTCCACACTGCGAATCCCAAAACCACACACCACAGGCACGCTGGCATGCGCTTTAATCCTAGCGACTTTTTCCGCTAACGTCTGATGAAATCCACCCAGATTATCCCCTGTAATGGCATTCATCGTAACCGTATAAATAAAGCCTTCCGCTTTTTTCGCAATGGTTTGCATACGTTGTTGGCTTGTTGTCATCGCTATAAGAGAAATCAACTTTAACCGGCTGCCTTTTAAATATTGAGCCTTAAAGCGCTCTCCTAACTCAAAAGGCAAATCAGGAATAATCAAACCATAAACATTCGCCCGCTCCGCTGCTTGCACAAATTCCGCGACACCATACGCCTCAATTAATTGATAATACGTCATCAATAAATAGGGCGTTTTAAACTCCCCCTGATGCGCGGTTAATAATTCAAATATTTTTTTTGTTGTCATGCCTTCTTTAATTGCCGCCTGTCCTGCCTGCAAAATCGTCTCACCATCTGCCACAGGGTCTGAAAATGGCAAACCAATCTCAATAAAATCCGCTCCTGCCTTCTCTAACACATGCAAATTTTGCAAAAGTTTTGCATTGCCCATCACATAAGGAATTAATAATTTTTTCATTGCTCACCCTGATTATTTTCTTGCATATAACGTCGCACTGTTTCCATATCCTTATCACCACGCCCAGAAATGGTTACCACAATCAACTGCTCAGGCGATAGTGTTGGCGCCAAGCGCTCTACATAACTCAAGGCATGCGCACTTTCAAGCGCAGGGATAATCCCCTCTAAGCGCGAAAAACCAATCAACGCCTGCATCGCCTGCTCATCGCTAGCATGCACATACTCTACCCGTCCGATATCGTGATAATAACTATGTTCTGGCCCAACCCCTGGATAATCCAACCCAGCAGAAATAGAATGCGCTCCAGCAATCTGCCCATTATCATCTTGGATTAAATACATCCGCGCCCCATGCAATACTCCAGCCTTACCCTTTTGAATAGCAAGCGCATGCTCATTCGTTTGAGCGCCTTTACCTGCTGCCTCCACACCATACAAACGCACCGCCTCATCCTCGATAAACGGATAGAACGTCCCAATTGCATTTGACCCACCGCCAATACACGCCACCACCGCATCAGGCAAACGCCCCTCCTTTTGCATAATTTGCTGTCGAATTTCTTTTCCAATCACACTTTGCAAATCGCGCACAATTGTTGGAAACGGATGAGGCCCTAAAGCCGAACCAAGTAAATAATGCGTATCCTCCACATTGGACACCCAATATTGCAACGCCTTATTCACCGCATCCGATAGCGTCCCCTGCCCACTTGTAACAGGGATAACTTTGGCCCCCAAAAGCTCCATGCGAAAAACATTTGGCGCTTGACGCTCAATATCTTCCTGCCCCATAAAAACCACCAATTCCATATCCAATAGCGCAGCAATTGTCGCACTCGCCACACCATGCTGACCCGCACCTGTTTCTGCCACCAACTTGCGTTTACCCATATGTTTAGCAATCAACGCCTGCCCAATAGCATTATTAATTTTATGCGCCCCCGTATGGTTTAAATCCTCACGTTTAAGATAGATTTTGGCACCACCAAGCGCCTCAGTCCAACGCTTAGCAAAAGTCAAAGGCGTTGCCCGCCCCACATAATCGGTTAACAACTCATTTAACGCCTGCTGAAAGGATTCATCTTGTTTGAGTTGCTGATAAGTTTGCGCTAACTCCTGCACAGCAGGCATCAACGTTTCAGGCACATACTGCCCCCCATAAACGCCAAAAAAACCTAATTCATCCGCTTGAGTTTGAATTTTCTTTGTCATCTTTTAAACCTCCATAGAACGCACCGACTCCAACAGCGCTTTAATTTTCATCTTATCTTTTACCCCATCCCTTTCTAAAGCACTGGACACATCATAGCCCCACTGCCCAAGCGCTTGAGTTTGCAAAAACGCAATTTTAGCGACGTCCAACCCCCCAGCAATCAAATAACGCACCGACGCCCCCGCCAAATCCTGCAAACAGCGCCAATCAAACGACCGTCCACTGCCCCCATAATCAGGCGTTGGCGTATCGATTAAAAAATAATCCACATAGCGCTCAAAGCGCGCCACCTGCGATAACATATCCGCCTTTGCCGCCAGCGCCTTACTTAGTCCCAGCGATGGAAAACATGCGCGAATCTCTCTTACTAATTCAGGCGATTCCTCACCATGTAACTGCACCCCACTCACACCAGCGCCCAGCAAATCCTCCACCACTGACAAAGTAGGATTGACCACCACAGCCACCTTTGCCACCCCCTCAGGCACAGTCGCACACAGGCGCGCTATCGCCTCCACATCAACAAAACGCCTACTTTTTTCATAATGCACAAAACCAACCGCATCTGCCCCATAGCACACCGCCACCGCCACATCCTCTACGCGCTGAAACCCACAGCATTTTACATAACTCATCGTGCGCCCTTATCCAAACACAAACTCGGCAAAAAGCTTGATAAATCCTGCGCCTTCATCAACGCCTCACCCACTAACAAACCATCAATACCAGAATCGACAATACGCGCCACATCAGCCACTGCATGAATCCCGCTTTCAGAAATATAAAACCGCCCCGCCTCATGTTGTTGCATTAATCGATTAGTCGTCTCTACATCGGTTACAAAGCGCGTCAAATCACGGTTATTAATCCCAATAATTTGCGCATTTAAAGCATGCGCCCGCTCAAGCTCCGCCGCATCATGCACCTCCACCAACACCTCCAACCCAAGCGCATACGCATAATCATACAAAACCCTTAATTTTGCATCAGACAAACAATTGACAATTAATAACACCAGCGACGCACCCGCCTGCTTCGCCACATCAATTTGCTGTTTATCTACAATAAAATCCTTACATAACACAGGCAAAGCCGTCTTTGCGCTCAAAGTATTTAACCGCTCAAAACTACCTGCAAAATAACGCTCATCGGTTAAAATCGACACACACACCGCCCCATAGCGCTCATACGCCTGCAACTGTGTCAACATATCGCGCTTAGGAATATCGCTTACCGTCGGACTCTTCGCCTTCAACTCCGCAATCACCGCCAACTTCTGCCTCTGCGCCAACACACGCGCCAAACGAGGTTTATGCGCAACATCCACCGCCTGTAGCGTCGCTAATTTTTCCGTGTAATAACCGCTTTCTAACAACGTCCGCTTATACGCCACAATCTCTGCAAGAATCGACACACCCTTCTCCCTTTTCAAAAAATCAACATGACATCGCACATCATCACCGCGCGTTTTAATCCACCCACACAAAACCAGCCTTATTCTTGCAAAAAGCGCAATAATTCAAGCGCCTCACCCCTTTCTATAATCGACAACGCCAACGCAATCCCCTCCGCCACCGTAGGCGCTTTCTCAGCAATATAAAGCGCCAGTCCAGCATTAAGCAATACCACATCACGCCGCGCACTCTTATCCTCGCACCCTAAAATAGCCAAAGTAATCTCTTTATTCTCCGCACTCGTGCCCCCCTTAAGCGCTGCATTATCAGCAGATTTCAGTCCATAGTCTTTTGCCTCAAGCGAATAATGGCGCACCCCATCTTGCGCATTGATTTCATAAATCAAATTCTCTCCTGCCAAACTCGCCTCATCCATCCCCCCAGCCCCATGGATAACCAACGCACGCTTGCGCCCCAAATTAAATAACGTCTGCGCCACCAACGCCACCTTTGAAGCATCAAACACCCCCATCATCTGATAATCCAACGCATAAGGATGAATCATAGGCCCCATTAAATTAAACAACGTTGGCAGGGGAATTAATTGACGAATCGGCTGTAACACTCGCATCATCGGATAAGTATTCATCGCGCTTAAAAAAGCCAAATTCACCACCTCCATTCGACGTGCCACCGCCTCAATTGGTGTAATAGCAATCCCTAGCGCATCTAATAAATCCACCCCCCCACTTTTAGACGTAATCCCCTTATTGCCATGCTTTAACACCTTCACCCCAGCGCTTGCAACAATAAACGATACCGTCGTAGAAATATTAAAACTCCCAACCCCATCGCCCCCCGTCCCACATACGCACATACTCCCAGCCAAGCGGGGTTGTACAGGATAATTACTGTTGATTAAATAATGCGTAATCGCCGTTAACTCCTTAGCGCTCTCCTGTTTCATCTTCATCGCCACCAACAGCGCCGTTTTATCCGCCGCCGCCAGCTCATCAGAAAACAACAACCGCGCAAACTCTTGCGCCTCATTCTCATTAAGTTCTTGAAACTGCATTAATTTTTTTAAAATATTCATACCACCGCCTCTTTTTCCTGCGCCACAATCGCCACAAATTCACGAATAATCGCCTCACCTGCTGCACAGGCAAACGATTCAGGATGATACTGAATACCAAAATGCGCGCGCCTCTTATGTTCAAACGACTGAATCGCGTCCGCCGTTGTCCCTGTAATGCGCAAACAAGATGGAAACGACGAACGCTCACTGACCAACGAATGATAGCGCATAATATCAAACCCTTGCTCTGCAAAAGGATACAAACGATTTGGCTTTTTAACCGTCAACCAATCCAATTTCCCGTGTTTGACCTTCTCGCCGACAACCACCCGTCCACCGTAATAACACGTCAACGCCTGCGCCCCCAAACACACCCCCAAAATCGGCTTATCTTGAAAATGCTCAATAATATTCATCAAAGAATCATCATCCAGCGGATGCCCTGGCCCTGGGGAAATCAACACCCCATCTGCTTGATAATCAGGGGTGAATTTATCTGGCGTAATCACCTGAACATCAGTATATAATTTCAGCAAATTCACTAAGTTATAGGTAAAAGAATCAAAATTATCAATCACTAAAATCATGGTGAAACCTCCAACAAACTGCGCGCCTTAATCTTTGTTTCTTGCAACTCCTTTTCAGCTTGCGAGTCATACACCACCCCACAACCCGCCTCCACACTCACCCGTTGCTCATCAACGACCATTGTGCGAATCGTCAGCGCAAAGTCCAAATCATGATTGCAATTAATATAGCCCACCCCACCTGCGTAAATGCCTCGTTTTTGCTGGCGCGTCTGATAAATGCGTTGCATCGCGCGAATCTTCGGCGCACCCGAAACCGTCCCTGCTGGCAACATTGATACAATCAACTGCAAAGGTGAAATAGACGCCTCAAGTTCCCCCTCCACCACCGACACAATATGCATCACATGCTCAAAACGCTCAATCTGCATCAAGCGACTCACCACCACACTCCCAGCCTTCGCCACACGATTAATATCATTGCGCCCTAAATCTACCAACATGCGATGCTCTGCTAACTCCTTCTCATCGCCCAACAATTTCTCCGCATTGCGCGCATCTTCTGCCTCTGTATGCCCGCGCGCAATCGTCCCTGCAATAGGATTAGTCGTAATCGTGCGCCCTATTTTCTTAATAAAACTCTCAGGTGATGAGCCAATAATCGTGCCAAATTCACTCTCTAAATAATATAAATAAGGACTAGGATTTTGCCGCTTGAGATTTTGATATAACTGCCGTTTCAACACCCCAGCCTGCGCCACAGGAAAATGGTGCGCATAAGAATAAATCCTCGACGGCACCACCTGAAACATATCCCCTTTTGCAATCAACGATTGAAAATAGCGCACTTCCTCTATAAACGCCTGCTCAGAAAGATTACATTCCACCTCGCCACGCTCAGGCGCTGGCAAAGGCGGTTGAAACAATTTTAAAGACCGCAACTGCGCCTGCATTTGCTCTAATTGTTGCGCCAATGCCTCCTGTGTGCGACCAGAAAACAAATTACTTGCAATTAAAAACAACTCTTCCTTGTAATGGTCAAACAAAAACACCGACTCCACCATACTAAACACCGCATCAGGATATTTCCCCTCCACCTCAATCTCTGCTAACAACTCAACAGTATGGCGAATCAAATCAAAACTACAAAACCCAATCAATCCAGAAACAAATGGCAAATGCGCCAACGCCTCAGGCAAGAAATCTACCTTAAAGGCATTAATCCATTCATCTAATGTAGCAAATGGCGACTGCTCAACCCTCTGCACCCCCTCAGGCGTGATGATTTGCAACGCCTCATCCTCTAAAACCACCTGCCCATATGGCGCAAAAGCCACAATAGAATAGCGCCCCTTTTGCTCATTTGTCCCTGCACTTTCTAATAGCAAAGTCGACGCCTCAATTTGCGCCAACACCTCAGGGGTAATATCTGCATTTAATTTTTTAAATAAAATATCCATTCCATAATCCCAAAAAGCCAAGCAATATCAATAAAATATACCCAAAACACCATAAAAACGCTTCATAAAATGACAGAGCGTTGTTACAGTCAACTATAACACAGCACATAAATTACACCAACCCCGAAGAAAAACTTTTTTATTCTCACCCTCTCGCCCTCTCGCCCTCTCGCCCTCTCGCCCTCTC
>NZ_LXHZ01000005.1 GCF_001888055.1 Rappaport israeli
AAAGGTCAAAGATGAGCGACGCTATGTCAATAAAGCAGTCTATACACTGTTAGCCCTCAATACCGAGGGGCATAAAGAGCTTATTGGACTTTACTGCTCTGAAAGTGAGGGTGCCAATTATTGGCTGTCTGTGCTGACGGATTTACACAATCGTGGCGTAGAAGATATTCTTATTGCCTGTGTCGATGGTTTAAAAGGCTTCCCTGTTAAATGCCGGTGAGAAATGGACAAGACCTATCAACAATTGGGGACAAACTATGATGCAGTTGTCTATTCATTTCCCTGGGCGCTTAGATAAGGTGATGAGCCTTTGATTGAACTGACACAGATTTCTGAACGCCCTCAAATTTTCTGACTTTTTGACTGAAAGTGTTATTTATTTTATTAAACTAAAACTATTCAACCACATATCAACCACATCATATAAAATAAAAATACTATTAAAATCAATGTTCAACCATATCAACCACATCAACCACATGTTTTTTACTTACGTTATGTAGCTAAAAAATTCAAAAAGTCATAACCTAATGAAAAAATTGGGTTATGTTAATCTATGTGTTGTTTTTTATAAATTTATATATTGTTTTCGTATGAAATCAGCATACCACTGTATCATATGATGGCGTTCTTCCAGATATTGGGCGCGGTTGTAAGCACCTCTTACTTTGTTTGAGTCAACATGAGCCAATTGGCGCTCTATGGCGTCAGTATTGAATAACCCACTTTCGTTTAAACAGCTTGAAGCGGTTGCCCTAAAACCATGGGGTACGGCTTTTCCTTTATAACCCATCCGTTTCATAGCTGAGCTTAAAGACATATCGCTTAATGGCTTATTGCCTCGGGTTGTGAATAAATATTTTGTACGTTCTTTTTGACTTTCTTTGAGTTCATCTAGGGTTTCCAATGCCCAATCTGATAACGGCACGATATGCTCTTTTTGCATTTTCATTCTGTGAGCTGGTATTAGCCATTGATTGTTAGAAAACTCTTCCCAAGTAGCTAATCGCAATTCACCACTTCTAACGAAAGTTAAAACTAAAAACCGTAAAGCAAGAGCAATGGTTTTATTCGGATAGTCATTGGCGTGTTTTAAAAATAAGCCAAGCTCTTGGTAGGGCAGGGATGGGTAGTTTGTGGTTTTCTTTTTGATGATAGGTAGATGTAGAGCTGGATTGTAAGTAGCTTTTCCTGTTTGTATAGCATAGGTGAATACAGCTTTGATGCGTCGTTTTACTCTATCTGCGGTTTCAGGTTTATCGTAAAGAGCGTTAATAACAGGCATTAGCTGTGGGACATCAATTTCTGCTAACGGTTTATGTCCTATTTTTGGGAAAACATAGTTTTCTAAGCTATTAATGGTTTGCTGGATATGTTTAGGGTTTTTCCAGCTTTTATGGTTAATTTCATACCATTCACGGGCAATGTATTCGAAGCTTTTAGTTTGTTGATAACTTTGTTGTTGTTTTTGTCTTTCCTCTAGTGGGTCAAATCCCTTAAAAACTTGATAGCGCAACTCAAGGCAGAGTTCTCTTGCTTGAGAAAGAGAGAGCAGTGGATATTGTCCAAGTGATAGCCATCTGACTTTGCCATTAATTTTGTAACGAAAATACCAGACAGCATTTTTGCTTGCTAAAAAACGAAGGTACAAACCACCCCCATCACTGATTCTGAAATTTTTCTTTTTGTCAAATAAGTATTTCTTTATCTTTTGCTCAGTTAATCTCATTAATCACGGGCATTTTTTTAAAAATGCTAGTTTAACGATTAAAAACGTGCGCAATATTTGTTACACCATTTTGCAAAAATAGGGGTTGTCCGAGTAAGTGTATTTATGTTTTTTTATGTCCGCGGATTTTTGGTTAATTTTGATTAATGGGTTGTATTCGTTAAAGAAAAAAACTTAGAACAGCAAAAAAAGGCAATAAAAAAAACGACTTACAAGAAGTCGTTTTAAGAGATATTGGAGGCTGGGGTCGGAATCGAACCGGCGTCCACGGATTTGCAATCCGCTGCATAACCACTCTGCCACCCAGCCATTTTGCACTTTACAAAAAAAGCCCCGATGCGGAGCTTTAAATTGGAGCGGGAAACGAGATTCGAACTCGCGACCCCAACCTTGGCAAGGTTGTGCTCTACCACTGAGCTATTCCCGCTGAACTTGAGTGGCGCATTATAGAGTTTTTTTTGGGTTGGTCAATATTGTTTTTATTATTTTGGCTTATTATTTTTTAATCTATTGATATTAAAGAGATTATTTTTGTAAGGATTGATGTTTGTTAAGCAGTATTTGGCAAAGATAGTAGCTGATGATTACGCATATTACGCCAATAAAGCTACCCGCTAGGGTGTCAAGAACATAATGTTGCGCTAAATAAAGGCGTGAGTAGGCGACGCTTATGGCTAATAGCGCGAAGAGAATTTGCAAATATCGATTGGGATTTAGGGTGGCGAGCGCTAGAAAGGCGGTAAATGCCATGGCTGTATGTCCTGAGGGGAAGTGGAAATATTTGCCTTGGTCGATGAGGTTGGGGATATTTTGAATGGAGATGTTAAGTTGTTGGTAGTAATGAATGGGGCGTAGTTTTTGGCTAAAAAACAGGTGTTTGATTCCGTGGGTGAGTATAAACTGTAATAGGCAGGCGATAAGATAGAAAATAAGACCATTGAGATGGCTTAGGATGTGGCGTTTATAGGGATTTTGTGTGGTTTGGTAGGGATGGGGTTGGTGATGACGATAGGCAATGATAAATCCAATGAGGAGGGCAATTTGCCAATCTCCTAGGTAGGTGAGAATGGTAAAAAAATAGGTTAGACCGCTGGGTTCTTGTGTGATAAGAAGAAGGTGAAGTTGGGTTTTGTCGTAATAACTTTGAGCGCCAAGCCCAAGTAGGAGGTAGGCGCTAAAGAGGGTGAGAAAAGGCCAGCAGCGTAGGATAAAGTCGCTGGGCGGTTGTGTGGGTGGTTGGGATTTAACGGGATTCATGATGCATGCGTTTGATAAATTGTTCGCTTTCTGTGATGGCGGCGTCGAGTTCGTTGATAAGATGGCGGATGTTATTTTCTACGCGGTAGTATTCGCTTTGTAGAGCTGCGATGGCGTGGGCGTTTAAATTATGTTTGAGATAAAGGACTTGGTCGTGCAATACGGTGAGTACTGGTGGAATGGTGGCTTGGGCATTTTTCATAGATTGGATGAGGTGTTGATATTGTTGTTTGGTTTGTTGGAGTTTTTGGGCGCTGTCGGCGCGGAGGTTTGGATTGCTGTATTGATTGAGTTCTTGTTGCCATTCGTTGAATAAATCTTGGGCGACGCTTTCGATAGCCCGAATGCGCTGCGCGACTTTTTCTGCGGCGTTTTCGCTTCTTTCATAGGCTTTGTTGAGTTTTTTTGAAGGCGATTTCAAGTTCTCCGCCGTTATATTGAATCAGCTGACTAAATTGTTCGAGAGCGGATTTGAATTCTTCTTTGGCATCGGTTTGGGCGTGGCGGGCATCTTCGACACGGCTGATGAGGAGGTCGTTTTTATAGATGCCGAATTTTTCCATGGTGTGATAGTAGGCGCTAGAGCAACCTAATAAAAGGCTGCTTAGGGTTAATAATAAGATGAGGCGATGCATAGGGTCTCCATATGTGTGGGCTTTTGGGCGTTATTATAGCGATTTTATGTTTTTGGGGTGGGCGGTTGTAGGAAATGTTGGTAGGCGGGGTTATGGGTTTGTTCTTCGTAATCGTAGCCAATATTGTGTAGATGTTGGTCAAGTAGGGCGCGATTTGTGCTTTGAATGGCGCAGAGAACGCGTCCATAATCAGCGCCGTGGTTGCGGTAGTGGAAAAGGCTGATATTAAATTGATTGCCTAATGTTTTGAGAAAATGTAGAAGAGCGCCTGGACGTTCGGGGAATCCAAAGCGAAAGAGAAATTCGTTACTTAGGTTTTGTGGGGCGCCACCAATCATATAGCGGAGATGCGATTTGGCTAGGTCGTTGTGGGTGAGGTCTGTGGTGGGGTAGCCGTGGGTGTTTAAGGTGTCGATAAAATGTTCGAGTTGGCGTTGTCCGTTATTGAGTTGGACGCCGACAAGGATTTGCGCTTGTTTGCTGTCTTGATAGCGATAGTTAAATTCGGTGATGGATTGGTCTTGGGCAATGAGTTGGCAGAATTTTAGGAAGCTACCCGGGGTTTCAGGGATGCTAACGGCGAGAAGTCCTTCCCGTTTTTCACCAATTTCTGCACGTTCGGCAACATAGCGGAGGCGGTCAAAGTTGACGTTTGCGCCAGAGACAATACTGATGAGATTTAAGTTTTTCTCGCTTTGTTGGGCTGCCCATTTTTTAAGTCCTGCGGTTGCTAATGCGCCTGAGGGTTCGGCAATGGCGCGGTTGTCGTCGAAGAGGTCTTTCATGGCGGCGCAGATTTCGTCTGTTGAGACGGTGATGTAATCATCGACATGTTTTTGGATGATGTTGAAGGTGTGTTCGCCAGGTTGTTTGACGGCAACGCCATCAGCGAAAACGCCAACGTAGTCTAGGGTGATACGGCTTCCATGGCGTACTGCTTGGGTCATAGAGGCGGCGTCATCAGGTTCGACGGCGATTAGGCGAATGTTTGGGCGTAATGCTTTGATTAGTAAGGCGATGCCTGCAAGTAGTCCACCGCCGCCTACGGGAACAAATATGGCATCAATAGGGCGTGGGTGTTGGCGTAGAATTTCTAGAGCAATTGTGCCTTGTCCTGCAATAACATAATCGTCGTCAAAGGGATGGATGTAGGTGAGTTGATGTTGTTGTTGTAGGATTTTGGCGTGCTGTGAGGCTTCGTCGTAAAAATCGCCGTGTAAAACGATGTTGATCCATTCTTTGCCTAGGCGCTTGACGGCATCAACTTTAATGCTGGGGGTGGTGGTGGGCATAACGATGGTGGCTTTGATGCCTAATTTTTGCGCGGCAAGCGCAACGCCTTGAGCGTGATTGCCTGCTGAGGAGCAGATAACGCCTTGGTTGCGCTCTTGCTCGCTTAAGTGATACATTTTGTTGTAAGCACCACGGCATTTAAAGGAAAAAACAGGCTGAAGGTCTTCTCTTTTGCAATGAATTTGATGTCCAAGGCGTTGAGAGAGGCGAGGCATAGCGTCTAATGGGCTTTCAATGGCAACGTCATAGACGGGGGCGGTTAAGATTTTTTCAATATAATGAGACATAAATTAACTGGAGATGAAAATGAAACAAGCTATTTTAAAGGAAAAAGCAGCAAAAAAGGCATTGGATTTTGTGCAGGAGGGGATGACGCTTGGTGTGGGCAGTGGTTCAACAGTGCGTTTTTTTATTCAAGCCTTGGCAGATAGCGGGATTCGTCCTAAAGATATTGTGGCAGCGTCAAAGGATAGTGAAGAGGCGCTTGCGTCAGTGGGGTTAAAGGTGCGGGATTTAAATAGTTGCGATGAGGTGGATGTGTATGTGGATGGTTGTGATGAGATTAATGAGCGCTTTGAGATGATTAAAGGGGGGGGAGCGGCATTAACGCGTGAGAAAATTATTGCTGCAGCATCGGCAAAATTCGTCTGTATTGCAGATGCGTCAAAGCAGGTGTCGGTTTTGGGGGAATTTGCTTTGCCTGTAGAGGTTATTCCAATGGCGCGTAGCTATGTGGCGCGTCAGTTATTGGCTTTGGGGGGAGAGCCGCGTTGGCGTGAGGGGGTGGTTACTGATAATGGCAATTGGATTTTGGATGTGCATTATTTATCGATTGTGGATGCCCCTGCAATGGAACAGAAAATAAATGCTATTGCTGGCGTGGTTACAGTGGGAATTTTTGCCAAAGAACGCGCAGATGTATTGATTGTGGCGCGAGAGAATGGCGTTGAGGTGATTGAGCGCTAAAATGCGATTAAAGAGAAAAGAAAAGCGCCTAGAAGTGGGCGCTTTTTTTAGGTTTAGCCTTGGATGATTTCTATCCAATAGCCGTCGGGGTCTTTGATAAAGGCAATGTCTTTCATGTTGCCATCTTCTGGTCGTTTTTGAAAAGGGATTTGATGGCGATCAAAATAAGCGATAGCGGCATCAAAATCAGGCACGCTAAAGCAGATGTGTCCAAATCCTTGCGGTTCTTTATTGCCATCATGGTAAGAAAAATCTTCTTGTTTTTCAGTGCCCCAGTTGTGGGTGAGTTCTAAGATTCCCCGTTGCTTTGCAACCCATTGTTTGCGTGTTTCATCATCCCTTGGGGTGGGTGTTCGTTTTCTGTCAGTTTTGCCAAAAAATATAAGCTGAATTCGCCTTCTGGGTGGTCGTCTTGACGAACAAGGGTCATGCCTAAGATGTTGGTATAAAAATCAAGGGAGGCTTTAGGGTCTTTAACGCGCAACATTGTGTGGTTAAAGGTAAATCCTTTGGTTTCTGTGTTCATAAATACTCCTTTTAAGATTTAAGAATAGGGTGTGGGGGTTTGTTGATGGAAATCTGTGTGTTGTTGATATTGATGCGCTAGATTGAGTAAGGTGGGCTCGCTAAAGTGCGCGCCGATGAGTTGCGCGCCAACAGGCAGTCCATCAATAAATCCTGCAGGATGGCTTAGGGCAGGTAATCCCGATAGATTGATGGAGACGGTGTATAAATCGCCCAAAAACATTTGCACAGGGTCGTTGAGTTTTTCACCTAGTTTGAAAGCAGGGGTGGGGGTGGTTGGGCTTAATATAACGTCCACTTCATTAAAGGCTTGTTTGAAGCTATTTAGGATGGCGCGACGTGCGCGACGCGCTTGTTCGTAGTAGGCGTCGTAATAGCCTGCAGAAAGGGCGTGTGTGCCTATCATGATGCGGCGTTTAACTTCATCCCCAAATCCTTCACTGCGACTGCGTTCATATAATTCTTGTAGATTGTCTACGTTATCGGCGCGATAGCCATAACGCACGCCATCATAGCGCGAGAGATTGGAGGAGGCTTCGGCGCTGGCGATGATGTAGTAGGTGGGGATGGCGAGTTCAGTATGCGATAGTTCAATGTCAACCAGTGTTGCGCCAAGGCTTTCGTATTGCTTGGCAACTGCATGAATGAGGGTTGCCATTTGTGGATTGAGCTGTTCGAAATAAATTTTGGGCAGCCCAATTTTTATGCCGTTGAGTGGTTGATTGAGTGTTTGTGTAAAATCAGGGCGAGGTTGTTCGCTAGAGGTGGAGTCTTTAGGGTCAAAGCTTGCCATGTGGTTTAAAAGGAGTGCAAGGTCTTCAGCATTGACTGCCATGGGCCCTGCTTGGTCTAGACTAGAAGCGTAGGCGATGATGCCATAGCGTGAGAGGCTGCCATAGGTGGGTTTGATGCCAGTGATGCCACAGTAGGCGGCGGGTTGGCGAATAGAGCCACCTGTATCAGTGCCAGTAGCGTAGGGAATTAGTCGCGCGGCAACCGCTGCTGCAGAGCCACCTGATGACCCACCGGGGACGTGGTTGTGATGCCAAGGGTTTTTGACTGCACCAAAATAACTGCGTTCGTTAGAAGAACCCATGGCAAATTCATCAAGAGAGAGTTTTCCCATCATGACTGCCCCTGCTTGTGCGAGGTTGTCAACAACGGTGGCATTATAGGAGGGGATAAAATGCTCGAGCATTTTTGAGGCTGCGGTGGTGCGGATGTTTTTGGTGCAAAGTAAGTCTTTATGCGCCATGGGGATGCCATCTAATGCTGAGAGGCTTTTGCCTTGGGCGCGACGTTGGTCGCTAGCTTGGGCGGTTTCTAGGGCGGTTTCTAGGGTTTGTGTAATAAAGGCATTGAGCGCGGGGTCGTGGGTTTGGATGCGCTTGCTGTAGTGTTGGGTGAGTTCAACAGCGCTAAATTCTTTGTTAGCGAGTTTTTCGCTAAGTTGGCGGAGGCTATATTGATGCATGAGAATAACCTTGAGTTTATTCGATGACTTTGGGGACGGTGATAAATCCGTTTTCGGCATGTGGCGCGTTTTGTGCGATAGAGGCACTTAGATCTTGAGTGTGGGCGATATCTTCGCGTAGGCGCTGGCGTTGTTCTAGGGGATGCCCTAGTGGATCTAGCTGATTAATTTCGGGTTGGTTAATCGCACCGAATAGCTCAAAGATGTTGCCTAAATCTTGGCTCATTTGCTGTTGCTGTTTGGGAGTTAAGGTAAGGCGCGCCAGATGGGCGGTTTTGTAAATAAGTTCAGGGTCGAGGTTGCTCATAGGTAAAAAACATTTCAAAAAAAACCGTTGAAATGTATCATATCTGCTTTATAAATGCACCTTCTGATAGGGGTGTTGACGATTAATTAGGGGAAGTGTTATGCGATTTAATCCTTTTAGAGATTTGTTTTCTAGTGATTTATCAATTGATTTGGGGACGGCAAATACGCTGATTTATTTGCGTGGGCAAGGGTTGGTGTTAGACCAGCCTTCGGTGGTGGCGATTGCTGAGGATTTGCAAGATGGGCGCAAGAAGATTGTTGCTTACGGGACGCAGGCTAAGCAGATGTTGGGGCGTACGCCTGAAAATTTATCAACGATTCGTCCAATGCAAGATGGGGTGATTGCTGATTTTAAGATTACTTCGATGATGTTGTCGCATTTTATTAGTAAGATTTTGGGGCGCCGTGGGCGTTTTTTACGTTTGGGTAGTCCAAGGATTTTGATTTGTGTGCCTTCTGGGGCAACTCAGGTGGAAAAAAGGGCGATTAGTGATGCTGCGCGTGGCGCGGGGGCAAGTGATGTGTTTTTAATTCAAGAACCAATGGCGGCGGCAATTGGGGCTGGGATTCCTGTGGATGAGGCGTATGGTTCTATGGTGGTTGATATTGGCGGGGGTACTTCAGAGGTGGCGGTTATTTCGCTCAATGGGATTGTGTATTCGAGTTCGGTGCGCTTGGGAGGAGATAAATTTGATAGCGCGATTATTGATTATGTGCGACGTAATTTTGGCATTGTAATTGGACTGCCAACGGCTGAGCGGATTAAAAAAGAAATTGGTTGTGCTTATCCTTCTAGTGAGGTGCGTGAGTTAGAGGTGCGTGGGACAAATCAGCAGGAGGGCGCGCCACGTAGTTTTGTTATTAATAGTAATGAGGTGTTGGAGGCGCTACAGGAGCCGTTGGGTGGTATTGTGCGCGCGATTAAGCAGGCATTGGAGTTAACACCGCCAGAACTTGCCGCGGATGTTGCTGATAGGGGAATTGTGGTTACTGGTGGCGGGGCGCTGTTGCGTGATATTGACCGTTTGTTGATGGAGGAAACGCGTTTAAATGTGATTATTGCGCAAGACCCATTAACATGTGTGGCGCGCGGGGGCGGTAAGGTGTTGGAACTTTTAGATCAGCGTGGGGTGGCATCGTTTTTGATGCACTAAGGCGTTGATGTTATGCCTTATCAGTCTGAGCCAGCGATTCAAGGGCTAAAACAAAGGTTGTTGCCAACTTTTTTTGTATGGCTGCTGGCGGTGGTGGTATTGGTGGTGCAGTGGCGCAGTACTTGGCTTGAGCCGCTGCAGTCTTCTTTTTTTTCTTATGTCTATCAACCAGTTAGTGCGGTGGTGCATGCGCCAATTCGTCGTTTTGTCTCGGTGTCGCAACGCTGGCAGGATGAGCGTGAGGATTTGGCGCAATTGGATAAGATTGCTGAGGAAAATCGTGCCTTAAAGGCGCAGTTGCAACAGTTTGGGCATTTGCGCGCAGAGAATAGACGCCTGCGGATGTTGATGGATTCGTTATTAACTGTTACTGAACCTGTGTTAATTGCAGAATTAGTGGATACGGCGATTGATGGTTATAGCGAGACGGTGTTGATTAATAAGGGGATGCGACATGGGGTGTATTTGCAACAACCGATTATTGACCCGTTTGGTTTGGTCGGACAGGTGGTGGCGGTTTATGAGCAGACGGCAAGGGTGATGTTGATTAGTGATGCGCGCAGTCGAGTGCCTTCTTATGTAGAGCGAACCTCACAGCGTGTTACGGTGTTGGGAAGTGCGGAGCGTGGGGAATTGGTATTACCTTGGCAGCGTTATGAGAGTGATATTGAGGTGGGGGATAGATTGATTAGCTCAGGATTAGGGGGGGTGTTTCCACGTGGTTATCCTGTGGCGGAGGTTGTTGCCATTGAGCAAGATAAGGATTCGTCTTTTTTGCAGGTGGTGTTAAAGCCCATTGCGCATTTGCCGTCGATGTTGGAGGTGTTGCTGTTAGATACGCGGGTATCAGAGGCGACGTTGGGTGAGGGGGTGATGGTAGGCCCGCCTGCGCCTTCGGACTTGATAGAGGAGTAATGCAGTGTTGTCTGAGAATAAATGGGTATTTGTGTGGTTATTGGCGGTGTCGTTGGGGATGCTGGCGTTAAATGATTTTTTTAATTGGTGGTTATTGCCTGATTTGGTGCTTTTGTTATTGATGCAGTGGTTTTTGCGTGTGCCGATGCCGTCTTTGTGGTGGGCGGTGCTGCCAATGAGTTTATTGTTGGATTTTTCAGCGCAAATGGCGATGGGTTTTTATGCGCTGTTATATGCGGGGGTGGGGTTGGCGGTGATTCCGTTAGCGCCTTTGTGGTTGCGTTCATCTTGGATTGAGCGGTTGGTATTGGTGGCGTTGGTGTCGCTGGGTTATGTGGTGGTGCGCGCGTTATTGGCGTATGCCTTAACGGGTATTCCTGCGCCTGTGGGGTGGTATATTCCAGTGGTGTTGCAGGTGGTGTGTTGGCCATTGGTTCGCTGGGGGGTTTTGCTTTTTGGAGGGGCTGTGGATAAGGCGCAGACATCGTGAAGCGTTGGCAAGGAGATTCTATTCATAGGCGTGTGCATGAGGCGCAGGAGCAGCGGTTGCGTGTGTCGTATATCAGAAGATTGTTTTTGCTGGGGTTTTTGACGTGTGTTGGGGCGTTTTTATTGTTGTGGCGGATGTTTTTTCTACAGGTGCGTCGTTATGATTATTATCGCACACGCGCTCAATCTAATCGGGTGCGGATAAAGGCTTTGGTGCCTGAGCGGGGGATTATTTATGATGCAAAGGGGCGCGCGCTTACAGAGAATATTTTGCGTTATCAGGTGGTGGTTAATCCTTCGCTGATTAAAAATGTTACGCAAATGTTGGAGGAGTTTTCGGCTATTTTACCCTTGTCTGATGAGGAGAAAGAGGGGTTTGTAAAGCGCTATCAACAATCTAGGCGCTATGAGCAGGTGGTGCTTAAGCATTCTATTAGTGAGCAGGATTATTATCGTTTGGCGGTGCGGTTGTATCAGCTGCCAGGGGTGGAGATTGACCGTTATCTTGAGCGCTATTATCCCTATGGGACGTTGTTGGCGCATGTGGTGGGTTATACCAATCGGATTAATAGTGAGGATTTAAAGTCGTTAGATGAGGCGGCTTATCGTGGGCTTAATTTTATTGGACGTGGGGGCATTGAACGACAATATGAGGATAGATTGCGTGGAAGTCCTGGATTTCAGCAGGTGGAGACAGATGCTAATGGCAATATTGTGCGTTTGTTGTCAGAGCAGGGCGCTTATCGTGGGCAGGATATTTATTTAAGTATTGATGTGGATTTGCAACGCTATATCACGGAGATTATGCAAGATTATCGGGGGTCTTGTGTGGTGTTGAATGTGGAAGATGGTTCGGTGTTGGCTTTGGTGTCGTTGCCTAGCTATGATGCGAATTTGTTTACTAATGGGATTTCTAAGCGACAATATCAGCGTTTGGTGGAAAATCCGCAGGGTCCTTTGTTTCATCGTGCTCTTAAGGGGCGGTATGCGCCAGGGTCTGTGATTAAGCCAGTGATGTCGTTGGCGGGGTATTATTATGGGGTGTTTGATGAGCAGACGCATGTGTTCTGTTCGGGGCATTATACAATTCCTGAGAGTTCGTCAAAGCGACGGTTTCATTGTTGGAAACGTTCGGGGCATGGGAGTTTGGATGCCAATCATGCTTTGGCAGAATCTTGTGATGTGTATTATTACTCTTTGGGCTATCAATTGGGAATTTCGCGGATTGCGCAGTACGCTGCGCATTTTTCTTTGGGCAAGCAAACAGGAATTGATTTGCCTGATGAGGGAAGCGGAATTGTGCCAACTAAGGATTGGAAGCTAACTCAATATGAGGTGCCTTGGTATATTGGCGATACGATTAATATCAGTATTGGACAGGGATTTTTAACGACGACGCCGTTGCAGTTGGCTTATATGACGGCGTTGATTGCGCGTGATGGGAAGGTGTTTACGCCGAGGTTGCTAAAGCAGGTATATGACCCAATCGAGGGGCAATTTTTATCGGTGCGCGAGAAAGATGAGGTGGCGATTGTGCCTGTATATCAAGATAGGCATTGGCGTTTGGTGAAAAAGGCGATGGAAAATGTTATTCATAGTTCCTATGGAACGGGCAATAAAATGGCGCTTGGGCTGAAGTATCGCATGGCGGGTAAATCAGGCACGGTGCAGGTGGTTTCATTTAAAAATAATGAGCGGATTGAGAGTAAGAATTTGGCAGCAGAGCATCAGGATAATGCGATGTTTATTGCTTATGCGCCAGCAGATGCGCCTAAGATTGCGATTAGTGTGGTGGTGGAACGTGGAGGGGGTGGAAGTTCGACTGCAGGCCCTCTGGCTCGTTTGATTGCTGATTTTTACTTACAAGGGGCGGTGGATGTCTAAAGAGCAGGCGTTGGGTAATTCTCATCGATTATGGGGTTATCCGCTTATGGTATTGGCACGATTGGATTGGTTTTTATTGCTGATGATTGTGCTTTTGATGGTCGGGAGTGTGATAACGCTTAAAAGCAGTGCGGGCAGTGAAGGGATTATTGCGCGCCAGTTGTTGCGCTTTGTCGCGGGATTTTGTGTTTTTTTTGTGTTGTTATCTATTCCAGCTAGGCAGTTAAAGCGCTTGACGCCACTTTTATATGCATTAACGGTTGTGTTGTTGGCGTTGGTGGTGGTGATTGGGGTGGATGCAGGTGGGGCAAGACGATGGTTAAATTTAGGGGTGGTTAGGCTACAACCATCTGAAATCGCAAAATTAAGTGTTCCTTTAATGGTGGCTTGGTATTTGGGTCGTAAGGAGCAGGCGCCGAGTGTGTGGCAAGTATTTATGGCGCTGTTAATTATTGCCTTGCCGTTTCGCTTGATTATGATTGAGCCTGATTTGGGAACGTCGTTGTTGGTGGGGGTATCAGGATTAATTGCGCTTTTTTTAGCAGGATTACCGCTGTGGCTTTTGCTGTTAGGTGGGGTTTTTATCAGTAGCGCGGTGCCGCTGTTTTGGTGGTTTGGGATTAAGGACTATCAGCGTGAGCGGGTATTGACGCTGTTTAACCCTGAGGCAGACCCTTGGGGGGCGGGTTATCATATTATTCAATCGAAAATTGCTATTGGTTCGGGGGGGGTCAATGGGAAGGGGTTTATGCAAGGAACGCAGTCGCAGCTGGAATTTTTGCCTGAATCAAGTACGGATTTTATTTTTGCAGTTATTGCTGAAGAGCATGGATTAACTGGGGTGATGATTTTATTGGCAGTTTATGTGATGTTGGTGCTGAGGGGGCTTTATCTGGGGGCACGCTTGACCGATCGTTTTTCTCGTATTATTGTGGCGACTATTTTTTTTTACGTTTTTTTCTAAATGTATTTGTCAATATTGGCATGGTGAGCGGTATTTTGCCTGTGGTGGGTTTGCCGTTGGCGTTAATTAGTTATGGGGGGAGCTCGGTGTTGTCGTTGATGGCGGGCTTTGCTTTGGCAATGAATTTAGCCAGTGAATATCGCTATCGTCAGGAGCAGGAGTATTTATGAGGTTTTGGTTGGCAATATTGGGCGTTTTTATGTGTATGCCTGTGTTTGCAAGTTATGCTGAGCACGATGAAGCGCTGGAGATGGTGCATGAATTGGCGCAAGAGCATGATTATGATGAGGCTTATTTGCAGTTTTTGTTGGGCGCAATTGAAAAAGATAAAGAGGTGTTGCGTAAAATCAGTAAACCCGCAGAAAAAACAAAACAATGGTTTGAATATCGTCCGATTTTTGTAGAGTCATCGCGGATTGAAAATGGGGTGGCTTTTTGGCAAGCGCATGGGGAGACGCTTAAAAAAGCAGAAAAAGAATTTGGGGTGGATGCAGATATTATTGTGGCTATTTTGGGGGTGGAAACCCGCTATGGCAAAGTGATGGGTAAAACGCCCGTACTGCAAGCTCTGGCAACGCTATGTTTTGATTATCCTCAGCGGGCGGAGTTTTTTTGTCAGCAATTTGATTATTTTTTGCGCTTGTCTAAGGCGCAGGATTTTAATCCGTTAAGTATTATGGGCTCTTATGCAGGCGCAATGGGGATGGCGCAATTTATGCCAAGTAGTTATGTTGATGATGCAATTGATTATGATGGCGATGGTCGAGTGGATTTGTGGGGCAGTGTGGAGGATGCGATTGGGAGTATCGGCAATTATTTGGCAAATCGCGGTTGGGTTTCAGGTGGTAAGTTAGTAGAGCGCTTGCCAGTTCAGCCCAGTTTGCCAAATTTTGGGCAGTCGCATTTTCCAAGTATTGCGGTAAGTGATTTGTTAAAAGATGAGGCGATTATTCATGATGGTTCGGCGCTTGAATGGCTGCAAATGATTTCAGAACCTGAGGTAGGAAGCTTGATTTTGCAAGAAGAGAAAGGAGCGCAATGGTGGCTAACTTATTATAATTTTGGAGTATTAACTCGCTACAATAGCTCGCCTTTATATGCGATGGCGGTTATTGAGCTGGCAGATGAGATTTCTAAACAAAAATAGATTAATGTGAGTAGAGTAATGATAAAGCGATTTTTTTAATAAATATAATGGGTTTGGCTGTAATACAGGGCATTTCAGCGCAGGTATTATTTACGGATGAAAAAGCTTCTCTTCAAGAAAATGCCTTGGATGAGCAACCGTTGCTATTTGCCAGTTTGATTTCAGAGGTGGCAGAGGAGGAGGATGAGGAGACTTTTAAAATCACCCTGCATCCGCATTCAGAGTCTTTTGATAATAATCTGTCGCAACTTAAATTTGATGTTAAGGTAGCGAGTCAATCTGCCTCAAGACAAAGTCGTTCGCTACAACGGGCAATGTCTTATACGGTAAAGGGGAAAACGTATCGCACATTAAGTGATAGTGAAGGATTTGAACAAGTAGGAGATGCCTCATGGTATGGTCCCGGGTTTCATGGGCGTAAAACGGCAAGTGGTGAAGTATATGATATGAATGAATTAACCGCAGCGCATAAGGAATTACCATTAGGCACTGAGGTGGAGGTAACGAATTTAACAACGGGGAAATCAATTGTGGTGCGTATTAATGACCGTGGTCCTTTTCATGGCGACCGTGTGCTGGATTTATCTAGAGCGGCGGCAAAAGAATTGGGGGTGATTAAACAGGGCACGGCTGAAGTGAGTATTCGTGCATTACGGTAATCCAGAGAGGGCAATATGCAACGTAAGCTTTTCATAGGAAGGATATTTCTATTTTCGTTGCTGTGGTTTGTAAGTGCTTGGACTCAAGCGCAGCTTGCCTCGCTACCAGTCTCTAGTTATGCGCTAATGGAGGCAAAGAGTGGGCAATTTTTGCTCAGTGAGAATGCTAATCAACAGCTGCCGCCTGCAAGTTTGACAAAATTAATGACCGCTTACCTTACTTTTAAGGCATTAGAAGAAAATAAAATAACAATGCAAACGCTGGTGCCAGTGAGTGAGTTAGCCTATAGACAGCCTGGTTCGCGGATGTTTATAGAGGTGAATTCCAAGTGCCTGTGGAGTCGCTTATTCAAGGGGTGATTGTGCAATCAGGCAATGATGCGAGTATGGCGCTGGCGGAATATATCGGCGGGTCAGAAGTGGGATTTGTGCAGATGATGAATGATGCAGCGACTCGCCTAGGAATGCATAACACGCATTATATGAATCCAACAGGTTTGCCCAATGATAATCACTTTACCACCGCAGCAGATTTGGCGATTTTATCGCGTCATATTATTTACGAATTTCCACAGTATTATCATTTTTATAGTCAAAAAAGTTTTACTTATAATCGTATTGAGCAGAAAAATCGCAATTTGCTGTTATATCGCAATGCAAATGTTGATGGGCTTAAAACAGGGCATACCGAAGCCGCGGGTTATTGTCTAGCAAGTTCGGAGAAAAGAGGTGATTTGCGCTTGATTGTGGTGGTGTTAGGAGGAAAAGTTGAGGAAGATCGCTATAGCGCTAGTCAGGCATTATTGGATTATGGATTTGAGCAATTTATGCAAGTTTCTGCATTAAGTAGTCATCAGGTATTAACTCAAGCCCCTGTTTATAAGGGAGAAAAAGATTGGGTGGCGGTGCGCCCAGCACAAGATGTGAATATTGTGATTGCTAAAAAAGATAAGGATAAGGTGGCGGCAAGCGTATCACTTAGGCAAATTATTGCACCCATAACAGCAGGACAAGCGGTTGGACGTATTTCGGTTAAAGTTGCAGATGAAGTTTATGCGACAGTCGATGCGGTAGCGGTGGAAGATTTGGCGCAAGCTGGATGGTTTAAGCGCAGTTGGCATGGGTTGAAGTTATTATTTAAAGGAGAGTCATAATGCAGAATAAAAAGCAACCCAGCGTGCAACTGGTTAACATTGAATCGCAAACGCAAGAATCATTAATTAAATTTCCAACGCGTTTTCCAATTAAAATCATGGGTAAAAATACCGCTGAATTTAGACAAGCGGTGGATAAAATTGTTCAGGATTCTATTGTTGAAGAGGATTTAATCGAAGTTAAAGAACAACTTAGCTCTAACGAACGTTTTTTATCTTTTACTATTGTGGCGATGTTTGCTGAGCAGGCAGCGATTGATGCGGTGTATCAGGCATTAACAGCAGAACCTTTGGTGATTATGGCATTGTAATGCGAGTGGTTAACTTAGGATTGCAGGATTTTCAGAGCGTATACGAGCAGATGCGCTTATTTACGCAAACCCGTACAACAGCGCAGGAAGATGAACTTTGGTTGGTTGAGCATCCACCTATTTATACTCAGGGATTAGCAGGAAAGCCCGAGCATTTATTGTATGCTGGAGGGATTGAGGTGGTTCGCATAGATCGTGGAGGGCAGATTACCTACCACGCACCAGGCAGGCGGTAATGTATGTGCTACTAGATGTTAAACGTAAAGATATTGGTGTGCGGGCATTAGTAACTTTACTGGAAAATAGTTTAATTGAACTGTTATCAACCTATCAAATTGAAGCTTTTGCACGCGCGGATGCACCAGGGGTTTATGTACAAGGGGGGGCGAAAATCGCTTCTCTTGGATTAAAATTAGCAAAGGCTGTAGTTACCATGGACTGGCACTGAATGTAGATATGGATTTGAGCCCGTTTTTAAATATTAATCCTTGTGGTATGGCTGGGTTAAAAATGACACAAATGCGTGATTTAACTTCACAACCGCTAAGCGTTGCAACCGTGCAGGCACAGCTGGCGGAAATCTTTCAGCATAAATGGCTATAATTGGATTAATAGTAAAATAATTTTATGGCTTTAGTTTTTATTTTTATAAAGCCAAAATTATCAAGAGAGCATCATAATAATTTTTTGATAAAATTTCTTTGGAGAGAAAATGTTTCTTTATCAAAATAGGTTGGGTAATGGATAGATTTAAATGTTGATATTTTGATTCAAAAGAAATCTTTAAAGATATGGATTAACTTAAAAGCGGGTCAATTAAATGATGCTAAAAATCTTGCAAAAGATGTCTCTGGTATTGGTCATTTGGGAACTGGAGATTATCAAATTAATGTAAATGATACGGAGGATTTAGAATATATTATGAGTCTGATAAAACAGGCGATTAATATAAAAAGATAAAAATCATCTGTTTGCAACTTTATTCATAATTGCACTACTGGATTATAAATTTTTTCTTAATTATTAATAACGATAAAGCCCCCTTAAACAAGGAGGCTTTTTATTAAAAAATATCATGAATCTGTCTATTAACTCAACCAGTTCATAAACCAACCATGGCTGGCAACGATGGATTGACCTGTAAACACATTGGTTGGGAAAGCCGCCAAAAACAATGCCAACTGGGCAATGTCGTCCACAGTGGTAAATTCTTTATCCACGGTGTCTTTAAGCATGATGTCATTGACAACATCTTCTTCACTGATGCCTTTTTCGGCGGCTTGTTCTGGGATTTGTTTTTCTACCAATGGCATTTTGACAAACCCAGGGCAAATTACGTGTGAACGAACATTGTGTTCAGCACCTTTTTTTGCCAAAACACGATTTAGCCTAAGTATGCCATGTTTGGCAGTTACTAAGGTGCTTTGTATAAAGAGGCTTCATGCGAATGCACCGAACCCATATAAATCACCGTGCCACCTTTATTATCTTTATACATGTGTGGCAAACACGCCTTGGTGGTCAAAAACGCCCCATCCAAATGAATGGTAAGCATTTTTTTCCAATCATCAAACTACATTTTTTCAATGCGACTAATCACCTGAACGCCCGCATTGGATATCAAAATATCCACAGTGCCATGAGCATCGACCAGCTTTTGTACGCCTTCATTAACCGCCTTTTTATCGGTGACGTCCATTTCAATGGCGATGGCTTGCCCGCCTGAGTTTGGATTTCATCAACCACGCTTTGAGCGTTATCAATATTGATGTCAGCGATGGCAACGATTGCCCCTGCTTTGGCAAAGGTTTGAGCGATATCTTTACCAATACCACTGGCTGAACCTGTGACCAATGCAAATTTCCCTGTTAAATCGTGCTGTAATTAAGCCATTTTTGTTATTCTTGAGTTAAAAATTGTATTTATTTTGAAAGTTTTATAAAAATAGCAAGATATGATGGATGCCTAGCATTTAAGAGAATAGATTATTTGGTTAAAAATGAGTATTGTATGATGGTATTAAAAATACTTATATTAAAAAATAAATTGATAAGACTTCTAATAATTTATTGTAGCTTAGTATAAAGAAAAATGATAAATAAAACTACTTAAGATAAAATATGTCGTAACTATTAAATTATTTATGTATTTTTATAAAATCTCTACAATAGACTCCAGAGTTTTCCGAATCAATGCGAAGCAAATTATGATTTTACTTTGCAAGATGGATTTTAAGGAGATGTGGAATAAATAGAGATAGTGCTTTTTAACGCTAAGAGAAAAAGATGGTGGGCCCGGAGGGACTTGAACCCCCGACCAAGCGATTATGAGTCGCCTGCTCTAACCAACTGAGCTACAGGCCCATCTGACTTGAAAGAGGCGCCAATCTTAGCCGATTTGACGCCATTTGTTAAGTTTTTTTTTTACTTTATACCTTTCTAATATTTTCTCACTTTGACAAAAGCACAGAGGCTGTATGTTCTTATGCAATGCCGAGTTGGGGATTAAGATAAATATTTTATTAAAACAATGCAAATATAAATCGATAGATTTATTCTAAATTTCTTGGCATTCCTCATCCAAGGCGTAGTTTCTGCAGGTAGTTTGGTAGGCTTAGGGAAATTTCTGGGATATAGGTGATTAAGCCAAGGAAAAAGAGTAATAAAATAAACCACGGCAACACAGAACGTATTACCCAGCTAAGATCGCGATTGGTAATCGATGAGGTTACAAATAAATTCAGTCCTACAGGCGGAGAAAGTAATCCAAGTTCCATATTCACAACCATGATGATGCCTAGGTGGATGGGGTCAATACCAAGACGCACGGCGATTGGGAAGAAAATAGGGGCCATAATGAGCGTAATGGCAGAAGGCTCCATAAATGCGCCGGCAATTAATAAAAGAATGTTGACGATAAATAAAAACATCCATGGCGATAAATTCATGGCAACAATGCTTTCAGCTAGATGGTGTGGAATGCGTTCGCTGGTTAGCACATGAGCAAAAAGCATGGCGTTGGCGATAATAAAAAGTAACATCAGGCTAACTTTTGCACCTTCTAAAATGGTCGCGCGCACTTCTTTGTCATAAAACACTTTGATTGTAGCCAGTAGGCTTAGGCGTAAGTTTCGCATGATAGCTTGTGCTAGAGATTCATTCATTAGGCGATAAGAAATGCCTTTCAGTGGCCCAATATCTCGATATACCCAAACAGCCACCCAAAAAGCGTAGACAGCAGAGACGGCGGCAGCTTCTGTGGGGCTGGCAATGCCTCCATAAATTGCACCTAAAACAATGATGATAAGCATTAATCCACCTGAGGCGCGCGCAGCAGTTGAAAATAAGTTTTTAAACCTGAGAAGGGAATAGAAGGTAGTTTTTTAACGCTGGCAACAATGTAGATGGTGAGCATGAGAATACTGCCCATGAGTAGCCCTGGAATAAGTCCTGCTTCAAACATTTTTGCGGCGGATTCTTGGGTGGCAGCAGCATAGACGAGCATAACAATAGAAGGCGGAATTAAAATGCCAAGTGTGCCCGAGGTAGTGATGACGCCAGCGGCAAATTTTTGCGGATAGCCAGCTTTGACCATGCCTGCGATGACGATTGAACCAATAGCGGCAACCGTGGCAGGTGAAGAACCTGAAACAGCGGCAAATATCATACAGGCTAATACCGATGCCATCGCTAAACCGCCACGAATATGTCCAACGCAGGCATTGGCAAAGTTAATAATGCGATTGGCAACGCCGCCAGTCGTTAGGAAGGCGGAAGAAAGTACGAAAAAAGGAATGGCGAGTAGGGTGTAATGCCCACCTGTGGCGTGATAAAACTGTTGTGAGATGCTGGCAAATGAGCCTGAACCGCTTATTAAAATCACAACAATAGAGGAAAATCCTAAGGCGATGGCAACGGGCATACCAAGTAGCATGCAAGCAAAGAGCATGAAAAATAATAAGGCGGTAATCATGATTGATGCTCCTTTTGGTTTGTGTTTGCAAATTGTTCAAGGCTTTCTTTGGCTTCATCAACATAGGTTAATCCACTGCTGCGATTGGTAATGATATTAATAAAAACAGTGATAAAGCGTAAAAGTAATAATAAAAATCCAAGCAATAAGCCTGAATAGGGTACCCACATGGGCAAAGGGATATCGTCTAATTCAAAACCAATTTTGTATTGTTTATAAACATAATCCCAAGCGCTGTATAGAAAAATTATGCAATAACTTATGCAAATAACGGTAGCGATAAGGGAGATAATTTTCTTGCCCATAGGATTGGCAATGCGCTCTGTGAGAACGGTGAGCCCAATATGAGAACCAGTGCGCACACCATAGGAGGCGCCAAGTAGGACAAACCAAGCAGCATTCCAGCTTACGGATTCTTCTAACCATAAAAATCCATAGCCTAAAGTGCGTAATATCGCTTCAAAAAATACTTGCAAGGTGAGCAAAGCAAGAAGAAAGCATAGTAGGATTTCTTCAGCGCGATGAAAAAAACGTATCATTCTATTTCTCTTTATTGGGTTAATAAAAAAGCACAGATGAATTTCTCAATCTGTGCTTAGCAGAGTGCAATTCACACGTTGGCGTTTTATTGATTACTGGCTTTGGCAGCCTCAATAATCTCTTTACCAATTTCTTTTTCAAATTTCTGCCACACAGGTTGCATTGCATCTACCCATTGTTGATGCTCTTCAGGGGTGAGTTCGATGATTTCTGAATAGCCACTTTCAGCGATAGTTTGACGATCACGTTCATTGATTTCAGCGGCAAGATTATTGCCATAGGCTATAGCTTCTTGCATGGCATTTGAGAAGAGCGTTTGTTGTTCTGCATTAAGTGTTTGCCAAAAACTATTAGAGGTCAAAACCATATAATCGAGCAATCCATGGTTAGAGACGGTAATGTAGGGTTGAATTTCATAGAATTTTTGGGAATAGGTGTTTGACCATGGGCTTTCCTGTCCATCGATGGCTTTAGTTTGTAGTAGGGTAAAGACTTCAGAAAAAGGTTTCTTCAATGCGATGGCATCGACTTGTTCAAATTGTGCGGCAAGAACATCTGAGGCCATAATACGGAATTTTTTGCCTTTAACATCGGCAGGAACGCGGATGGGGAAGTTGGCAGAAAATTGTTTTAATCCGTTGTGAATATAGCCCAAACCTAAAATCCTCCCTTTGTCTTCGACGCTATGTAGTAACTCTTGTCCAACTGGGCTTTGCTGAAAGCGCTCAACGGCATCCATATCTTTAAATAAGAAGGGAAGGTCGAAAACTTGCAATTTTTTAGTAAGTTTGTCGAGTTTGGATAAAGAGGGGGCAGCAAATTCTACATCGCCTAAAAGTAGAGCTTCGAGTACACGGGTGTCATCATAAAGTTGTGAGTTTGGGAATACTTCAACTATAAACTCTCCATTGGAGCGCGCTTCAATCAACTCTTTAAATTTTAATGCCACTTGCCCTTTTGGGGTGCTATCAGCAACGACATGTGAGAATTTGACTTTGGTTTGTGCTAAGGCGCTACTGCTAGCGAGCGCGATGGCAAGTGATAAGAGTAGGTTATGAGTTTTCATTATGTTCTCCTTGGTTTGGTTGTGTATTATTGATTATGCGGTTTTTATAAAAAAACGTCAAAGGCTTTACACATTTGACGTTTTAAAAGAGATTTTTTTAGGTCTGTTAATAGCTGACATTAGAGTTTTCTAACATATATTCAACCATTTGCCTAAATTGTTCGTCTGTGATGTTTGCACCACCTTTAGCGGTCATAGCTGTACCAGCAACGCCGTTTAATCCTGATTCATAAAGCGCATCAAAACCACCTTTGCTATCCAAACGTGCTTGCCAAGCATCATGATCACCAAGGACGGGCGCTCCTAATGCTGGGGTAGCATGGCAGGCGGCGCAGGTGCTGCTATAGGTGGCTTCTACATCAAATTCAGCAGCGGCGGTTTCAGTGCTGGTAGCTGGATTTACTGGCTCACCGATAACGAGTTTGCCCACGGGTTGTAGGCGCGCTGCTTGTAAGTTTTGTTCACTAAGATTAATGCTGCCATCGCTATTACCCCAAAAGAAAAAGGGCAATATTAAAAATATAGGCATAAAAATGGCGGCAATGCCAAGTAATATTTTTACGGATTTTGGGATAGTTTGTGTTGCCATGGAGTTCTCCGTCTCATGAATGATATGGATACGCGTATCCGTTATGTTTGTTAATTATAGGGGTGATTTTTTTGCAAATGCGTTGCAAATTATCACAAAGATATTAAAAATCTGCAAGCATTACTCGTTTGTTGTGTAGCAAAGAAGTGCTGGGGTAAACTGTGCAGTTTTTTGCGATAAATTGGAGGCGGTGTGAGTAGTGAAAATTCCTCTAAAGTGCATTATGTGACGGTATCTGCTCAGGAGGCAGGGCAGCGTGTGGATAATTTTATTCGCGCGCGCTATCCGGCTTTGCCGAAAGGGCGAATTTATCAGATGTTGCGTAAGGGCGAGGTGCGCGTAAATAAAAAGCGCGCTAAGCCTGTGTTGCGTTTACAGGCAGGGGATGTGTTGCGCTTGCCGCCGATTGTCGCGGGGAAGACGCCGCTTGTGAGGGTGCCTGCTTTTTGGCTTGAGCGTATTGAGGCTGCGCGTTTGTATGAGGATGAGGATTTTTTGGTGTTAAATAAGCCTGCTGGGATTGCGGTTCATGGGGGTTCTGGGCAGGATTTTGGGGTGATTGATGCGGTAAAGATTATTTGGGGAGAGGATTATGCACAGTTGGCTCATCGTTTGGATTTTGATACCTCTGGAGCGCTGTTATTAGGAAAACATCGGCGTGCATTGGCGGGATTTCAGCAGGCGATGCAAGCAGATGCGGTGATAAAAGTTTATGACTGTTTGCTTAAAGGGAGTTGGGATAAGGCGAGTCAGGAGGTGGTGTTGCGAATGAAAAAAGAGGGTGAGCGTGTGGTGGTGGCTGAGGATGGGAAATTTGCGCGAACTTTTTTCACGTTGCAGAAATGGTTGGAATATGAGGGTTGTGCGTTGTCGTGGGTGAAAGCGCGTCTGGATACGGGGCGAACGCATCAAATTCGGGTGTCGGTTGCCGCTCAAGGTGCGCCTTTGGCAGGAGATGATAAATATGGGGATTGGGCGTTTAATCGTTGGCTGAAATCCTTGGGCTATCATGAGATGTTTTTGCATTCTTGTGAGCTGGCTTTTGACTATGAGGGGAAAAGGATTGCTGTGTATGCGCCGTTGCCTGAGTCGGCGATGGCATTGTTGGCGCGTTTGGGCGCTTAGTTTTTATGCTTGGTTTTTTATTATGGAGGTTTTATGACATTTGATGAAGAGCGCGCATTGGCGCAGGTGGCTAAGGAAGCAATCAAGGAATTACGCCAAAGACGACGTTGGAAAATTATTTTTCGTTTGTTGTGGGTGGCGGTGATGGGGGTGTTTTTTTGGCAGATGTTTTTTGCTGGTGAAGGATTAAAAGGCGGGGTTGTGCCTCATGTTGCTGTGGTGGAGGTGCATGGGATAATTAGCGATGGAGCGGTTGCTAATGCGCCAGATATGATTGAATCTTTAGAACGTGCTTTTTCGCAAGAAACGGCGCAGGCAGTGGTGTTGGATATTAATTCACCGGGAGGGTCGCCTGTGCAGTCGGGGCAGGTTTATCGCGCTATTAGGGCATTAAAACAGCAATATCAAAAACCTGTTTATGCGGTGATTAGTGATATGGGTGCATCTGGGGCTTATTACATTGCAGCGGCAGCGGATGAAATTTATGCTGACCCTGCTAGTGTTGTGGGCTCGATTGGGGTGATTGCGCAAAGTGTTGGTTATGAGGCGTTGGCAGATAAGCTTGGACTTGAACCGCGCACGTTCACAGCAGGGGAATATAAGGATTTTTTAAATGGTAATCGTGCGCTTAAGCCTAAAGAGCTTGAGCATATGCAGGCGTTGTTGCAAGCCTTGCATAGACAATTTATTGCGGCTGTGAAGGAGGGACGCGGTGAGCGCTTGCAAGATTCAGATGAGATATTTAGCGGGCTGTTTTGGACGGGTGAGCAAAGTGTGGCAATGGGGCTGACTGATGGGTTGAGTTCGATGTATGAATTTAAGCAGGCGCATTTTAAAGAGAGTGATTTTGTGGTGTATTCGCCTGATTTGTCTGCGTGGCAACAGTTGGCTAGGGATGTGGGGGTGCAGATGCGCGTGCAATTGTGGCATTGGTTAGGTTTGGGTGAGCAGGCAAATATCATACATTTGAAATAGTTCATTAAGCGCGATAAGGGGTAATCCAATTAAGCTGTTGGGGTCGCGTCCATGAAGGGCTTGGAATAATAAAATGCCAAGTCCTTCAACTTTGAAGCTACCAGCGCAGTCTAGGGGCTGTTCTTTTTTTAGATACTGTTCAATAAGCGTGTCGTTTAGTGGTTTAAAATCAACTTGGTAGGGTTCGATGATTGTATGGATTTGTTGGTTATAGCGTAGCGCTAGGGCGGTGTAGAAGGTAACGCTTTGTCCGCTACAGGCGCGCAATTGAGCGCGAGCGCGTTCAAAAGTGTGGGGTTTGCCAAGGAGTTTTGTTCCTAAAATGGCGATTTGGTCGCTGGCGATGATGTAGGTGTCGGCGCTGTCAATGGCGAATGCTTTGGTGCGCGCAAGGCGTGTTACAAGAGTTTTGGGCGCTTCGTTAGGGTAAGGGGTTTCGTCGATATTGGGGCTTTGTGTGCGAAAGGGGAGTTGTAGGCGCTTGAGCAGTGCTTGTCGATAGACAGAGGAGGAGGCTAAAAGAATGGGAAGGGTCATGAGAATAAATGGTGTAAATGAAAGGCTATTTTAAAAAGGCTTTGGCGGGTTTGACAAGGGGCGGTGTTGTGCAAATAAGTGGGTGTTCGTGTTTTTGTTTTGGTGGGTGTTTGTTGCCATGATGAGTTTACTTTTATTGACTGATGGAGGATTGTGTGGCGCGCGCTAAATATGCTAAGGAGCAGGTGAATCTCTATCATCCGCGTTTTGTAGGATATTGGTTGTTGTTGGGGGGGTTGTGGTTGGTGGTGCAGGTGTTGCCTCAGAAGGGGCGGATGGCTTTAGGCGCTGGTTTGGGGCGGTTGCTGTTGGCGTGTTTGCCTTATCGACGCAAGATTGTTGCTATTAATATTGCTAAGGCTTTTCCTGAGTTGGATACAGATGGGCAAAGGCGGTTGTTAAGGGCTTTTGCGCGTAGTTTGGGGATGGGGGTGATGGAGACGGCGATGGCGTGGTTTTTATCTGAAAGACGATTACGGGGGTTGTGTCGCTTTGAAGCAGATGAAAAGGCTTTGGCGTTGCTTGAGGATAAACAGCAGGCGGTTGTTTTGCTGGGATTGCATTCAACGCTGTTGGAGCTGGGGGTGCGGTTGTTGGGGCTAAATGTGGATTCGGCTGGAATGTACAAACCGTTGCGCAATCGCTTTTTTGATGCGTGGATTTATCATCAGCGTTCGCGCGCGGCTACGCGCTTGGTGCAGGCAACAGATATGCGACAGACGTTGCGCATTTTGGCGCAGGGGGAGAATCTTTGGTATGCCCTAGATCAAGATATGGGTGTGCGTGCGAGTGTGTTTGCGCCTTTTTTTGGTATTGAGGCGGCGTCGGTGAATATTTTGCCACGTTTAAAACAAAAAACGGGGGCGCGTTGGGTGCCAGTGTTTATTTGGCGTGAACGAGGGGGGCGAGGGTATGTGGTGCGGGTATATCCTGAGGTGGACTTGGGAGAAAAGGCTTCAGATGTGGCGGTAATGACGGAGGTTAATCGTTTGTTTGAACAGGAGATTAGGCGTTATCCCGAACAGTATTATTGGGTGCATCGTAGGTTTAAACATCGCCCTGATGGTCAAGCGCATGAGTATCCTAATCGGCGTTAGGATTGTCTTTCGTGGCGATGGGCGAGATGTTGGGTTACACTGGTTTCATTTTTTGCCCTTAGGAGAGATTATGCGTAGTGAGCGCGTGTGGTTTGGTTTTTTTATTTTGTTGGCGTTAACGCTAAATTTTGGTTTTGTTTATGGCGATATAAACATTCCTGAGCATCACGATAAGATTGAATTGTATTTGGCTTTTATTGTGAGTGTGGTTTCAACCGTGTTGAAATTAGGCGACCGTTCACAGTTGGGTGCATTGTTATTGGCAACGAGTTTGGTGGCAGATGCGCAGTTGCTTATCGCCATTGGCGTTTGGACGTTTAGTGTGGGGCTATTAGATGGCTCAACTATCGCTACAATCGTATCGTTTACCGCTGGCGCTTGTGTGGCAAATATTGTGTCGGTTGTTTTGATTGTAATTGAAGCGGCAACGCTAAGACGTTAGCACTGTGAATGAGATTGTCGCTTTAATTATTCGCCAAATGCGCCGTCCGGTGTTGGTTTTGGTGTGTGCCTATGCGGTGGCGATATTGGGAATGTCTTATATTCCTATGATCGGTGAAGATGGGGAAATGACCTATCTAACAGTATTTCAGGCTTTTTATTGGGTGAGTTATACCGCAACGACGATTGGCTATGGCGAGATTCCAGTGCCGTTTTCTGATTGGCAGCGATTGTGGGTAGCCTTTAGCATTTATTACACAGTCCCTGCTTGGCTTTATGCCGCAGGTAAGATTATTGGTCTTTTACAAGATAAAACCTTTCAGCTGGCGCTACAGGAAAATCGTTTTATGCGACGAGTGGAGAAGCTACGCCATAAATTTGTCATTATTTGTGGATTTGGTGAACCAGGGAAGCGGTTGGTTGAGTTGCTTCTTAAAGAGGGGTATCAATGTGTGGTGATTGATCATGATGAAACGCGGATTAATAAAATGGTGTTAGACGCTTCTTTGCATCATGTGTTATCTATTCGAGGGGATGCTTCGGATGTGGATATTTTATTAAAATCAGGGATTCATTCGGTATTTTGTCGCGCAGTGTTAGCCATTACTGATTCAGAATCAGTCAATATTAAGGTGGCATTGGCGGCGAAATTGCTGTCCTCAGACCATACGAAATTTAAAATTATTTGCCGAACGTTTACGCGCCGCGGGACAGCAAACGCCAAATCTTTTGGCACAGATATTGTTGTAAATACCAATCAGATTTTTGCTGAGCGTTTTACCATTGGATTGCGCCGTCCTGCCATTGCGGAATTGATTGCGCGTTTTTATGAGACCCCTGGAAATCGTTTTCAGCCTCTGCCTCAACCCCCAGCAGGGCGTTGGATTATTTGTGGTTATGATGCGTTGGGCAAAACGTTAGAGCGCTTTTTAAATTATGAAGGAGTCGATACGGTTATTATCAATGATGATGATGCCGCTGACCATATTCAAGGCATTGGCACAGAAGATGTAACCTTGCGTGAGGCGCGGATTGAGCGCGCGCAAGCGATTGTCGCGGCACGCAATTCAGATTCAGAAAATTTATCAATCGTGATGTCGGCGAAAATGTTGCATCCGTCGTTATTTGTCATTGGCAAACAAAATCGCAGTACAAATAATGCCTTGTTCACGGTGGCAGGATTTGACCGAGTGATGGAGGAGGCGGATTTAATCGTCAGTCAAGTATTCCCACAAATTGCTCGTCCGATGACCAGCCGTTTGATTACATTAATTCGCCATCAAAATGAGCAATGGGGTGAGCGGTTGTTGCAACAAATTCAGACGCTTTCGGGCGAGGTTATTCCCGAGCAATTTATTATTCGTATTACACCAAAAGGAGCGCCAGCGGTGATGGCTTATTTGCAAAAAGACCATATTCTGCGCTTGCAAACTTTATGGATGCTTTCAGATGATGCCGATACCATAAATGATGCGCTACCGCTTCTCTTATTGCGCAAAGGCAAAGAAATTTTATTGCCTAAACCAGCAACCAACTTACAAGAAGGCGACCAAATTTTGGTGATTTATCATAATCCTTTGATTGCACAAAGAATCCGACGCGCTTTGAGTGATGAGGCGGAATTATTTTATGCCATTCATGGGCGTGAGATGCCACGCTCTTATGTAATGAATTATATTTTAAAGAAACTGGACTAGAGGAAACTATGCAAGCAGAAGCGCTGTATTATCAAAGCTTTGGACAAGGAGAAAAAACGCTTATTTTATTACATAGTGGCGGGATGGCGGGCAAAGAATGGCGACCGCAAATTGATAAATTAAGCGCACATTATCGGGTGTTAGTGCCAGATTTACCAGGTCATGGGCGTAGTTTGATGCAAAAAAATACGCTTACTATTAGTGAAATGGCAGAGGCGGTATTGTCAATGATGGACGCAGAAAACGTGGCACAGGCGGCGATTTGTGGCTCTTCTATGGGAGGCGCTGTGGCAATGTGGCTTACCCTAAAACACAGTGAGCGCGTGAGAAAAGCGGTGTTTTATCGCATTGGATATCGTAAAAACTCAAGCACCTACCAACAAACGCGCTCAATGGCAAATCCTGACTATTGGCAGAAATTTGGATTACATCAATGGCTTAGTAATTTGCATAAACCTCAAGGCGGTGAGGAGGCTTGGAAAAAAGTCATTGCGCGTGTGAGTGAGGCGCTTAATCCTAAAACATCAGAACATAATCATTCCTTAGAAGATTTGGCAACAATTGAGCAACCAGTATTGATTATAACGGGCGACCGAGACCCTGTAGCCCCACTAGAAGATGCGTTGGCGATGTATAAAACAATGCCTAATGCAAGTTTATGGGTGTTGCCAAATGCCACCCATATTACGGCGAGCAATACTTGGCGCAGTGAGGCTTTTGCTCAAGAGATACGGCGTTTTGTAGGGTAGTATTTTATAACGTAGGCTGTTTTTATGGCTTGGTTTGAAATGAAAACACGGCATAGTGAAAATAGGGTAGAATGCTAACCTTTTATGGCTAATGTTTTATGATTTAGAATGGTGTTCTTAAACACTTCTCTAAGAGCAAAGCGAAGCTGACTTCTTTTTTAGTATAGATTTTTGGCGTTGGGTAAACGATATCAACACCAGCAATAATTTTTTTTAGCTTTGGGATAAATATCTATGACAAACAATATGCAAGCAAATAATCAACCATTCGCACACAATCAAAGTGTCCGCATTCCTAATCCACAAGGCTGGCACGCGCGCCCTGCTACAAAACTCTCTAAATTGGTAAAAACATTCTCTGAACCAGTGCGTTTGATAGCTGAGGATGGGCGAAGCATTGACCCATCGCGAATGATGGCTATTTTGAGTTTAGGGCTAACGCAAAATGCACAAATCACAATTTCTAGTGATAATGCTCAAGCGGTTGAGGAGATTGTCAAAGCGATTGAAAGTGGTTTGGGGGATGATTTAAATGAGGCTGGGGCTGTTAATAGCGCTCAGGAAAATTCTATCAATTCAAAAGATAGCGCTAGTAGCCAAAATGCTGATTCTTCCTCTAAGGCGATGGTAGAAGGCAAATATGCTTACGCGCAGTTAGTCCGCATTCCTAATCCACAGGGTTGGCATGCACGCCCTGCCACACGCTTAACGAAATTGGTCAAACAACTTAATGTGCCAGTGAGTTTAACAACACAAGATGGGCAAACGATTGATTTGGCTAAAATGATGGATGTGTTGGCATTGGGATTAACACAACATGCGCAGGTGGTGGTCTCTAGTGATAATGAGCGTGTGTTAGAAAAAGTGGTTGAGGCGATTAAAGAAGGATTGGGCGATGATTTACAAGCCAATCATGGGACGCAACAAGATACCGCTAAAAATAATGATGGCTTATGGCAAGCTCCTGAAGGGCTAACAATGTTTGAAGGGGTGGGCGCTTCTACTGGTTTGGCGATTGGTCAGGTGCATCTTTTTGGACAAACGCAATATGAAATCCCAACACAAAGTGATTCGCCATTGATGGAGGCGCGCAAATTAGATGAGGCAATTAGTGCAGCAGCGCGTGATATTCATTCAATGATTGATGAGGTAAGTGATAAATTGAGTGCGGATAAAGCCGCAATTTTTGATGCACATTTGGAATTATTGCAAGATAAGGAAATCGTTGAGGAAACGGTAGAACTTATTAATGAGGGTAAAAATGCCGCGCAGGCTTATTTGAGTGTGTCAAATGCGCGCATTCAGATGTTTACAGAATTAAGTGATGCGCATTTGGCAGCGCGTAGTGCGGATATGTTGGATGTTCGCGAGCGTGTGATGCGCGCGTTGTTGGGGGTTAAAGCTCAGTCGTTGAATTTCTCTAGTCCTGTGGTGTTGGTGGCAGAAGATTTAACACCAAGTGATACCGCGCGTTTAAATCCTGACCAAGTATTGGCAATGATTACGGAAAAAGGCGGTGCAACAAGTCATAGCGCGATTATTGCGCGTGGGATGGGAATTCCTGCTGTAGTGGGGCTTGAAAATGCGCTTACTTTTTTAGCACAAGATTCTATTGTGGTGGTTGATGGGAGTAATGGTCGGGTGTATTTGGAGCCTAATGCAGAGCAATTGCAATCTGCTGAGCAAGCGCAAAAGGCCTTTAGTGAAAAACTTAATGTTGCCAGACAATCGCGCCATAAAGCTGGGCAAACTGCTGATGGTGAGGTAATCAATATTTCTGCCAATATCAATCGCGCAGATGGTGTGGAAGGCGCTATTGATTCAGGCGCTGAGGGCGTTGGCTTAATGCGGACGGAGTTTTTATATTTAGAGCGCGAACAAATCCCTAGTGAGGAAGAGCAGGAGGCGGAATACCGCGAAATGGCAAAAGCGCTAGAAGGTCGCCCACTGATTATTCGCACGCTTGATATTGGAGGGGATAAAGAAGTGGCGTATTTGAATTTGCGCCATGAGGATAATGCCTTTTTAGGAATTCGCGGGATTCGGCTATGCTTTGAGCGCCCAGATTTATTTAAACCACAATTACGCGCTATTTGTAAGGTTGCAAAAGATTATGACAATGTGCATGTGATGTTTCCCATGATTGCAACGGCGTATGATTGGCGTCGCGCTAAGCAGATGTTAGATGAGGTGCGTGAGTCGTTACAAGCGCCTAAGTTCCCTGTAGGAATTATGATTGAAGTGCCTTCAGCCGCGCTTAAGGCGCAATGGTTTGCACAAGAAGTGGATTTCTTTAGTGTGGGAACAAACGATTTAACACAATATACGCTAGCGATGGATAGAATGCATCCACAATTGGCTAAGCAGGCTGATGCGCTTGAGCCTTCTGTATTACGTCTGATTGCAATGACTTGTGAGGCGGCAAAAGCGCATGGTAAATGGGTTGGTGTTTGTGGTGGCGCAGCTGGGGATGAAACGGCGGCAAAAGTATTGGTTGGCTTAGGGGTGCGTGAGTTGTCTATGAGCATTAATGCGATTGCTAGCATAAAGCAAGTTCTGCGTCAGCATAATCTGAAAGATTTGGAGCGCGTGGCAAAAGAAGCTTTAACGCTCACAGATGCCAAAGCGGTACGTAGTTTATTAACTCAGGAGCTATCATGAAGGTTATTACCGTAACAGCAAATCCCGCTTTAGATGTAACCATCCACGCTAGCCATTGGCAGCGTAGCGTTGTTAATCGTGGACAAACTTTAGATGTAAATCCTGGTGGTAAGGGTTTAAATGTCGCGATTAACTTAAATGATGCTGGCATTGATGCTGTGGTTACAGGCTGGATGGGAAAAGAGAACGACTATCATTTTACGCGTGTCTTTACTAAGCATAATGTGCGTGATGATTTTGTACGCTTTGCTGGTGAGGTGCGCACCTGTATTAAGATTGTAGATGATAGTAATGGTGAGACAACTGACATTAATATGCCTGGCTATGAAGTGCCTAAACATGCGCAAGAAGCTTTGGCGGAGTATCTAGAAAAAGAAGTTAAAGAAGATACGGTATTAATGTTTGGTGGCTCTTTGCCTAAAGGGATTGCGCGTGATTTTTATGCGCAGATGGTTGAGAAATATCGGCAAGCGTGCCAGTGGGTTGTGGTTGATACCAGCGGTGAGGCGTTGCAAGAGGTGATGAAAGCTAAAGTGTTGCCTCATATGATTAAGCCTAATATTCATGAGTTGCGTGAGTTTTGTGGGAAAGATTTGCAAACGCATACGGAGATTTTGCAACAAGCACGTGAATTTATTAATAATGGCGTTGAGATGGTGGTGGTGTCGATGGGGCGTAAGGGGGCGTGGTTTGTAACAAAAGATCAAGCCCTCCATGCTCAACCGCCTAAAATTAAAGTCGTAAGTACAGTTGGTGCGGGGGATGCGATGGTGGCAGGTGTGATTCGTGGTGTATTGCTTAATCGTGAATTAGATAATATTGCCAGACGTTCAACCGCCTATAGTGTCGCTAATATTATGCATATGGGCTCTTATTTGCCAGATGAGCAACAGCTCGATGAATTAAAAGCACAAGTAGTCATTACTAATGAAGAGGATTGGCACAATGAGTAAATATTTAATTTACATTAGCGCTAAAGAAGGCTCAGCGCAGGCATATTTGGCTTTTATTCGCTTAAAACAGCAAAGTCAACAGGAGTTGATCTTTCAACATGGGGGCGCGATTGCAAAAAATACTTTGCAAGAATGTAGCAAAATCCTAATTCTAGGAGAAGTTGAGCAAACATTGGATAACATGCAAGTGGTGCAATTTTGCCTTCGTGATGCGGTGGTCAATCCATTGATGGTATTGACAGCGATGAATTCATTAGAGGATTCACAAACAGATGCGGCGCGCGAGATTGCAACACAATCTTCAAATGAACTTGAAGGGGGAGAATCTTTAAAAGCAAATAAAGAGCAAGAGCAGGCATCAGCAAATAATGCTAAGGATTTAATTCATAAAGCGGTGGAGCAGGAAAGTTCTGGCATCACTGAAGCACCAGAACTTTTGCAAAATATAGATGATTTAGATGAAGATAAAAACGCTTTGCCGATTAAGTGGATTGCTGCAGTGGTAATACTGCTGATTGTATTGGTATTGTGGATGTTGGATTAATCGATATTTTGGGTTCTGTTAAGTTTGTTTGTTCTTGGTTGTAAATATTATTTATGCGCTAACACAAGCGCTTTGAAATATAGAGAACGTTAGCAGTTTAAGATTAAAAGATTAAATTAAGTCAAATTGGATGTTGTTTTGATGAATAATGTCCAGTTTGGCTTTATTTTATTATTTGGTTACGCATTTTCTGGAAAAAGTTTAGGTGTCGCTGATTTTGTCTAATAGCGCCATTTCTAAATCATCAAAGCCTGCTTGTAGGCGTGCTTCGATATTAAAGGGTTTTTTGATTTTAGCTTTAAGATAGGTTTTTAAAAGCTCTGCAAAGGTTTTGCGGTAGTCTAGTTGGCGTTGCGCGCAACAGTATTTAAACCATTTAGACCCAATAGCGACGTGGTTGTGTTCATCACGATAGATAATATTAAGTAAATCAGCGCTGCGATGTTCACCATTGGCGCGTAGTTTTTTCTGAATGGCTGGGGTAACGTCTAGTCCGCGCGCTTCCATTACTCTGGGGACAAGTGCCATGCGCACCATAACATCATATTCCGTCTCAACGCAGGCTTCCCATAATCCAGCATGTGCAGAAAAATCCCCATATTGTGCGCCTAATTGTGCTAAACGTTGGCAAATTAAGCTGAAATGGTAAGTTTCTTCTTTAGCGACCAGTAGCCAGTCGTGATAATACGCTTCGGGCATTTGCTGAAAGCGATAGGCGGCATCAAGCGCTAGATTTATGGCGTTAAACTCAATATGAGCAATGGCATGGAGCATGGCTTGTATGCCTTTACGACTTCCTAAACGACGAGGCGCTACGTCTTTTGGGGCAACTAAGAGTGGGCGTTTTGGTCTGCCAGCATCGGTAATGCTTTCTACGGGATAAGGGGTGCGATGATAGAGTTGGTCGTTGTAAGCATCATAAAGCATGCGTACCATGGTGATTTTTTTGTGTACATCACGTTCTGTTAGGGCTTGCCAAATAACGTGATAGAGATTGTTACTAAGGTCGGTCATAGGGATAAGCTCTTTTTAAAGCGCTTATTGTACTGCCCAGCATGCAGGCTGACTATTATTTTTGGAGGAAATATGGCTGAGGAAAGGGTGTATTTTGACCGAATTGGCGCGCATTTTTTAAAAAATATTTATACGCGCCCAAAAGGTAAAATCCGCTTGGCGGTATTACAGCGTGATTTAGCGCCATATTTGCAAGGTGGACGGCGTTTGCGCTTGGTCGATGTAGGAGGGGGCGCAGGACAGATGGCGATGTGGGCTTTATCGCTTGGGCATGAGGTGGTGTTAATTGACCATTCTCAGGCGATGTTAAATCAGGCGCAAGCTTTGGCTGAAGAAAGAGGATTGAGTGATAGGTTGACGCTGGTAGAGGGGGAGGCGGTGGCTTGCCTATCTGCCCAGCCTGCGCAGAGTGTGGATATGGTGTTTTGTCATGCTTTGCTGGAATGGGTAGAGGAGGGTGGCGCGTTATTACATGGATGTTGGGAGGTGTTGCGTACTGATGGTTTGTTGTCTTTGATGTATTACAATCGTCAGGCGCTGGTTTTTGCGCAACATGTTTTTGGTAATTTCGACTATTTATCTGATGCTTTGATAAGTAAAAATGCGGCTAAATTAACGCCTGATTTTCCGCGAGAGTGTCAGCAAGTGCAAACAGATTTAAGCGCTTTATCTATGCAGTTAGTTAAAACCAGTGGCGTTCGTTGTTTTTATGATTATATGAAAAAACGCGATAAAGACCGCAATAGTTTAGAGGAGATTATTGAGCGTGAATTGGCGTTAAGCCTAGAGCGTGATTATTGGGCGGTTGCGCGGTATTTGCACGAAATTTGGCGGCGTTAGAATAATGGTGTCCTCGGCAGGAATTGAACCTGCAACCTTTCCCTTAGGAGGGGAATGCTCTATCCATTTGAGCTACGAGGACGGGTTGAGTTTGCCGATAAGCCGGATTCTGTCGTGGACAATCATTCATCTGCGACTATTGTTACCAATAGCCTGTAGCAACCTACCCGAAATCACGACGGGCCGCCGCATTGATTTCCTATTTGGTTTTGCTCTAAGTGGGGTTTACCTTGCCAATCCTGTTACCAGTCTTGCGGTGCGCTCTTACCGCACCATTTCACCCTTACCTTTATAAAGATAGCCTTTAGAAAGGCGGTATTTTTTCTGTGGCACTGGCCGTCAGCTTGCGCTGCCCGGGCGTTACCCGGCACTTTGCCCTGTAGAGTCCGGACTTTCCTCCAACTTGCGTCAGCGATTGTCTGGCAAACTCAGGGGCGCGATTGTATAGACGGTGGGCGATTTTGGCAATGCGTTTTTATTATTTTGTGCGCTTAGGGGGTGCGCCATGTTTTTAGAGGGTTGTTTGGGTCAATGCCCTGCATGTATTGTTGTTTGCGGTTGCTGTGGGTGAGTTGATAGACGAGTCCGAGCCAGTTGGCAAAGATGGCTTTGGCGGTATCGCGCCAAGTGATGTCAATTTCTTGGCTGAGTTGTTGATAGGGGAAGTCGCGCATGTCGTTGCTGGCGTCGTTTAGAAAATCATCCAGAATTTGTTGTCCTTTTTCGGTGAAATAGTGGTTTGGTGGGTTGGGGAGGGGTTGTTGTTGTTCAAAATAGGCGCTTAGGTCGCGCTGGTATTCTTTTAATAGGCTGATTTGGTCGTATTCAGGATGTCCTTGTAGGTAGATATGTCGAAAACCGTCTTTGGAGGTTGCCAGTGCAACCCCAGCCTGTTCGCTGGCAATGAGGATGGGGATATTGTGGGCTTGTAGGGTGGTTTGGTCGATGTCGTTTTTGCGCGAGTGGGGCATGTCAAAGCGGGTGTTGATGTTAGAGAGTAAGGGGTGGTTGGGGTCTAAGATGCGGTGGGGGTAAACGCCAAAGAGTTTGTTTTTTAGCGGTTGGCGCTGGATGTTGTAGAAGTATTCAAAGGCGGCATGGGAGGCTAGGCAGGAGTAGAGCACAGAGCTAACGTTGCTATCTGCCCACTTTAAGATGTTTTGCATGGCTGGGAGGAAGGGTTCGTCGCTGATTTTAGCTTGGGTGGGGTTGGTGCCTGTTACGATGAGGGCGTCTAGTCCTTGTTCGGCGATTTGCTCAAAGGGTTCGTAATATTGTTGGATGTAGTCTTGGGTTGCGCTGTTACGTGGGATGCTTTCAAGCGTAAAGGGATGGACGTAGAATTGAGCGATGCGGTTGCAGTTGCCAATAAGGCGTAAAAATTGGCGCTCTGTGGCTTTTAGGGCACCATCGGGCATCATGTTGAGTAATCCGATATGCAGTTCGCGGATGTCTTGGCTGAGTGCGCGCTCGGGGGTGAGGATTTCTTGTCCTTCTTTTTGGATGTCGTTGAGTGTGGGGAGAGAGTGATGGGCGACAAGGGGCATTGAGAAACTCAGATAATTAGGGGGTTATAGGATAATGGTTGTGGCGCTTGGTTAAAAGAATTTTTTATTTTTTATTTTTTTATCAAGAGGTTTCGTTATAATTGCGAAAATTTTATTTTGTTGAAATAAGGAGAGGATTATGGCGGGTTGGATTGGGTTGGCGCTGGTGGTGATGGCGGTGGTTTTTGTGGTGGGGATTTATAATCGGTTGGTGGCAAAGCGTAATGAGGTTAAAAATGGGTTTGCGCAAATTGATGTGCAATTATCTAGACGTTATGAATTGATTCCAAATTTGGTGGCGGCAGCTAAGAAGTATTTAACGCATGAGCAGGAGACGTTGACGCAGGTTACAGCGGCGCGTAATCAGGCAAAATCGGTGCTGGAGGGGGTGCAAAAAGTGCCAGAAAAAGGGGAGTTGGCGCGTCTTGCTGGAGCGGAGCAGGCACTTGGGCGGCAGCTGGGGGGGTTAATGGCGACGTTTGAGAGTTATCCTGAGCTTAAGGGGGATGCCACGATTGAGCAGTTGATGGAGGAGTTGAGTTCTACGGAAAATCGGGTGGCTTTTGCGCGTCAATACTACAATGATGTGGTCAATGTGTATAACACGGCGGTGGAGTCTTTCCCTGAAAATATGGTGGCGCGGGTGTTTGGATTTTCGTTATTGCCTTGGCTTGAGATTGAGGATGTGGCGGTGAAGCGTCAGACGTTGCGGATTGATTTGGATTCGTGAGCGTTGTGTTGGGTTGGTGCGTGAGTTAGGGAGGCGATAATGGCGGTGTTGTTTCGCTTGCATCAAAAAGCGGCTTTGCAAGCATCGCGACGGTTGTCGTGGTTGTTTTGGGCTGGGGTGGTATTTAGTGGTGTGGTGTATGTGCTGGCGGCTTATGCGGGGTTGGTGTTTGCGTTATTTTACGTGATAGGCTCAGATGGCATGGAAACGCTGGGGCAGGCGGTGCAAGAATGGGCACTTAAGGTTGCGTTTGTTTTGGCGTTGATTCCAGTTGGGACGTTGTTGCTGGTTTATTTGGATAGGCGGCGTGAGTTATTGCAAGAGGATGCGGTTAAGCAGGCAGAAAAATTAGGGGCGGTGGCGCTGGATAAGCAGGACGTGCGGCAGCGTCGGTTGGATAATGTGGTGATGGAGTTGGCGGTGGCAAGTGGGGTGGCGGTGCCGCCTGTGTTTGTGTTGGCGCGAGATGGGCGGATTAATGCTTGTGTGTTGGGGGGGAGGGGTGAGAGTGTGGCGCTGGTGGTGTCGATGGGGGCGTTGGTGCATTTATCACGTGCGGAGTTGCAGGCGTTGGTGGCGCATGAGTTTGGGCATATTGTGGCGGAGGATGTGTTTGTTTATGCGCGTTTGGCGGCGATGTTGCAGGGTTATTTTGTGATTAGTCAATGGCGTGATGGATGGGGGCAGGAGCGGATTTCATCTTCGCGAATGCAGTTTTTAGATGTGGATAAAAATATAGTGATGGTGGAATTTTTCGCTTCTATTTTTGCGTTGTTGGGTGGGGTGTTGTTGTTGGTGGGGCGTGCGCTTCAGGGGGCTTTTTCTCGGCAGCGGGAATGGATGGCGGATGCGCGGGCGTTGGAGTATGTGCGAGATTCGGTGGCGCTTGCTGGGGTGTTTAAAAAGGCGTTGGCACTTGAGCAGGTTAAGGAGGTTAATGTGGTGCGCTATAGGGAGGCGATGGCGCATTTTTTCTTTATTAATTATGAGAGTGGGGTGGGGTTTTTGGCAGGTTCGACGCATCCGCCGTTAGTAGAGCGTTTGCGTCGTTGTGGGGGGGTGGTGGAGGCGCGTGAGATTGCTGCGTTGGCTTATGAATTGAAAAATAATTTGCTTGCTTTGGGGCGTAGAAAAGATGAAAGCCATAAGGCTGGCATTCAAAGGCAAGCGGTGTATGGGCTTGGGGCTTTGGCAGGAGGTTATCAGCAGGATTTTATACAAGAGGTAGGGTATCCGATTTTGGTGGTGCAACGCTATTTGGCGGCGGCTGTTGAGCAGGCGCAGGGGCTGGGAGATGGGGGTGGATGAAATAGAGATTTCAGCGCTGGTATTTGCTATGTTTGTTTTTCACGCAAGAGCAAGTTGGTTTGACTTGACGCAGTCAAAGCGCGTCAATCAAACGCGTTTATCACAAGCACGCGCGGCTGTTGCGAAGCTGGGGGAGGTGCATCCTGTGGCACAGCTTCGGGTGTTTGCCTCTCTTTGTGCGCGCCTTAAGGATTGCTCTGCAAGTGAGAAACGGGCTTTGTTGTCGGATGTGGCGGTGGTGATGGATTTAGATGGGCGCAGGTCTTTTTATGAATGGTGTTGCTGGGTGGTGTTGGTGGAGGGGTTGTCTAGACGAGAGGCTGTGCGCGAGTCTGTGCATTATCAACAGTTGCAGGCGGAGCTTGCAAGGGTGCTGGGGTTTTTAGCTTGTGCATTTGCGCAATCACCTGAAAAGGCGGAGGCGATATTTACGTGGTTGTGTGAGCGGTCGTTGCCGATAAAAGGGGCGGGGTTTGAGTGGGTAGACTGGCGACAGGCGGAGGGTTGGCGCAGGTTGCGTGCGGATTTGTTGACTTTGCGGGGACTAAAACGGTCATTTGCTGAGATGTTGTTGGTGGGGCTTGAAGAGGGGTTGGCGTCTTTAGAACAACCAAATTTGCAAGCGATTTTTGCTTTTGAGTTGGTGCAGATTTTATTGCGAGAATGATGGTTGACTTGTGGTGGCAATCAACTGTTTGACGGGGATTGTGTTTTTTGAAATTAGAAATGGTTTATTGCTAGAGAGTTTGTAGATGCCTGTTATAAAAGGGCATCTTTTTTCTTATATAGTCGAAGAATTGAAAAAGTATTACGGCGTTGGCTCGCCTTGCCGTACTATCTGTACTGTCTGCGGCTCGCCGCCTTGTACTACTTTTTCACTTCTCCAACTATAAGCGCTATATTTTGCATTTGGTTTAGGGATTGGGAAGGTTGTTTTGGGTGAGCGTTTGCGCAAGCCCGATGTATTGATGGGGTTTGAGGGTTTTGAGTCGTTCTTTTGCCTCTGGGGGAAGTTCGAGGCTGTCGATAAATTGGCTGAGGGTTTCTTCGCTAATGCGTTGTCCACGGGTGAGGATTTTGAGTTTTTCATAGGGTTTGGGGATGTTATAGCGTCGCATGACGGTTTGAATGGCTTCGGCGAGGATTTCAGGGTTGGCGGCGAGGTCTTTCTCTAGCGCTTGGGGGTTGACCTGTAGTTTGTGCATGCCTTTTTTAAGTGCGCTTAGGGCGATGAGGTTATGCCCAAAGGCTGTGCCTAAACTTCTTAGGACTGTGGAGTCGGTTAGGTCGCGTTGAAAGCGTGAGAGGGGGAGTTTGCCTGCGAGGTGTTGATAAAGGGCGTTGGCAATTCCTAAGTTGCCTTCGGCGTTTTCAAAGTCGATGGGGTTGACTTTATGAGGCATGGTGGATGAGCCAATTTCGCCGTCGATGATTTTTTGTTTGAAATAGTTATGGCTGATATAACCCCAGATATCACGGCTGAAGTCGAGAAGAATGGTATTGGCACGGCTTAGGGTGTGTAGAAGTTCGGCGATATAGTCATGAGGCTCTATTTGGGTGGTCATGGGGTTGTAGGTCAGTCCTAGGGTTTGTTCAACAAAGGTTTTGGCAAGGGTTATCCAGTCGATGTGCGGGTAGGCGATGTGGTGTGCGTTGAAATTGCCTACAGCGCCGTTGAGTTTGCCAAGAATGGGTTGGCTGTGGAGCTGTTGGATTTGACGGCTTAGGCGATGATGTACGTTGGCGAGTTCTTTGCCGAGGGTGGTGGGGCTTGCAGGTTGTCCATGTGTGCGGGCGAGCATGGGGGGTGTGGCTTTGGCTATGGGCGAGTTGGCTGAGGTCGTGTGCAAGGGTTTGAAGGTGCTGGAGGATGAGGTCGCGTCCGTCTTTGAGCATGAGGGCGTAGGCAAGATTGTTAATATCTTCTGAGGTGCAGGCAAAATGAATGAATTCGATTTTTTGCTTTAGGCTGGGGTGTTGGCTGAGGTCTTGTTTGAGTTGGTATTCAACCGCTTTGACGTCGTGATTGGTGGTGCGTTCGATGGTTTTGATGTTTTGTGCGGTTTCTAGGTTAAATTGTGTGGCGAGTTGGTCTATGTGTTGTTGTTCGTCGGCAGTGAGGGGGGTGAGTTCTTTGATGTCTTTATAATTGGCAAGGGTTTGCAACCAGCGTAATTCGATTTGATAGCGGTATTTAATCAGTCCATATTCGCTAAATAAGGTATTGAGTGGGGCGGTTTTGTCGTGATAGCGCCCGTCAACAGCGGAGATGGCGGTTAAAGGGGTTAGGGTGTTGTTGATATTTGTGTTCATGTGATGTTCCTGATGTTTTGTTTGTAAGGGGTATGATTATTGCTTGAGATTAGCTTTGGGGTGGGTTGAGGCTTTGTAAGCAGTGTTTGATGAGTGCAGGGCCTTGGTAGATTAGTCCGCTGTAAAGCTGAACGAGGTCGGCGCCAGCGTTGAGCTTGTCTTGTAGGTCTTTAGGGCTCATCACACCACCAGAGGCAATGAGGGGGATGTCGGGGAGTTGGCGGCGGATGTGGCGTAAAATTTCAGTGCTTGGGGCGGTTAGAGGCGCGCCTGAAAGTCCGCCTTGTTGTTGGAGATGAGGGGGGAGGCTTTGTTGGTTGATGGTGGTGTTGGTGGCAATGATGCCGTCTATTTCGTGAGTGTGGAGCGTTTCTAGGATTTGCTCGAGTGCTTGAGGGCTATTATCAGGCGCGATTTTAACAACTAGGGGAACGTGGCGTTGGTAAATATCATGAAGTTGGTGTTGGTTTTTTTTTAAAGCGCTTAGGAGGGTGGCGAGTGCTTGCCCATGTTGGAGGTCGCGGAGGTTTTCAGTGTTGGGAGAGGAGAGGTTGATGGTAATGTAGTCGGCATGGGGATAGGCGATGTGTAGCGCTTGTTGATAGTCGTGGATTGCATGTTCATTGGGGGTGGTTTTGTTTTTGCCGATGTTGATGCCAATGAGCGCTTTTAGGTTGTCTTTAATGAGCGCAACGCGGGCACAGACTTTGCTTGCGCCGTCGTTATTAAAGCCCATGCGGTTAATGATGGCTTGTTGCTGGGTTAAGCGAAAGAGGCGCGGTTTAGGATTGCCACTTTGCGGTTTCGGGGTTAGGGTGCCGATTTCAATAAAGCCTATGCCACTGTTGTCTAGGGCTTTTAGTGCGTGTGCGTTTTTATCTAGTCCTGCGGCGATGCCTAGGCGGTTGGGGAAGGTGAGTCCCATGAGGGTGCAGGGGTCGGGGTAGGATTGGGGACGAATGAGGGCTGGGCAGAGCGCTAGGAGTTTTAGGGTGAGGTTGTGGGCGGTTTCGGGCTCTAGGCGGTAGAGGAGGGGTTTGGCTAGGCGATAGAGCATGGGTTATCCGTGTTGTTTGGCAAAGTGGTGCATGAATTCAATGAGGCGGTGGACGCTGTCTAGGCTTAGGGCGTTGTAGAGGCTGGCGCGAATGCCTCCCACAATGCGATGTCCTTTGAGTCCGCTAAGTCCTTGGGTTTCGGCGGTTTGCCAAAATTGGGTGTCTAGGGTTTCGCTTGGGGTGCGAAAGATAACGTTCATGTGGGAGCGGTATTGAGGCGCAATGGGGTTGGTGTAAAAGTCGCTTTGGTCTATGGCGCTATAAAGGAGTTGGGCGCGTTGTTGGGCAAGCTGTTGAAAATGAGTGATGCCACCTTGTTGTTGCATCCATTTTAGGCTGAGGTTTAGGAGATAGATTTGCCATGTGGGGGGGGTGTTGTAGAGGGAGTCGTGGTCGGCGTGGGTTTTGTAGTTGAAGTATTTGGGGAGGTCGGGGCGCTCTTGTAGGAGTGTTTTGCGGATAAAAATGAGTGTGAGTCCTGCAGGAGCGAGGTTTTTTTGCACGCCACCATAGACGAGGTCGCATTTTTCCCATGCAATGGGGCGGGCGTAGTAGTCGGAGGAGGCGTCGATAACGAGTGGATGGGGGGTGTCGGGATAGTGGTGATATTGGATGCCGTCGATGGTTTCGTTGCTGGTGATGTGGAGGTAGCGGGTGTTTTCGGGGTAGAGGAGTTCGCTATGGTTAGGGAGGGTGGTGTGCTGGGTGGATTGTCCATTCCAGATTTCAACGATAGGGGCGATGCGTTGTCCTTCTTCTAGGCTTTGTTTGCCCATACGCCACTGTTGATGAGTGCGCCAACTTGATTGCTACCAGGGGGGAGGAGGTTTAGTGCGCTCATGGCAAATTGTTGGCTGGCACCGCCTGTAAGGAGTAGGGGGATGAAGCTGGCGGGGGGCGTTGATAAGCGTTTGCGCAAGCTCTAGGGTTTGGTAGTGGAGGGGTTCAAATAATTTGGAGCGGTGGGAGATTTCCATAAGCGACATGCCGCTGTTTTGAAAGTTTAGCAGTTCGGCTTGGGCTTGTTGTAATACAGGGAGGGGAAGGGTGCAGGGTCCGGCGCAGAAGTTGTCGATACGGTTGGAAAATTGGGTCATGGTGATGCCTTTTGGGGTTGTTGAGGGGGTATTATAGCGATTTATAGAGTTTGTGGCGGGGTGATTTTGACGTAGGCTGGGGCGTGGTCTGAGGGGCGTTCCCAGCGTCTTGGGTCGATTTCGATGTCGCTGGCGGTGATGTTTAGGTTGTTGCTACAGAGGGTGAGGTCGATGCGTAGTCCGTTATTGCGTTGTAGTCCGCCTTTACGATAATCCCACCAGCTGAAGGTTTGGGTGGTGGGGTGTTGTTGGCGGTAGGCGTCGGTAAAGCCGAGGGCTAGAAGGTTTTGTAGGGCTTGACGTTCGGGAGCAGAGCAGAGGATTTTGTCTTGCCAAGCTTTGGGGTCGTGGACGTCTATGTCTTGAGGGGCGATGTTGAAATCCCCTAGGATGACGAGGTGGCGGTAGTGTTGTTGTTGGTTTTCGATGTAGTGTTGTAGGGCGGTGAGCCATTGTAGTTTGTAATGATACTTTTCATCGCCAACGGCTTTTCCATTGGGGACGTAGAGGTTGATGATGCGGACGTTGTTGATGGTAGCGGCGATGGCGCGTGCTTGGGGGTCGTTATGGTTGGGGAATCCACGCTGGATGTCGGTTAGGGGGTGGCGACTAATGAGGCAACGCCATTGTAGGTTTTTTGTCCGTAGGTGGCGATATGATAGCCAGCGTCTATGAAGGCTTGGCTGTTAACGGCTTCATCGGTTTGTTTGAGTTCTTGTAGTCCTAGGATGTCGGGGGCGTAGTTGTTTAGATATTGTAGGACTTGGGGGTGGCGGACGTTGAGTGAATTGACGTTCCAGCTGGTGATTTTCATAAGGGGTGGTGTTCCGTGTGTGAAATTGGCTGAAAAGTATAGTCAATGTGTGGGAAAATCGCTACTTTGGCGCATGGAGCGCTGTTTTTTGTTTTGGAGGATGTTGTGCGGAAAATTCGCTTATATGTGGATGAGGGGTTGTCAGTGGGGGCAGATGTGGTGCTTGAGGGCAGGTGTTGCGGTATGTGGATAAGGTGTTGCGCTTGAAAAGGGGCTGAGGTGGTGTTGTTTAATGGGGATGGATTTGATTATGTGGGGGTGTTGGAGGCGGTGTCGCGCGCTCAGGCGGTGGTGAGGATAGGGGAGCAGGTGGCGTTGGAGAATGAGTTGGCGGTGCCTGTGGTGCTTTATGCCGCTCTTTTAAAAGGCGATACGATGGATAAAGTGGTGCAAAAGGCGGTGGAGTTGGGGGTATGTCGTTTGGTGCCTGTGATGGCGTCGCGCTGTGAGGTGGTGCTTAAGGGGGCGCGTTTGGATTCTAAGCTGGCGCATTGGCAGGGGGTGGCGGTTGCAAGCGCGCAGCAATGTGGTCGTGCTAGGTTGATGGCGATAACGCCACCTGTTGAGTTCTCTCAAGGGGTTGAGATGGCGTCTGGGTTGCGTTGGATTTTCTCTCCGTATGAGGTTGATGAGGCATTAGATGAGGGGGTGCGGGTGGAAGAGGTGTCGTTGTTGGTGGGGGCTGAAGGGGGATGGACGCCAGAGGAGGTGGCGTTTGCTAGAGATAGAGGCTGGCGGGCGCAGAAGTTGGGAAAAAGGATTTTACGGGCAGATACGGCGTCGGTGGCGGCGGTGTTGCGTGCGCAATTTGTTTTGGGTGAGGAGGCTGGTGATGATTCAACCTAAGCCACGTCCGTTGCCATTTTTGCCTTTGCATGATCCGTCGTTGGTGCGTGAGTTTGCAGCGCAGGAGATTGATGTTTATCGCGCTAAGCTGTTAAGGAATATTAATTTTGTACGTTTAGCTTTTACGCTGTTGCTGTCTTTTTCTTTTTTTATGTTGGATAGCGATTTTGCGTTGTCCCCTGAATTGTTGCGTATACAGGAACTTGAGTTCACTTTGTCGTTGTTTTTTTGGTTTTTGTTGGCGGTGTATGTAAGTTTTTTGTTGGCAAGTAATGCTTGGTTGCGTCATTGGGGGGGCGCGCTGGATTGTTTGTGAGTGTTGCGGTGGTGGAGTCCATTTTATTATCGCTTTTGGTGGGGATGTTGTTTGAGCAGGCTGTGGTTAATGTGGGGGTGGTGATTATTTTATGCTCGCTGTTGCTGTCGGTGCTGACGTTGACTTTTTATGAGAGTGTGGTGACTGGGGTGGCTTTGGGGGGGATGTTGTTTGTGTATTATTTGCTGGTGTTGGTGTTGCCTCAGGTGGGGGTGCGGGTATTGGAAGAGCAGTCTCAATGGCAGCGGTTTAGGGAGATTTTGGCGATATTCGCTTGAATTTTAATGGGTTGATTGAGCCGATTTTGTTTAGCGTGTTGTTGGCTGTTTTGGTCATTGGGGTTGGATTTTTAGCCAGTCAGGCGCGGGATAATAAAATTCTTTCAGAGTTGAATTATTTTTATAATAAACAACTTAGACAATTAAATGATTCGATTATTGAGGATATCCAAAGCGGGTTGTTGGTGGTTAATCGTGCTGGGGTGGTGATTACGCTTAATCAGCAGGCGCGGAAGATTTTTAATATTGCAGCAGAGGCTGTACCCCCTAGGGAGTTGGTGTTGTTTTCTGAGGCGTTGGCAAAGCGGTTTGCGCGTTGGATTCATTTGCAATTTAGCAATGTGCGGACGATTGATTTGCCAAAGGGGCAATATAGTGTGAGTTTTAATACCTTGCATCAACATCGAGAGACGGAATTGACGCTTATTACGTTAGAGGGGATTGAGGAAAGTATGGAGCGGGTGCGTGAGACGCGTTTGGCTTCGCTAGGACGGTTGACGGCAAGTATTGCGCATGAAATTCGTAATCCTCTGGCATCGGTGCAAAGTGCGGCGGATATTTTGATGGAATCTAGTGAGGATAAGCAGGTGAATTTTCTAGCCGAGAAAATTATTAATAATGCTAAGCGGATGAATGTGATTATTAGCGATATTTTGAATTTATTTCAAAGCGCTTCACGCAATAAGCGGTTGATTCATTTAAATACGTTTATAAAAACTATTGTTTCTCAGGCGAGCTCTGATGCGTTGACAAAGGCGGCGGTTGTGCGGATGCATTTGGATAAAACACAGCAATATTCAGTATATTTTGATGAGGGGCATTTAAGCCAGATTTTAAATAATTTTATTATGAATTCCATTCGCTATGCTGGGGTTGAACAGGTGGAAATTGATATTACAACTCAGGTTAGTGAGGTGGGGCGCTTGATTTATTTGGATGTGGCGGATAATGGGAAGGGGGTGGCAGAAGAAGACCGCGATTTGATTTTTGAGCCATTTTTTTCCAAACATAATAGGGGAACGGGGTTGGGGCTTTATTTAGTGCGTGAGATGTGTTTGGCTAATCAGGCACAAATTATATATGTGCCAAGAAAAACAGGCGCTTGTTTTAGAATCATTGTGGAACGTTTTATTGCGCAAGAGGCGCAAAAAACGCTTAATTTTAGTTAAAGTGTTACACTATTAGGCATTAGTAGAACTTAACTTTAAATGAGGATGCTATGGCAAATGCTTTGATTGTTGATGATGAAAAAGATATTTGTGAGTTAATTGAAATAGCATTAGCAGGTCAGGGTGTGGTCTGTGATGCGGTTTATAGCGTGAAATCAGCGATTCAAAAGTTAAAAACCAACCGTTATGATTTTGTGATTTGTGATGTGCGCTTGCCTGATGGAGATGGGTTGGATTTGTTGGCGCATGTGCAAAAGCATTATGCCAATACGCCTGTTTGTGTGATTACAGCGCATGGCAATATGGATATGGCAATTCGCGCATTAAAGCTTGGGGCATTTGATTTTATTAATAAACCTTTTGAGTTAAAGCAGCTGCGGACGGTGGCAAAGCAGGCAATGCAGCAGAAAAATGGACGAGCACTAAAGGCGCGCGAATCTCAGGAGGTAAAAGCAGGCGTTAAAGGTGCTAATGCTAAACAAATGACGCTCATTGGGCAGACGGCTTCGATGGAGCGCGTGCGAAATATGATTGCTAAGGTGGCGCTGTCGCAAGCACCTGTATTTATTAATGGTGAATCAGGAACGGGGAAGGAGATTGTGGCGCGCTCTATTCATGAGCAGAGTGCAAGAGCGCAAGCCCCTTTTGTGGCGATTAATTGTGGCGCCATTCCTGAAAATTTGGTGGAAAGTGAGTTTTTTGGCTATAAAAAAGGCGCTTTTACAAGCGCCAATCAAGACCAAGATGGCTTGTTTGTTGCCGCTAATGGGGGGACGTTGTTTTTAGATGAGGTGGCGGATTTGCCGTTATCAATGCAGGTGAAGTTGTTGCGTGCTATTCAAGAGCGTGCGGTGCGTCCAATTGGGGGAGACCGTGAGGAGGCGGTGGATGTTCGGATTATTTCCGCAACGCATCATAATTTAGAAAAAAAGGTGAGCGCAGGAGAATTCCGTGAGGATTTGTATTATCGCTTGAATGTGATTGGCTTATTTATTCCGCCTTTACGAGAGCGAGGAGAGGATATTGTATTGCTGGCACAACATTTATTGGCGCGCTTGGCTAGCGAGTCTGGGTATCGTGCAGTGGAATTGACTCAAGAGGCAATCAATAAGCTTCAACATTATGATTTTCCCGGAAATGTTCGTGAATTGGAAAATATTTTAGAGCGCGCACTAACTTTTATTGAAGGGGACAGGATTGATGCTGATGATATTGTGTTGACGCAATCATTACAGCAAAAATCTTTGGGCGAAGAGGGGTTGTCCTTAGAAGGAGAGGAAAAAATTCCTGATGATTTAGAAGAGTATATGCACGATATGGAAAAACAGTTGCTGCTGAAAGCTTTAGAAGATTGTGGGCAAAATAAAACTAAAGCAGCGGAGATGTTGGGAATTAGTTTTCGTGCGATGCGTTATAAATTGAAAAAGTTTGGAATTGATTGATGCAAGTATTTCATGAGGTGGAATTAAAGGATTGGCATACGCTGGCTGGGCAGGCAGTGGCGCGTGAGTTGATGATTATTGAAGCGCAAGAGGAATTACAGGCGCTCAATGCAGGGGATGTGGTGATTGGCTCTGGTAGTAATGTGGTGTTTTTACCATGGGTGGAGGAGCGTTTGGTGAGGTTGAATTTGTTTGGGGTGTCGGTGGTGGATGAAAATAAAGCGTATGTGTGGGTTCGCGCGATGGCGGGGGAGAATTGGCATGCGTTTGTGCAGGAAATGGTCGTACGTGGTTTGGGTGGGGTGGAAAATTTAGCGCTAATTCCAGGGACGGTGGGTGCTGCGCCAGTGCAAAATATCGGCGCTTATGGGGTTGAGGTTTGTGAGGTGATTGCGCAGGTGGAGGCGTATGACCGCTGGAAAAGAGAGTGGGTCTGTCTGCAAGCCTCAGAGTGTGGGTTTGTTTATCGTGGGAGTTTTTTTAAATCGCGCTGGTTGACGCGTTATGTGATTGTGGCGGTGGTGTTTGTGTTGCGTAAAAATCCTATTTTGCGCTTGGATTATGCAGAACTTGCGCAGTATCCTATGCCACTTAATTCGATTGAGGCGGTTTTTTTCGCGGTGGTGGCAATTCGTCAGAATAAACTGCCAGACCCTAAGATTTTGCCAAATGCAGGGAGTTTTTTTCATAATCCTGTGGTAGATAGGGCGGTTTTGTTGCACTTAGAGGAAAGTTATAGCGATGTGCCAAGATATGTTGTTGATGACAATCGTGTTAAAATCCCCGCCGCTTGGCTTATTGAACGTTGTGGGTTTAAGGGCTATCGTGAGGGGAATGTGGGGATTTATGCACATCATGCGTTGGTTTTGATTAATTATGAGGGTGGAGGAGATGAGATTTATGCATTTGCGCAAAAAATTATTGCAGGCGTTCAGGCGCGTTTTGGCATTACGTTGACAATTGAACCAAGGCTGATTGGGCAGAATAAGGAGCGTTTTGATGGCACAGATTGAGGCGGTGGCTTTTGATAAGGATGGTGTGATTTTTGATTCTGAGCGGATTTATCATCAGGCGCTTCTAGCAACATTGGCGCAACATGATTTGATGTTTTCTTTAGAGTTTTTGGCCCAGTTTCAAGGCATGTCAATGCCAAAAGTCATTGCGATTTTAAAAGAGGCAGTTCAAGATAAGGTGAGTCCTGAAATGTTTGTAAAACAATGGATTAAAGCCTGTGAGCGGTCATTTCAAGAAGAAAAATTAACCTTTATTTCTGGAATAGAATCAGTAATTGAAACACTCTATGACCAAGGCTATCCCTTAGCATTGGTAACGGCGGATTCGCAAGAGGGTGTGTTGCGTGATTTTTCTTCAACGCGCCCTGATTTGTTGGCGTATTTTCGCGTGATTATTACCCTAGATGATGTAAATGAAGCTAAGCCTAATCCCGAAGCTTATGAGCGCGCAATGGCTCTTTTAGGGGTGGCGCCTGAGTCTTTACTAGTGCTTGAAGATTCTGATGTAGGAGGTGAGGCGGCTTGTGCCGCACAGGCAAAAGTTTTGTTATATCGTCCCGATGGTAGAGCATCAGATGAGCTTACACAGCGAGTAACCGCGGTTATTCGTCATCCTAAATTTTTATTGGATTATCTTTTATGAGTCAACCGCTGATTCCTCAGGAAATTTCTTTAAATAAACAAGGGGATACGCTAACAGTTGTTTTTGAACAAATGCGTTATCCGCTTTCGGCAGAGTATTTGCGCGTGTGTTCACCTTCGGCAGAGGTGCGGGCGCATGGCGGACAGTGGAATATTTTGGCGGGTAAGGAGGATGTAACCATTAAGCAGATTGTTCCTATTGGCAATTATGCGGTGCGTTTGGTCTTTAGCGATGGGCATGATAGTGGATTGTATTCGTGGGATATTTTGCATGATTTAGCGCAAAATCACCGTCATTATTGGATGCGCTATCTCACTGAATTAAAAAATAAACAACAGGATAAATTATGAAAGAGCAAACGCATTTTGGCTATCAGAAAGTCGCAATGGAGGAGAAAACCGAGCGAGTGGGTGAGGTTTTTGATTCTGTAGCAAAAAAATATGATGTGATGAATGATGTGATGTCTTTGGGGGTGCATCGTCTATGGAAAGATTGGTATGTATGGCAAACTGAGGTTAAAAGCGGTGAGGCGGTGCTCGACCTTGCCGCTGGTACGGGCGATATTAGCTTACGATTGGCTAAAAAAATGCGCGCTGCAGAGGTTGGCGGTGATGTGGTTGGCAAATTGGTTGTGAGCGATATTAATGCCTCAATGCTAAATATAGGGCGTGAGCGCTTGATTAATAAGGGATATTTGCAAAATCTAGAGTTTGTGTTAGCCAATGCTGAAGTCTTGCCATTTGCTGATGAGAGTTTTGATTTGATTACTATGGCATTTGGACTTCGCAATGTAACCAATCAGCAACAAGCGCTGAATGAAATGGCACGGGTATTAAAAAAAGGGGGGCGGTTGTTGGTGTTGGAATTTTCTAAGACGCAATCTCCCGTATTTACAAAGGTTTATGATTGGTATTCTTTTACTTTCTTGCCCAAAATGGGTGAGTTAATCGCTAAAGATAGCGATAGTTATCAATATTTGGCGGAGTCAATTCGGATGCATCCAGATCAAGAAACCCTCAAAACAATGTTTGCACAGGCAGGGTTGAGCGCATGTGAATATCAGAATTTATCCAATGGTATTGTTGCTATTCATAAAGGCGTGAAGGTTTGAGATGTTAGAGAAATTTTTAAATGAAACACTGATACAAACGGTGCTAAATCAAGCGCTGCAGCTTGACCCCCAAGCAGCAGAAAAGTTGCAACCTCTAAATGGTAAGCGCGTTAGTATTGAGCTTAATTTACGGGATAAGCCTTGGGTTTTCTTAATTGATAATGCGCGGCTTAAAATTGAGATAGAAACTACCGCAATGTGTGATGTGAAACTAAAAGGGAGTTTAAGCGCATTTTTACAACTTTTTAGTGAGCGTAAACAAGCTAATAGTGAGGATAGGTTGTATATTGAAGGCGATTTATACGCTGCACAACAATTTCAACAAGTGATGAGTACATTAAAGCCGAATTTTAGTTATGCACTAGAGCAGCGCTTCGGCGAGAAATTAGGCGGGATTTTATACAATGCCTTATTGGAAACTCAAGCATTGGGCAATCAAGCACAACAGCAAATTAAGCAACAATTGCAGGCTTATTTTGCAGATGAGACGCACGGATTTTTACAACGCCGAGAATTCTCAACATATCAAAAACAATTGGCACAACTTCGCGCAACGCTTGATAAGCTTGAAGCGCAAATTAATACTTTGGAAAACATTTAATGTTGGTTTCTATTGCTCGTTTATATCGTATTTTCTCCGTAGCCATTTATTATCATTTGGATCACTATTTGCCAAATCAAGGGAGTTTTCGCATTATCCGTTGGTTAGCATACTTACATCCAGCGCATTATCGACGTGATAAAACTGAGCGGACACTAGGCGCGCGCTTGCGCTTATCATTAGAGCGTTTAGGGCCTGTTTTTGTCAAACTTGGGCAAACACTGTCTACACGCCCAGATTTATTGCCCGTTGATATTGTGATAGAGCTGAGTAAGTTACAAGATAAAGTACCGCCTTTTTCACTAGAGCAAGCCAATGCAATTATTGAGCAAAGCTTAAATCAGCCAGTTGAAGCACTCTTTCGCAAGTTTGCGCCAGAAGCGATGGCGTCTGCCTCAGTAGCGCAAGTACATGCAGCAACTTTACATAGCGGGGAAGAGGTAATAGTAAAAGTATTGCGACCTAATGTAGAAAAAATTGCCGCACAAGATATTGCAGTGATGTATATAATAGCAAAATTGGTTGCAAAAACGCGTGATGGTAAACGTCTTCGCCCTGTGGAAGTTGTGAGCGAATTTGAGCAAAGTTTTGAAAAAGAACTGGATTTAATGTATGAAGCTGCTAATGCAAGCCAATTAAAAGCGAATTTTTCAGGCTCTGAATTGTTGTATGTGCCAGATGTTTATTGGCAATATTGCCGTAAAAATATCCTAGTACAAGAGCGCATTTTTGCAGAAAATATCGCCAATTTGGACACGCTAAAGGCAGCAGGTACAAATATGAAATTATTGGGTGAGCGTGGCGTGGAAATATTTTTCACCCAAGTATTTAGAGATAGTTTTTTCATGCAGATATGCATCCAGGTAATATTTTTGTTGATATTAGCAATCCAAACGATCCTAAATATTGTGCGGTTGATTTTGGCATTATGGGTTCTCTTACCCCCGAAGACCAACATTATTTAGCAGAAAATTTTCTTGCTTTTTTAATCGCGATTATCGACGTGTGGCAGAACTGCATATTGAATCAGGTTGGGTGCCAAGTGATACGCGCATTACTGACTTTGAAGCAGCCATCCGCAAAGTATCTGAACCAATTTTTGGTAAACCTATCAAAGATATCTCTTTTGGCGCTTTTTTATTAACGCTATTTCAAACCGCTAGACGCTTTAATATGGAAGTACAACCGCAATTGGTATTGTTGCAAAAAACATTTTTTAATGTTGAAGGTTTAGGCAGGCGCTTATATCCAGAGCTAGATTTATGGAAGACAGCAAAACCTGTATTAGAAGATTGGATGAAACAACAGGTTGGGCCTAAGGCAGGATTAAAAAAATTACGCGAAAATGCGCATGACTATTCTATTTTGCTACCTAAAATTCCAATTTTAACTTCGGAATTGCTCAATTATTTAGTAGAAGAACGGCGCGCTAAAGCAAATAATACAATCAAAAAAACCAAGCATAATAATTCAGATAAATATATAAATGTTTCATCAATTTCTGGGGCAATGCTATTAATTGCAGCAAGCTTCTTTGCGTATTTGCCAGAAAGTGAATATGGAGTTAAGTGGTGGTGTGTTATAGGATTGGGTATTTGTGGATTGTGGCAACTCCTATTATCCAAGCGCTAAATCAATTAAAAATATGGCATTGCGCTTAATGCAATAGAAAAATAAAGTTTTATTTTATATTTTTTTGTGAAATCAAATGGTTATTTTTAAAAAATTGCTTTGCCTTTGTGGGGTAATTCCATTATACTACTTCGCGAGAACTTACCTTAGGTAAGTCGCTATCAATACTTTTTGCGTTACGGTATTGCTAGTATTTGAGATTAACGCATTTTTTAGGGTTTTAGGAATGACAAATATTTATGTCGGTAATTTATCTTACCAATCAACAGACAGCGATTTGCGTGAGCTATTTTCAGCTTATGGCGAAGTACGAAATGCCAGCATCATCAAAGAGCGCGACAGTGGCCGCTCAAAAGGTTTTGGCTTTGTTGAAATGCCTGATGCTGAAGCTGCCAAGAAAGCTATTGAAGAAATCAATGGCAAAGATGTTGGCGGTCGTAACCTTCGCGTAAATGAAGCACGCCCTCGTGAAGACAATCCACGTCGTGAACGTTCATCTTTTGGACGTGATAATCGTTGGTAAGTCGTTATCGATTTTAAGCGTAAAAAACGGGCAATAGCCCGTTTTTTTGTATCTAGCTTATTTCAAAGTAAAAACTCGTTATTGTTAATAATTTTATCCAGTGAAATATGATTAGATTATATCTCTTATGATTAATTTATTAGTCTTATAAAGATTTTTCCATAAAATGGATCATAATTTATTCATTAGAATTAATATTCTGTTTAGGTTAGTTATATATTGACTAATCTGTAATTTTTCTGTAAGAATAAGTATTATTTTATAGATTTAATTTCCATCTAAATTTATGCTTAATTCCTCATCTAATCAGTCGTCTACTGCACTTAATGCTTTAATAATTATGGCGCATTATCATGGAATTGCGGTCAATAGCGCAGATGTTTTACATCAGTTTTCTGAAGATGGACATGATTTATCACAAATGCAGTGGCTATTGGCGGCAAAGTCTTTAGGATTAAAAGTGCGCGTAATTTCGGCTAAATTGGCACGTTTACCTTTATTAGCATTGCCTGCTGTGATTTGGCGTGAGGATGGGCGGCATTTTATTCTTGCAAGGATTGATGGTGAACAATATCTGATTCAAGATTTGATACTTGGAAAATCTAAGATATTAAATAAGGCTGAGTTTATAGCTGAATTTTCAGGGCGGTTGATTTTAGTAGCTTCTAGGGCTTCAGTTTTAGGCTCTTTAGCTAAATTTGATTTTACTTGGTTTATTCCTGCAGTTATTAAATATCGTCGCATCTTATTAGAAGTTTTGGCGGTATCAGTGGTGGTGCAGTTATTTGCTTTAATTACGCCTTTATTTTTTCAGGTGGTGATGGATAAAGTATTGGTGCATCGGGGATTTAGTACGCTTAATGTTATTGTTGTTGCATTTATTATTGTGACTTTATTTGAGGTCATATTAAATGGTTTACGCTCTTATATTTTTGCGCATACGACTTCACGAATTGATGTTGAACTTGGGGCGCGCTTATTTCGTCATTTATTGCGGTTGCCGATAGGATATTTTGAATCTCGACGTGTGGGAGATACTGTAGCGCGGGTGCGAGAGCTTGAGCAAATACGTAATTTTTTAACAGGACAAGCGCTTACTTCTATTTTAGATTTAGTATTTTCGATTATTTTTATTGCGGTAATGTGGTTTTATAGTGCTTGGCTGACTATGGTTGTGGTTATTTCTTTGCCTTTATATGCATTGTGGTCTGCAATTATTAGTCCAATGTTGCGGGTTAGGTTAAATGATAAATTTGCGCGTTATGCGGATAATCAATCTTTCTTAGTTGAGTCTGTAACGGCATTAGCTACAATTAAATCAATGGCTGTAGAACCACAAATGACCCGTCGCTGGGATAAGCAGTTAGCAGGCTATGTACAAACAAGTTTTCGCGTAACCAAATTAGCGACTATTGGTCAACAAGGAATTGCGTTAATCCAAAAAGGGGTAACGATTGCAACACTATATTTTGGTGCAAAATTGGTTATTGAGGGCAAAATGACGGTTGGTCAATTAGTTGCTTTTAATATGTTAGCAGGTCAGGTGGCAGCGCCTGTTATTCGTTTGGCGCAATTATGGCAAGATTTTCAGCAAGTTGGCATTTCTGTAGCGCGCTTGGGAGATATTCTGAATACACCAACTGAATATTCTAGTGCGCGTCTTAATTTACCGCCTATTCGTGGGGAGATTACATTTGAGGCGGTGGGATTTCGATATCGTCCTGATGGGCAATTGATTTTATCGGATTTTTCTTTACAAATTGCTGCAGGTGAGGTTGTGGGAATTGTTGGGCGCTCTGGCTCAGGGAAAAGCACGTTAACTAAATTAGTACAAAGGCTTTATGTGCCAGAGCAAGGAAGAATATTGATTGATGGCAATGATTTGGCACTGGCAGACCCTGCATGGTTGCGGCGCCAGATTGGCGTAGTGTTGCAAGACAATGTTTTAATGAATGCAAGTGTGCGCGACAATATCGCTTTAAGCGATTCTTCTATGGATTTAGAGCGAATTATTGCAGCAGCAAAGCTAGCAGGTGCACATGAATTTATTATGGCGCTTCCTGAGGGTTACGATACGATTGTAGGGGAACAAGGAGGGGGACTTTCAGGTGGACAACGCCAAAGAGTCGCTATTGCACGAGCTTTAGTTGTTAATCCACGTATTTTGATTTTAGATGAAGCAAGCAGTGCGCTAGATTATGAATCTGAATTCGCCATTATGAAAAATATGGCGGCAATTTGTCAAAATCGTACAGTATTAATTATCGCACATCGACTTTCTACAGTGCGCCACGTACATCGTATTATCGCAATGGATAAAGGTAAGATTATTGAAATGGGTCGGCATGATGAATTGTTGGCTCATAAAGAGGGGTATTATCATTATTTATATCAGCTACAAAATCGTTAGATGACTATTCATAAGCAGGCATTTATAGATTTAATAAAACGCTATATCGCTACTTGGCGTAGTGTTTGGCAAGTAAGACATGAGCTAGACCCGCCTAAAAGGAAAAAGGATGAATATGAGTTTTTGCCTGCCCATTTAGAATTAACAGAATCACCAGTTTCTGCAGCGCCTAAGTGGGTGGCGCGCTTAATTATATTGTTTATGTTTTTAGCGATTATTTGGGCATGGTTTGGTCAATTAGATATTGTGGCAGTTGCGCAAGGTAAAACAGAACCTAATGGGCAAAGCAAGGTTATTCAATCCCTAGAAACCGCGGAAGTTAAGGAAATTAATGTACAAGATGGCAAGGTGGTAAAACAAGGCGAGCATTTGATTATTTTAAGCGCTTTGGGAAGTGATAGTGATGTAAATCAAGTTGAAAACGCGCGACAAACCGCTCAATTGGCTAAATGGCGGTATGAAGCATTATTACAAGCACTAGAAACTCGACAACCTCCGCTATTATCTCCAGAATTACCCATTGCAGATTCTCAACGTTTGAGCGAACAAATATTACTGAATAATCAATATCAGGCTTGGCTGGCACAAGACCAACAGATTCGCGCGCGTATTCGCCAAAATGAAGCAGAAGCGGAAGTTATACGCAGTGAAATAAGCAAATTAAAAGAGCTGGGTAATATAGAAAATCGTAAAACAGAAGATTTAGCCAAATTAGCGCAACAAAAGTTTATCGCCGAACACGTTTACTTAGAGCAAAAAAGCAAATCTCTTGCCAATCAGAATGACCAAAAAAGCAAACAAAAAACAGCTTATGCAAATAATGGCAGCTATTGATGAGGCAAAAGAAAGTCAGCGAGTTAATACAGAAATGCTACGGCGCGATACTTCCGATGCGCTTCATAAAGCAGAAGAGCAATTGCGTGGATTATCTATTGAGCTACTCAAAGCCAAACAACGACAAGCTTTAATGACCCTAAAAGCCCCTGTAAGTGGAACTGTACAACAATTAGCGGTTCATACATTAGGAGGCGTAGTTACAGCAGCGCAGCCATTGATGGTTATTGTGCCAGATAATTTCCAGTTGGTTGTAAAAGTTCGCATTCTTAATAAAGATATTGGCTTTGTTCATACTGGACAGCAAGCAGTTATTAAAATAGAGGCTTTTCCATATACACGTTATGGCTATCTAACAGGGAGTGTTCAAAGTATTAGTTATGATGCTATAGAAGATGAGCAGCTAGGTTTAGTATATGCCGCGACAATAACTCTAGATAGTGATACGCTCACTATTGAAGGACAAAAAGTTAAGCTTGGCGCTGGAATGAATATCACAGCCGAAATAAAAACAGGAAAGCGACGAGTGATAGATTATCTTTTAAGCCCATTACAAAAAACAATTGATGAGAGCATGAAACAAAGATGAAATACTTGTTTTTAGCCAAAAAAAGATTTGGACAAAAATTAAAAATAATTCCCTTATCCCTTTTAATAACAGCATGCACTCAAAATCCTACAGAAAATATATTATTTTCAGATTATTTAATTGCAGAAGATATAGGAGAAGAAATCATCTCTTTTGAAAATTTAATAGCTCAAAAGAAAACAGCAAAATCATCTGAAAATATTTCATTAATTGACGCTTGGCAAGCTGCTAAAGCTCATGCTGCTATCTATCAAGTCGCACAATATGCGCAACTTGCAGCGCAAGAATCGCAACAGCAAGCCAAGGCACATTTATTACCACAATTATCTATCAATGCTCATTACACCAACCGCGCACAACATCATGATGAAAGTCATCAAAGCTATGGTATTAATCTTCAAATCGCACAACCAATCTATGAGCCATCACGCTGGCGGAAATACCAAGCAGAAAAAATCACAGCCCAATTAGGGGATACACAATTAATACAACAAAAAGATGCGCTATTACTTGAAGTTGTAAAATCCTATTTTGAAGTCCTCATTTCCCAAGAAAAACTATCCACAATTGCCAAGGAAAAAGAAACATACCAAGCAGAAATTGCACAAGCAGAAGAAAAATTCAAATTAGGACAAGCAACAGTTTTAGAGATATTAGATGCAAAATCTCATTATGATGCTGCTGTGAGTCGTGAAATTAGCATCCAAACTGAATTAATTACTGCTCAAAATACCTTAGAAGATTATACAGGGGTATCTATTAATCATTTAATTCCTGTTGATAATCTTGATTTGTCCATACTAAAAGAAATCATAACAGAAGAATATTTGCTCAAAAAAGCCCTTGTAAATAACGCTACTTTAAAGCACAAAACACTAGAACTTAAAAAAGCCATAGCAGATAAGAAAATTACTGAAAGTGAATATCATCCTAAACTATCTTTAACTGTTGGATATCAAAATGATTATAATGATACTCAATTTAATAATAAAAAACAAAACAACTCTCATAAAGGTAGCTATATTGGATTGCAATTCTATCTTCCAATAGATAGTAATAATGAAATTCATAGCAAAGTTCGTCAGCAAAATGCCTATATTCAACAGAAAGAAGCAGAGTACCGTGTAGAAAAAGGAAAAATAACCTTAGAAATAAAACAGCATATTGCATTATTAAAAGGATATCAAGCACAAATAGAAGCACAAAAACAGCTATATTTAACCAATTTAGAAAAAGTAAAAGCAGCAAAACTGGGGAATCAATATGGAATGAGCCATACTTTAGAAATTTACCAAGCTGAAAAAGATTTATCAGAATCTAAAACTAATTTATTAAAATATAATTACCAGTATTTATTAACAATAATTAGATTGCTACAATTAAGCGGGAACATAAATTGATAAAATAAGCTGTGATTACCTCATTATTTGCACAAGAATTATTTTAATACGTTGATTTTGTTGGGTATAAATACCCTTATTAAGATTAATAAAGTGTTATACTAGGGGATAAATATTTAATACTTGTCTGGATTGCTATGCATAACCTCAGCGAAGAGCAGCTCACTAAGCTCTATAAACAATATCAAAAAGCTGATGAACGACGTGAGGAAATTCGTCAAAAAAATGAACTTCTTTTTGAAGCAATACGCAACAAAACTGAGGAGGTTTCTGAAAAATTACCCATAGTGTGGTTGATTCTTTTCATACCGCATTGCATGATTTGCGCTTTAATTTTTCTTTTTGACGATGTGCAGGCAGTAAATCAAGCAATTTATAATACGCTCACCGCTGTTTATATTCCGATGTATAGAGCAACGGGCTGGAATCTTAATTATATTTCTGGATTTACATTTAATTTGATTTGGGCTTATCTTTATTTTAAAAAAGCAAAAGAGGCAAATCTTTTATTTTTGAATAATGTACAGCTCGCATTTACAGGATTTTTTGGTTTCTTTAAACGTCTTGGTGTAAGGCTATTTATGCTATTTTTGCTAGGTATTTCTATTACAGTTACCTATGTTTCACCAATGCCGCCACACAGTCCCAAATGTGGCTCACATTCTTTGTGTGCTTTAGAAACAGAAGACCAGTTTTATGTTAGCGTATTTGTTTCATATATTTCTTTTATGACACTGTTTTTTTTAATAATTTTATTTGTAACGGCTCTTATGGGTTCACAAAAACGAAGAGATTTGTTTATCAGTTCCATGAAGGTTGAAAACTTAAACG
>NZ_LXHZ01000015.1 GCF_001888055.1 Rappaport israeli
AATGGCAAGACCAATCTAATTAGTGTGCTTCGTCCCAATTATCCCCTATGCCTGCTTCGACGATGAGGGGGATATTTAGGGGGTGGGCGTTTTGCATGCGCTGGATGATGTCGCTTTGGAGGGGGGCGATGCTGTCGGTTTGGATTTCAAAGACTAGTTCGTCGTGAACTTGCATGATGAGGTTTAGGCGTGGGTCGGTGTGGTAGTGGTGGTCGATGTCGAGCATGGCTTTTTTGATGATATCTGCTGCGCTGCCTTGCATGGGGGCGTTGATGGCAAGACGTTCGGCGGCTTGGCGACGTTGGGCGTTTTTGCTGTTGATGTCGCTGATGTAGAGGCGGCGTCCTGTGAGGGTTTCTACGTAGCCTTGTTCTTTGGCGCGCTGGCGGGTGGTGTTCATGTAGTCTTTGACTTTGGGGTAGCGGTTGAAATAGGTGTCGATGTAGTGGGCGGCTTCGTCGCGGCTGATGTTGAGTTGGCGGGCAAGTCCAAAGGCGCTCATGCCGTAGATGAGTCCGAAGTTGATGGCTTTGGCTTTGCGACGATGCTCGCGGGTGAGTTGTTCTTGGGGGAGGTTGAAGAGTTCGGCGGCGGTGGCGCTGTGGATGTCTTGCCCTGTGTTGAAGGCTTTGAGTAGTGCTGGGTCGTTGGAGAGGTGTGCCATGATGCGAAGTTCGATTTGTGAATAGTCGGCGGCTAGTATTTTCATGCCTTGGGGGGCGATGAAGGCTTGGCGGATGCGTCGTCCTTGTTCGCTTCTGATGGGGATGTTTTGTAGGTTGGGGTCGCTTGAGGAGAGGCGTCCTGTGCTGGTGATGGCTTGGTGATAGGAGGTGTGGATGCGTTGGGTGGTGGGGTCGATGAGGTGGGGGAGTTTGTCGGTGTAGGTGGATTTGAGTTTGGCGAGGCTTCTATGCTCTAGGATGAGCGCTGGGAGGGGGTGATGGGCGGTGAGGTCTTGTAGGCTGTCTTCGTTGGTGCTGGGTTGTCCTTTGGGGGTTTTGTGGAGGATGGGGAGGTTTAATTGGTCAAAGAGGATGTGTTGGAGTTGTTTGGGGGAGTTGAGGTTGAAGGGTTGCCCTGCGTGTTGGTGGGCTTGCTGTTCGAGTTGGGTGAGTTGGGTTTGGATTTCTTGGCTTTGTTGGTGGAGTTTTTCTGGGTCGATTTTAACGCCTTGGGCTTCGATATGATAGAGAACGTTGGCAAGGGGGCGTTCTAGGGTTTGATAGAGGGTGTTGAGGCTTGGGTGGGTTTGTAGTTGGCTGTGGAGGTATTGATAAAGGCGTAGGGTGAGGTCGGCATCTTCGCAGGCGTAGTGGGCGGCGGTTTCTAGGGGGATTTGGTCAAAGGTGAGTTGTTTGCTGCCTTTGCCTGCGATGTCTTCAAAGGTGGTGGTTTGGTAGTTGAGGTAGTGGTCTGCGAGGGCGTCTAAATTATGGCGGGTGGCGGTGGCGTTGTAGCAGTAGGACATGAGCATGGTGTCGTCGCAGGTGCCGTTTAGGCTGAGGTGGTGTTGGTTTAGGATGTGGCGGTCGTATTTGAGATGTTGTCCTATTTTTATGATGGCGGGGTTTTCAAGGATGGGTTTTAAGGCGGTTAGGGTGGGTTCTAGGGGGAGATTGGGGCTGTCTTGGTGGGCTAGGGGGAGGTAGTAGGCATGCCCTGTTTCAAGCGCTAGGCTGATGCCAACGAGTTGGGCTTGTTGGTAGTTGAGTGAGGTGGTTTCGGTGTCGATGCTGATGCGTTGGGCTTTTTTAAGTTCGGCGATGAGGGGGGGGAGTTGGGCTGGGTCGGTGAGGGTGTGATATTGCACTTGGGGTGCTTGGGGGATGCTGGGTTTTGGGGTGGGGGGCGTTGGGGGTGCGGTTGAGGTGGCGATATTTGATGTTGTTTAGTCCGTAGGTGTTGCAGAGTTGTTCGAGTTTGTGGGGGTTTTGGGGGTTGGAGGGCGAGGTCGGCGATGGTGTGGGTTAGGGGGAGGTCGCATTTTATGGTGGCGAGGGTGCGTGAGAGTTTGAGGGTGTCTAGGTTGTTGCGCAGGTTGTCGCCTATTTTGCCACTGATTTTGCTGGCGTTGTCGATGAGGGTGTCGATGTTGTCGTATTGTTGTAGCCATTTGGCGGCGGTTTTGGGCCCGACTTTGTCAATGCCTGGGATGTTGTCTGAGGTGTCCCCAACTAGGGCGAGAAAATCAATAACTTGGTCGGCGCGTAGTTGGTCAACTTTGAAGCGTTGGGCGATGTTGGTGTGGCTGGTTATGGCATTTTTCATGGTATCTAGCAGGGTGATGTCGGCATGGGTGAGCAGTTGTGCCATGTCTTTGTCGCCGCTGGAGATAACGACTTGATAATGCTCTTTAAGCGCGCGTGCGGCAAGGGTTCCGATAACATCGTCCGCTTCTACGCCTTGTTCGATAATTAGCGCAAAGCCTAGGGCTTCGATGAGTTGATGCAGGGGTTTGATTTGGCAGGCAAGTTCTTCAGGCATTTTGGGACGATTGGCTTTGTAGGCGCTGTAGAGGTCGTGGCGAAAGGTTTTGCCTTTGGCATCAAAGACGACGCCAAAATAGGCGGGTTGGTAATCATCATAGAGTTTGGTGAGCATTTTGATAACGCCATGAAGGGCGCCTGTGGGATGTCCTTCGGCATTGGTGAGTGGGGGGAGTCCGTGAAAGGCGCGAAAGAGGTAGGAGGAGCCGTCGACTAGGACGACGAGTTGGTTGGCATCAATCACGGTGATTTCCTTGTCTTTTGGATAAGAGTTTAAAATATAAGTGGTTCTGTTGTTTAAAAAGGCGCTTTACGGCAGAATGCCCACTCTTTTATGCAACGCGTAAGGGTCGCTATTGTTGGGAATTATGGGGTTAATGTCAATGGCGCTTCTTTGGGCGTTGGGTTAGTTTTTTCTTTTAAGCGGGAGTTTTATGAACACAAAACGTATTCCACCTAAAAATATTCATGCGCATGATATGGGCAAGCTTAATCAGGAGTCTTGGAAGGTTTTTCAGATTATGTCGGAGTTTGTGGAGGGGTTTGAGCGCTTGGCGGCGATTGAGCCTTCGGTGAGTGTGTTTGGCTCAGCGCGTATTAAAGAAGGGCATGATTATTATGATTTGACGCGTGAGATTTGTAAGCGCTTGAGTGATGAAGGTTTTGCTATTGTTAGTGGGGGTGGGGCCTGGCTGATGGAGGCGGCTAATCGTGGCGCTTATGAGGGGAAAGATGGGTTGTCTGTTGGGTTAAATATCGATTTGCCACATGAGCAGACGGATAATGGGTATCAAGATGTTAGTATGCATTTTCGCCATTTTTTCTCACGCAAGACGATGTTTGTGAAATATGCTACGGCGTATGTGGTGATGCCAGGTGGTTTTGGGACGTTAGATGAATTGGCAGAGATTTTAACGTTGATTCAAACAGGTAAGTCGCGACGTATTCCTGTGGTGTTGGTGGGGTCTATGTTTTGGCAGGGGTTGTTGGATTGGTTTGTGCAACGTTTGGTTGCTGAAGGGATGATTAAAGAAGAGGATTTGCAGTTGATGACGGTGGTTGATGATGCTGATGCGGTGTTGGCGGCAATTGAGGCGTTTTATAAAGACCGTCCGTATGCGCCAACGCCTGAAGAGGTGGCGCGCGTGTGTAATATATAGAAAATCATTCTAATATTTCACCTTGGTTTAATCTCGGCTATCATAGCGATTTTTAAGGTTTAACGATTGGCAATACTGGCAGGCGCTAAGGTTAACGCATTGCGGGGCGGTTTGGCGCTATAAGAGTGGATTTTGTCTTGGAGGAATAAGGGATGTCGATGATTAATAGTGAATTGATTCACTTGGTGGCTTTTAATGATGCAGCGGAAACGGCGCAAATGTTATTTAAACTCACAGAGGCTAATCGTGAGTATTTGCGCTCTTGGTTGCCATGGTTGGATGGTGTGCAAGCGGTAGAGGATTCACAGCAATTTCTGCGTACTTGTTTGGAAAGCGATGCACGTGGAGATAGTTTGCATTTGTTTATTTTCTATGAAGATGTCTGTATTGGGGTAATTAATGTGCGCGATATTGGGCAAAAGCATAGCGATGGTAAAAATATTAACGGTATTAGCGCGGCATTAGGTTATTGGGTGGCGCAAAGTCATAGTGGTCGTGGCATTGCAACACAAATGGCTCAGAAAATTATCGGCTTATGCAAGGCAAGCCATGCAGGAACATCGCGCACTTTACCGCTTATTGATACGCTGATTATTCGTTGTAATCCAAATAACGTGGCAAGTAATGCTGTAGCAGGTAAATGTGGATTTTTATATAGCCATACACTGCCTGAATCAGAAAACTTATATGGGCAATTAAGCGATTTAAACGTGTATTATTTACCATTAAGTGCTTAAATAAGATGAAAATAGTGCGTTGGTGGCGCTAGCGCTATTTGAAGATAAAGCGCGAGAGGTTATTTGGATAAGCGTAGGCGTTATCGTGGCATTATTCATTCAATGGGGATTTGGCTTTTTTGCATTTTTTGATGCGGTTGGCAGTTATTTCACCTTGCCTTTTGTGCTGGCAGTGTGGGTTGTGCTTGGGTTAAAAAAACTGCTGAGTCTGCAAGCGCAATAATCTAAAAAAGTATGCGCGACCCAAACAATTAACTATCTTTTTTTATAAACCGCAACCGCTTCAAATTCGCTTGAATGTCTTTTTCAAGCCCATGCGATTGGGTGAATAAATCGCTTAAATTTTGCTCAAAGTCCGCCATTTTTTGGGTAAATTCATCTGCTGAAATGTCCACATAATCAATCTTAACATCAAAATATTGCCCTGCCGACAAGCTATAATTTTTAGCTTGAATCGCATCATAACTCACCACCACGCTAAAATCATCCACCGCCTGTTTTTGGGTAAAAGTATCGCAGATTTTGCGTTCTTCGTCAGCGGTCAAGACGGTTTTTTGATTTTTGCCGTCTTTGATTTTTTCGCCCAAATTGGATGCATCAATCAGCACCACATCGCCTGTATTGGCTTTATCAATAAACAAGATAGAAACATTGGTGCCTGTGGTGGCAAAAATATTGGACGGCATAGACACCACGCCAGCAAGCATTTTATTGGTGACCAAATACTCACGGATTTTTTTGTCAATGCCAGATTGGGCAGTGATAAACCCTGTCGGCACCACAATCGCCGCCTTGCCTTTATCTTTTAGGCTAAACAAAATATGCTGGATAAACAGCTGATAAATTTCCATCTTCTCTTTCTTTGTTGGCTTGATTTTCGGGATACCGGCAAAAAGCGTTCGTTATTTTCCTGACTGTCCAACTGATTGCGAGAATCGCTAAAATCTAATTTAAACGGCGGATTAGAGACAATAAAATCAAACTGTTTTAGCTTGCCTGAGCTGTCTTTATGATAAGGCGATAAAATCGTATTGCCCTGAATGACATTGTTTAAAGAATGCACCAAATTATTTAAAATCAGATTCAACCGCAATAAATTAGACGATTTTTGTGAAATGTCTTGGGTATAAATCATGCATTTGTCTTCACCGATGGCATGGGCAACGTTCATGAGCAATGTGCCAGAGCCTGCCGACGGGTCATACACATCAACGCTTTTGATTGTGCCACGCTCATTTTGGGGCACCAAAATATCCGCCATGATGCGAGCCACGGCGTGTGGCGTGTAATATTCAGCGTATTTACCGCCTGAATTGCTGTTGTAGTCCTTGATGAGATACTCAAAAATGGTGGCAAAAAAATCAAACTTTTGGGCAAAAATCTCTTCAAAACTAAAATCGGTTAATTTAGAAACCAACGCACGGCAAAACTCATCACGGCGGTTTTCATCAGCGATGTAGTTGCTGATACGCTCAAACAGCACAATTTTTGCCCCGCCTTCGGTTTTCACCGAAAAAATATCGGCATTTTGGGCAGCAATGTCCATTAATGTATCATCAAAGCGTTTGGCAAAATCGGCATTATTTTGCTCGGCGTGCAGATTTTTCAATAAATGTTCTGGCTTTAAAATCGCCGTTTTGCCTTCAATTTCCATATTGATAAAGTCAATGTCTTCATCAGGACGCTCGGCACGCAATTGCTTGAATTCAAAGGTGTATTTGTCATTTAAAAACTTATACAAAAACACTTGGCTGATGATTTTAAATTCATTGCCGTCATTGCCTAGCCCATAGTTGGCACAAATGGTTTTTAGGCTGTCAATGAGTGATTTGGTTTGGTCGGTGAAATTTTGGGTGGTCATGGGTTTTTCCGTTAAAATAAGGTATCGTTGCTTAATTTGGGCTTAGCGTTGCTTATTTGCAGTTTTATGGGCGATAAAATTATAAAATCATTAAAAATCAATGTGTTAAAAACTTTAACTGCCGTTGCTTAATTTAGCCTTAGCGTTGCTTAACACGCCCACATCCTTATTAACGCCATATAAAGAATTTTTCATTATCTTTGCGATAAAATATTCGCTCTAAATCTTGCTCTACATGAAAAATAAAAACAAGTTTATCATCAATGATAATTTCTTCTAATTGAACCTTACAAGGCGGTGCAATAAAATCAAAAACCAATTTACGATAATTATCTAATTTATCGCCTAAACTTTGCAAATCTTGGATTTCGCCTTTATCAGATACACCAAAAACCAAATCGCCATGAATGCAGGGCAATTCGCTGACCACATGAAAGCGGTTGTTATCAAAATCATTAAAATCAATGAGTCTGATGCCTGATTGGTTGATTAGGCGGTGATAAAAAGCTTGCCCCAAATCTTCATTGTCCAGCTCAAGGGTAATCTCAACCAGTTGTCGTTTGGCATCGTCAGCGGATAAGCCTTGATTGATACGGCATAGGCTGTCAATAAAAATTTGCGGAAAAATATTGGTGTTTTTATCCCAAAACTGCTCTTTAAGCGATAAATATTCAAACCCAAGCCGCATTAAATGCAAGATGACGGGGATTTTAACACGTGAGTTTTCGTTGTAAGCTTTTGACATGGCTAATCTTGGTAATGGACTAAAACCATTTTATTTTATAGCGTTTATAAAAATTTAAAATGGCTAGGCGCTGGTTTATAATATCTATTTAAATTTTTCCTTATTTATGACTCATTCCTTTTTAAAATGGCGTTGTCGTCGCGGTATGAAAGAACTGGATTTGTTGTTGCTTAAGTATTTACAGCAAGACTACCTGCAGGCGCCTTCCTCTATACAACAAGCTTTTGCGCGCTTATTAGACTATCAAGACCCTGTGATTGTTGATTTATTGTTTAACCGCTATGTAGATGAAGATGAGGCGGTGCAGTCGATTATACGAACGCTACAGGCTTATTCAGGCGTGCGTTAGCCTTATAGGCGTAAGGTTAAGGCTACGGGTGTTTTGGCGCTTAGGCGCTTTTGGCTCATCACTTTGACGCGTTCGTTGCCAATTTGCACTTCATACAATGAAAAATCGCCCAAAAATAATGCAGAGAGAATATGGGCGTTGTGGGGGGGTTGGGTGCTTAGGTGGAGCTGGTGTGGGCGCAGGAAAATTTGCGCGCCATCGTCTTCTTGATAATACATGACCTGTTGTAATTGGGCGCTGTTGAGTGTGCCTAATGCGGTTTGCACGCCGTCGTTATGAGGGTGGGCGATAAGGGTTGCGCCTTCGCCTAAAAAAGAGCCCAACGCTTTATTTTTCGGTTTGTCGTATAGGGTTTGGGGGCTGCCGATTTGTTCTATTTTGCCACCTTGCATAACAGCGACTGTATCTGCCAATGCGAAAGCCTCGGATTTGTTGTGGGTTACGAAAATGGCGCTGGTTTGCTGCTGTTTGAAAATTTCTCTGGTTTCGTCAATGACTTGCTGGCGCACTTCATTATCTAAATTAGAAAAGGGTTCATCTAATAACAATAACTGCGGATTGCGCACCAAAGCGCGCGCAAATGCCACGCGTTGCTGTTGCCCCCCTGATAATTCATGCGGATAGCGCTTTAGAAATCCTTGCAGTCGGACTAATTCAAGCGCTTGTTGTACACGCGCTAGGCGCTCTATTTTGCTGAGGTTTTGTAAACCAAAAGCGATATTTTCACAAACATTTAAATGCGGAAATAAAGCATAGTCTTGGAAAATCATGCTCATTTGTCGCTGTTGTGGTGGGGTAGTGTGGGTGGTGCTGGCAATGATTTGACCGTTTAATAAGATTTCGCCTTCTCGGATGGGGAGTAATCCTGAAATGGCTTTTAATAATGTACTTTTGCCACAACCAGAGGCGCCTAGTAAGGATAAGACTTCGCCTTTTGCTAGGCTAAAGCTACAGTCTTTGACCACGATATTTTGCTCGTAGGCAATGGCAACATTATTAAGCGTTAACCAATTATTCATTGCTTATTGTCCATTGATAAAGTTAATAAAATCACAGGCGGTAAACCTACAACCACCAGTAATAATGCTGGCAATGCCGCCACTTCAAACATTTCTGCGCTCATATATTCAAAGATATGCGTTGCCAAGGTGTTGACATTAAACGGGCGCAATAATAATGCCGCGGATAGTTCTTTCATCGATTCTAAAAATACCAATACAAATGCAGTTAATAAACTGCCCCGCAATAATGGCAACCAGACCACGCGCGCGGTTTGTCCATGGTGATAACCATGCATAAAGGCGGTTTGGTCAAGACTGATAGGAATTTTTCCCATTCCTGCTTCAACAGAGCCAATCGCAATGGCGGCAAAGCGGCATAAAAAAGCAAAGCCCATCGCAAATAACGTTCCGCTTAATAGAAGTCCTATATTGCCAAACCCCCAAGACGTTGTAAGCGCATTCAAGCCATGGTCAATCGTTGTGGTCACAATTAACACCCCAATGGCTAATACCGTCCCTGGTACAGCATAGCCCAAAGAGGCTAAACGCCGTGGGAAAGTATAGCGGTTGACTTGTTTACGCGCGTAAAACTCAACCACTAATGCCACCACTAACGCCATCAGCGCCACTCCCAGCGCCACGCTCACCGAATGCCACGTCATTTGGGCAAATTTACCCCAATCTGTTCTGTCAAAATAGCGAATCCCACTATAGACCAACCAACCCGCGGGCAATAAAAATCCTACCATCACAATAAAACCACACCACAAAGTCGCCAATATTGCTCGCCAACCGCGCAAATGGACTCTGACCAAAGGCGTGGTGCGCTCACTATATAAACGCATTTTGCGACGGTTGTATTTTTCTAAAGAAATTAACACCACCACAAATAATAATAATAGCGAGGATAACTTAGCTGCGGCGGACAAATCGCCATGCCCTAACCAAGTATCATAAATTGCCGTTGTAATATGCCAAATTGAAAAATACGCCACAGTGCCATAATCAGCCAATGTTTCCATCCCAACCAACGTACAGCCCACGGCGATGGCAGGTCTTGCCAAAGGCAGTGCCACGTTATAAAAAATTTGCCATTCTTTTTGCCCCAATAAGCGCGCCGCCTCAAAAAGCGATTGCGATTGTGATTGGAAATTAAGCGAAGTGAGCCAATACACATAAGGCGCAAACACCAAAGACAATACAAATATCGCACCGCCCATCGTGCGCATATCCACAAACCAATAATCGCGCGCCGACGCATAACCAAACCATGCACGAATAGCCGACTGTACAGGCCCTGCATAATCAAGAACATCGGTATAGACATAAGCGACTAAATACGCTGGCAATGCCATGGGCAACAACAACGCCCAGCGCAACCATTTGCGCCCGAAAAATTCATATCGCGCCACCAGCCAAGCCGAAGGCACGCCCCAAATTAGCGCCAGCCCACACACGCCCGCTAATAAAATCAGCGAATTTTTCACATAATCAAATAAAACCGTGTGATACAAATGCGCAAAAATTGGCGAACCTTGCTTAAGCGCTTCAATCAACAGCGCCACAATAGGGGAGAACAATAAAAAAGCCGACGCCCACGCAAGTGGACGCCAGCTTTTAGCTAAGTTAATCATACAATTAAATTATAAATCGTATTTAACTTCATCAATTAACTTAAGCGCTTGGCTATAGTGTGCTGCAACTTCGTTGATATCAATTGAATCTTGTTTGAATGTTCCCCAAGAAGAGATCAACTCTGAAGATGGCACGCCCTCTTTTACAGGGTATTCAAAATTATCCTCAGCATACATTTTCTGCGCTGTCTCGCCAGTTAAGAACTCGATTAATTGCAACGCCTCTTCCTTATTAGGCGCATATTTAGCAAGCGCTACCCCTGAAACATTCATATGCGTCCCATGAGCATTTTGACCAGGGAAATTAATTTCCACCGCTGCTGCCCATTCTTTTTGCTCTGGCTCTTTTTCATTGGTGAGCATCTTGCCGAAATAATAAGAATTGCCTAAAGAGTAATCACAGATGCCTTCTTTAATCGCCTGTACTTGTTGACGGTCATTGCCTTGAGGCTTGCGCGCTAAATTGTTTTTAACGCCTTCTAACCACTCTTTGGCGACCTTCTCACCATCATGGGCAATAATAGAAGCGACTAAAGAAACGTTGTAGGGATGCTTACCTGAGCGCGTACAAATTTTGCCTTTATACTCTTCTTTTGCTAAATCGCGATAATCAAAATCATTGCCTAATTTGCCGACACGGTCTTTTGAAGAATAAACCGCCCGCGCACGCTTGGTTAAAGCCACCCACTCATTGCCACGCATACTAGCAGGAATGTTGCTTTCAACGACTGCAGACTTAATTGGCTGGGTTAACCCTTCATTGACCAACTCCTCTAAACGGCTAATATCAACCGTTAAAATTAAATCCGCAGGGCTTTGCGCGCCTTCGCGTTTAATGCGCTCTGCTAGACCATCTTTAACATAAACGGTATTGACCTTAATGCCTGTTTCATTAGTAAAAGCTTTTAACATCGGGTCAATTAAAAACTCCTGACGGTAAGAGTAAACATTGACATCTGCAAAAGCCGTTGACAACGTAGAAGCGGTTAACACTGCTAATAAACATTTTTTCATCGGATTATCCTCTTGTTAAGAAACAGTGCGCATCTTAATAGTATTAAGAATTATTGTCAATAACCCATCTTCGTGCCTACCCAATAAAAAGCCCCTCAAATACACTTTTATTTGAGGGGCTTAGCGCTAATGACTATAAATAGTTATGATGGGTTATACAATACCTTGCGCTAACATCGCATCCGCGACTTTCACAAAGCCAGCAATATTTGCGCCTTGTTGATAATTCACCTTGCCATCTTTTTTGCCATATTCAAGGCAAGTCTGATGAATATCACGCATGATATTTTGCAAATGCTCATCAACTTTATCGCGCTCCCAGCCCATCCGTTGAGAATTTTGGCTCATCTCTAAACCAGAAGTTGCCACACCGCCTGCATTGGTTGCTTTACCAGGTGCATAAGCTACACCTGCCTCAATAAATTTAGCAATTGCGTCATTCGTACAAGGCATATTGGCGCCTTCTAATACCGCACGACAGCCATTTTTAATGAGCACTTCGGCATCTTGTGCTTCCAGTTCATTTTGCGTAGCGCAAGGCAAAGCCAAATCTGCTGGGGCTAGTTGCCATGGTTTTTTATCGGCGTGATAGTCGAGATTTTCCTCTTTTGCATACACAGATAACCGCTCACGACGCTCATTTTTTAGCGTCATCAATCGCGCTAACTGCTCTTTTGTAATGCCATTTTTAAAATGCACCGTGCCATCAGAATCAGAAACCGTGAGCACTTTTGCGCCTAATTGTAATAATTTCTCAACCGCATATTGCGCCACGTTGCCCGAGCCAGAGACCAAAGCCGTTTTGCCTTTTAAGCTATCTGAAGCCTCTTCCATCATATATTGCGCAAAATAAACCACGCCGTAGCCCGTTGCTTCAGGACGAATCAAGCTTCCGCCATAACTCAAATCCTTACCCGTTAACACGCCATGACTCACATCATTGCTTAAGCGTTTGTACTGCCCATAAAGGAAGCCAATTTCGCGCCCGCCAACCCCGATATCCCCTGCTGGAACATCTAAATTCGCGCCAATATGGCGAAATAGCTCAGCCATAAAAGACTGACAAAACCGCATCACTTCCGCATCGCTTTTGCCTTTGGGATTAAAATCTGAACCGCCTTTCCCACCGCCCATCGGCAATGTGGTTAATGAATTTTTAAATACTTGTTCAAAGGCTAAAAATTTAAGAATACTCAAATTCACACTCGGATGAAAACGCAAGCCACCTTTATAAGGTCCAATGGCCGAACTCATCTGCACTCGAAAACCACGATTAACCTGCACTTGATTATTGTCATCTACCCAAGGCACACGAAACATAATCACTCTTTCAGGCTCAACCATGCGCTCAATTAAACCTTGTGATTGATAGCGAGGAGTGTTTGCAATAAAGTCTTTTAACGAAACCAAAACCTCTTCCACCGCTTGAAAAAATTCAGGCTGATGGGGGTCGCGTTTTTTTACGTTTTCTAAGACTTTCTCTATACTAAAATTTGCCATATTTTTTCCTCTTAAATTAAATTTAGGACATTATCCCGTAATAGCAATACATCAAAAAATGAACAAAGGCACCTAGATTATCGATATCTTGCGCCTTTGAGCTGCCTTACTATGTTTAAACTATAACAGGCTTTAACAGAGTCAAACAAATAATTTATTAAAATTTCATAATATTTTTAAAAATTAATAGTCTTTTGGAAGCGTCAATAAAATTAAGCTAAAGAAAATAAACTATATTTTGACTAGGCTGTCTGCTTATGTTGTCAAAGAGATTATCTGACTCAGAGTTGTTTTAGGGCGGTAAAACAATTAGATGCCCTAACGTAAAATCTAGTACAATGCTTTATAATAATTATTCATAAATAAACTTTAATGGAGATAACCAATGAATGACTGGACGCAAACTCTTGGCACAGGCGCATTGCTGGGTATTGCTGCAAGCGCTATAGCGTTAATTTTAGTGCTTATCATCAGGTTTAAGGTGCATGCATTGCTGACTTTAATGTTGGTTAGTTTATTTACCGCCTTAGCAACAGGGTTGCCAATAGAGGCGATTTTAGGCGATGTTATGCTTAAAAATTTTGGCAGCACGCTTGGCGGTGTGGCGTTATTGGTGGGATTAGGCGCTATGCTAGGGCGGTTGGTCGAGACCTCAGGCGGGGCAAAGTCATTGGCAGATGCAATGATTGGTTTTTTTGGTGAAAAACGTGCGCCGTTGGCGTTAGGCATTTCTTCTTTGCTGTTTGGGTTTCCAATGTTTTTTGATGCAGGGTTGATTGTCATGTTGCCCATTGTTTTTGCTGTGGCACGACGCATGAAGTCTAATGTGCTGGCGTATGCCTTGCCTTCCATTGGCGCTTTTTCTGTTATGCATGTTTTTCTTCCGCCGCATCCAGGTCCTATTGCTGCCTCAGAGTTTTATGGGGCAAATCTAGGTTATATCTTGATGTTAGGGATTCCTGTTGCTTTTTTAACTTGGTTTGTCAGCGGATATTGGTGGGGACTCACTGCTAATAAAATTTTTCCCGTCGCTGTTCCAGATTTTATTGTAGGTGGCAAACAAGATGATGACCAACCACAGGCGCCAGCAAGTGCCAAATTAGTTGTATCCTTGATGTTAATTCCTATGGGATTGATTTTTTTAAATACTGGTTTGCATATGGCAAGTGTGCAAGGATTGGTTCATGAAGATGCGACTTGGGTAAGGCTCATTCGCATGATTGGCGCAACACCCATTGCGCTATTGATTTCTGTATTAATTGCCATGTATTTCTTAGGTAAAAAACGTGGGTTAACAGGAAGTGCTTTAGAGAAAACTTTAGACAGCACGCTTGCGCCGATTTGTTCGGTGATTTTAATTACTGGCGCTGGCGGAATGTTTGGCGGTGTTTTGCGCGCCTCAGGCATTGGTAAGGCATTAGCCGATACGATGGGGGATTTGGGTGTGCCTGTGTTGTTGGGGTGTTTTTTAGTGGCGTTGGTGTTGCGGATTGCGCAAGGTTCAGCAACGGTTGCCTTAACCACCGCGGCGGCATTAATGGCGCCTGCTGTTGCCAGCGCTGGTTATAACGATTGGCAATTGGCGGGGGTAGTGTTGGTAACGGCTGCGGGTTCGGTGGCTGCTAGCCATGTGAATGATTCAGGGTTTTGGTTGGTTGGGCGCCTGCTGAATATGGACGCTGCCACCACCTTAAAAACATGGACGGTCAATCAAACGTTAATTGCCGTAGTTGGTTTTATCTTATCAGCCATTGCTGTTGTTATTTTGGGTTAATTCTTAAGATTAGAAGGAAACAATGAGCAAACATTACATCATTATGGGCATTTGTGGCTGTGGTAAAACCACCGCCGCGCAAATTGTAGAACAACATCTTAATTGCGCTTATGCAGAAGGGGATGATTTTCACAGTCAAGCCAATCGCGACAAAATGGGCAGCGGCATTCCTCTTACCGATGAAGACCGAAAGCCTTGGTTAGAAAATCTGCGCGACTGGATGAGCGAACAAGCCCAAAAAGGAGCGCAGCATAGTGTAGTTACCTGTTCTGCTTTAAAAAAATCCTATCGTGATATTTTGCGCGAGGCAGAAGGTGAGGTGTATTTTATTCATCTTGCGCCCCCTGTTTCGGTGAATCGCCAACGCATGGAACAACGTCAGGGGCATTATATGAAAGCGGATATGGTCGATTCACAACTGGCGATTTTAGAGCCTTAAAAAGTGATGAGCAAGGCATTGTGATTGACCATGCGGGCACACCTGATGAAGTGGGTGCGGATATTCGCGCATGGTTGGATTCTATAAAAACGCGCTAAGTGAAAGATTTTAGTGACGTAGAATCACTTGGCTGATTTGTCATGATAAGCGGTTATTTTAGGCACGATATTTGCTCTGCCTTTCTGGGGCAACGTTTAACGGTGAATTGATTATAGTCAAAGAATTGAAAAAGTATTACAGCGTTGGCTCGCCTTGCCGTACGCTCTTGTACTGTCTGCGGCTCGCCGCCTTGTACTACTTTTTCACTTCTCCGACTATAGATAACGCGGTTAAAAAAACGTGCGGTATAGCATTTTGCTGGCGCTGAGCAATAAAAAGAGACCAAAAGCAATTTTTAGCTGTTTAGGCTCAATGGTATGCGCTAATTTTGCACCAAATGGCGCGCAAAACGTCGTCCCCAAGGCAATGCAAAACGCCGCTGGTAAATTGATAAATCCCAAAGATAGCGGCAATAATCCTTGAATATCTTGTCCAGCCATAGCAAACCCAAATACCGCAGGTAAGGCAATGGTTAATCCAAATAGCGATGCTGTGCCTACGGCTAAGCGCATGGGGAATGAGCATAAGGTTAAAATGGGCACGGTAAGCGTTCCACCGCCAATGCCCATTAGTGCTGAAAACAAACCAATCCCACCACCAATGCTAGCACGGCTTAGCCAGCTGCGTGGCGGATTGTCGGCTAAAACCAATCCTTTAGGGCGAAGCATATTAATCGCAACCAATAAGGCTACGCTACCAAAAACACCGCTTAATACATTCCCACTAACACGCGAACCCAGCCAACCGCCTAATAATGCACCAGTAAAAACAAATCCAACCCACTGACGAAATAGCTGTAAATCAATTGAGCCTTTTTGATAATGCGCGCGTGCTGAAGCGATGGAGGTTGCAATGATGGTGGTTAAGGATGTTGCTACCGCAAATTGCATCGCAACAGAGACCTCCACCCCAATCAATGGACTTAAGAACACCAAAACTGGCACAATCACAATCCCACCGCCAACGCCTAAAAGCCCCGCCAAAACTCCAGCAACCGCACCTGTTGCCAGCAAAGCGGGTAATAGTTTTAACCAAAATAATCCATCCATCGCGTTATCCTCGCTTATAAAAGCATTAAAAATTCCATCATCAACCATCGGATTAAACCCAAAGCAATACAGGCTCAGGATATTTGTTCATAACCGCCACAACAAAAAGCGCCTCCTGATGCGGATTATTTATTCAAAATAAAAGTATGATATTTAAGCACAGCAACAAAAGTTGCGCCGCCAATAGCATTGCCTAGCAGGGCAGAAATTTGGAAATTTAAATAATCGCTTAAATGGATATGCTCGCTGCTAATCAGTCCTGCAAACGCTTCAACATTGCCAACAATACTATGATGCAATCCCATTAAAGCAATGCTCCCTGTGAGTAAAAAAACAATAATAATACGGCTGGTGGTGCTATCTGCAGAGGTTACTAACCAAGATAATAAGCCCATCAACCAACCTGCCAAAATAGCGCTGGCAAAAATAATATGAAAGGGATGATTAATGACATGATGCGCGATGGCATAGCTATCTTCTGGAGTAAATAAGCCAAGCTCGGGTCCAAGCCATAAAGTGCCAACCACAAATAGCCAACCGCCTAATAAATTACCAAGAATAACCGTTATCCATAATTTTAGGAGTTTGATAAAAGGCTGGCGGTTGTTTAAAACAGGAAGGCTTAGCAAGGAGGTTTGTTCGGTAAAAAGCAAAGATTGCCCAATAACTACCATGATAAACCCCACAGGATAAAATAAAGCAAATGATTTAAAAACCCATTCGGCAGGGAGATAAGGGCTTAGCATGTGATGGGCAACTAAGAGCAATAAATAGCTAAAGCCAATTTCTAAGCCAGCGGTAAAAGCGCTCGCGCCAAGGCTTAATGGAGTATGTTGGAAGGTATGTTCAGCGTCGCAAATTTGTTCGATAAGAATATCGCTATGAGATTTTGGTGGTGGGTCTTGATGGTCATTGTGTTGGGATTGAGCAATTTCTTGGTCAACTTTTTTTTTCGCCTCATCAGCTAAATGGTTTGACATGCTTGTCGTCCTTGAAGCTCAAATATCGGCTAATTATAAGCTTTTTATCGCTTTGTTCGTGGTTTTTTCGCTAGACAGCACTCTAGATTTACGCCAAAATGCGCCGTTACTTTATAACATAAGCTAAGGAGTTGTGATGAAAAATACAGTTAGAGCTCTGCTCGTTTCTTCTAGTTTGTTGAGTTTAGGCGCTTTTGCGCAGGCAAATGTGGTGACAACCATTAAGCCATTGCATGCATTAGTTGCGCAAATCACTCAAGGCGTGAGTGAGCCAACGTTATTAATTCAACAAGGTTCACCCCATGGCTATCAACTCAAACCTAACGATGTAAAAGCAATTAATGAGGCAGATTTGCTGGTATGGGTCGGCAAAGATTTAGAAACATTTGTTCCTGATGTTTTGGCAAAAAGCGGGGATAAATTATCGCAGTTGGCGTGGATGGATATAGATGGGGTGGAAAAACTTAAAACGCGTCGAGGCGGTTTGTGGGAAGAAGATGAGCATGAACATCATGACCATGACCATGACCATAAACACGACCATAAACACGACCATAAACACGACCATAAACACGACCATAAACACGACCATAAACACGACCATAAACACGACCATAAACACGACCATAAACACGAGCACAAACACGAGCACAAACACGAGCACAAACACGAGCACAAACACGAGCATAAACACGAGCATAAACACGAGCACGATGAACATCATGACCACGACCACCATGGGCACCATCATGGTGAGTATGATGCGCATGTTTGGTTAAGTGTGGATAATTCTAAAGTTTTGCTTAATTCGGTAGCAGAACAATTAGGACAAATCGACCCTGAAAACAAAGAAAAATATGCGCAAAATCTTAAACAGGCGTTGGCGCAGTTAGATGAGCTAAACCATGAAATTGCGCGTATTGTTGAACCTGTAAAAAATAAACCTTTTATGGTGTTTCATGATGCCTATCAATATTTTGAACATGAATATGGTTTACAAAGTATTGGCGCGGTGCGTGTCTCCCCTGAGCATGAACCTGGTGCAGCGCGTATTGGGCAATTGCATCAGTTAATACAACAACACCAAATCGAATGTTTATTCAGTGAGCCACAATTCCCTGCCAAATTAGCTGAAAAATTAGTGCAAGGGACAGAGGTTAAATTAGGCACGCTTGACCCGATTGGCGCGGATTTGGTAGCAGAGCAGTCAGCACATGCTAAGTTAATGCGCAATTTGGCGTCTTCTTTAAGAGATTGTCTTAATTAAGCCCAGTTGATGTTGAGTCTGAAAACGTTGTCAAATTGATTTGGCAACGTTTTTTTATCGCATTTTGGCGCGTATGATAAGCGCTTTTATCAGGAGAGCGAGCAGATGATAGTAGGGCTAACCAATGGGGCGACGGTAGCGGTGGGGAGTATTTTTTGCATAGGACGCAATTATGCAGAACATATCAGCGAAATGAACCCCACTGCCCAAGCGCGTGAGATTAAACCCGTAGTCTTTTGTAAACCGCGCAATGCACTTAATACGGAGGTAATGATTACCTTACCTAGCGCCTCTCAAGAAGTTCATTATGAAACTGAAATTGTGGTTTTATTAGGCAAAGGAGGCAAAAACCTCTCTCAAGCGCAGGCGCATGCGTGCATTCAAGCTTATGGGGTGGGACTAGATTTAACCGCGCGCGATTGGCAACAACAAGCAAAACAAGACGGCTTGCCATGGACGCTTGCTAAAGGCTTTGACGGCGCGGCGAGTGTATCGCAATTTATTCCTGCCTCAGAGTTAGAAATAAGCCAAGGTCTGCATTTCTCCCTCACCCTTAACGGAGAAATTGTCCAACGTGGGCATAGCGCGGATATGCTGTGGACGATTGACGAGCAAATTGCCTACATTAGCCAGTTTTGTACTTTATCTGCAGGAGATTTGCTCTTTACTGGCACGCCAGCAGGCGTTGGGCGCTTACACAGTGGGGATAATTTGCAACTAAATTTAATGGATAGTGTGCAGGCGGATTTTAAAGTTTCGTAAAGTGCCTTGATAAGTGCGCGCATTATCTTTTGAGGTGTTGAGCTGTTAGAATGCGCCGTTTTAATTATGGGTGAGAAAGATGAGCGATTTGGTGTGTCCACAATGTAGTAGTGATTATGCCTATCATGATGGGCTGAATAACGTCTGTCCAGAATGCAGTTTTGAATGGAACGAATACAGCGACTTAGAGGATACCCCCCAAGTATTGGATGTAAACGGTACGCCATTAGCCGATGGGGATAGCGTAACTTTGATTAAAGCGCTAAAACTTAAAGGCAGTTCTCAAGTGCTAAAGCAAGGAACAAAGGTTAAAAATATTCGCCTAGTGCCTGAAGGCGACCATAATATTGATTGCAAAATTGACGGCTCGCCTATGATGCTTAAATCAGAGTTCGTCAAGAAAAGTTAACAGCATAATGATGAAGGAAAAATTACCGCAACCGCTACAAGCCCTGCATAAACGCTTGTATAATCGTCAACCATATTTGGCGCTGATGCGCGGTAGTTGTAATTAAAATATTGTTAAATTTCAAAACCTAGGGCAAACGATGAGCATTGCACAATTTATACAAGCCAATCTCTTTTTATTTATTCTATTAGGTGCGCTTATTGTCGCCATTATTGTTTATGAATGGCGTCAAAAAGGTCAGGGAGGCAAAACAATTAGCGCTTTAAATGCCTCTTTGTTGATTAATCAAGGCGCTTATTTAATCGATACGCGCGCGCCCGCAGATTATAAAAAAGCACATATCGCAGGGGCGAAAAATCATCCTGCTGAACAGTTTGATGCCGACTTTAAGCGCATTAAAGCGTCTAAAGATAAGCCAGTGATTGTCTATTGTCAGATGGGATTGAGCGCTAAAACGCAGGCTCAATACTTGCGCGACCAAGGCTATCAAGAGGTGTATGTATTAAGCGGTGGGTTGCAAGGTTGGCATGAGGAGAATTTGCCCACAGTGAAAGGCTAGGCACTCAATACGAGCTTATTTCTATTTTTATTTTTTAAGTTGAGGAAGTTATGAAACCAGTAGAACTTTATATTAAAACCACTTGCCCTTATTGCCAGCGGGCGTTGCAATTATTAGATGATAAAGGCGTGCGCTATAGCACGGTGAATTTGCTTCAATTTCCTGAGCGTCGCGATGAGATGATTGAGCGCGCCAATGGACGCACGACTGTGCCGCAAATTTTTATCGGTGAAACGCATGTTGGCGGATTTGATGATTTAAATGCGCTAGAAAAAGCTGGCAAACTTGATGCGTTATTGGCGTAAATGAAATGCGCTTATTACCCAGTCGTATTGGTTTGCGCTATAGCTACGCGCGCCGTGGAAGTCAGTTTATCGGGCTAAACTCTATTTTAGCGATTATTGGTATTACCATCGGCATTGCGGCATTGATTGCGGTGTTGTCGGTGATGAATGGGGTGGTAACTGAGGTGCGCGATAAGATGTTATCGATGACAGCGCATGTTTCTTTGCGCCCGAGTTTTAGTGAGACCATTGCGCCTGATTTTGATGCGGGCGCTTCTTTGGCGGGGATAAAAGAAGTGCTGGCTTATGCGCCTTTTGTGCAGGGTCAGGGTCTAATTGGCGATGGCAATCGCTTTCAAGGTGTGCTGATTCAAGGGGTGGATGCAAACGAACAGGGCAAGGTATCCAGCGCTTTTGCCAATATTGATGAGGCGGTTAAGGCTAAATTGCAACCTGAGCAATTCAATATCATTTTGGGCAAGGGTTTGGTGGCGCGCTTAAATGCCCAAGTTGGCGATAAAATCACCGTTATTGTGCCTCAGGTGAGCGCTTCAGCGGTGGGGCTATTGCCGCGCTTAAAGCGTTTTACTTTAATTGGGACGTTTGTCAGCGGGCATAGTCAGTTTGATAGTCAAGTGGCGCTCGTTTCAGCGGCAGATGCAGCAAAATTATTGCAATTGCCTGAGGGAGTAACGGGCTATCAGATTATGCTAGATGATGCGCTTAAAGCGCCAGTGGTGCGCGAGCGACTCAATCATAGCGGGCGGTTAGCGCCAGAGGTTTATGCCAGTGATTGGAGTATTGACCAAGCTTCTTATTTTAGTGCGGTGCAAACAGAAAAAAATGCCATGTTTATTATCTTGAGCTTGATTATTATTGTGGCGGCGTTTGGTTTGTTGTCGTCGATGTATATGGTGGTTACGGAGAAAAAACGTGATATTGCCATTTTGCGCACAATGGGATTAACGCGCGGGCAAATTCGGCAAGTGTTTTTAACCCAAGGCATGATTTTTGGCGGGTTGGGAACACTGTTAGGCATTGGTTTGGGGGTGGTGATTTCGTGGAATATTCCGCCATTATGGGATTCTTGGAACGGCAAACGGGGTATCAATTACCGCAAGACATGTATTTTATTTCGCAGTTAACCGCTAAAGTTGACCCTGCGGTGGTGTTGGGGGTAACGGTGATTACGTTATTGTTGACGTTGTTATTTTCTGTGATTCCTGCACAAATTGCTGCTAAAACTGAACCAGCGAGAGCGCTTTCTCATGAATGATGCGGTATTAAACGAGACATTAAAACAGGGGCAGGATTGCGTGTTATCGGTGCGTAATCTTCAATTTTCTTATCAGCAGAAAAATTCAGAACCCTTGCATATTTTGCAAGGGGTGGATTTATGTTTGCGTGCTGGTGAGAGTGTGGCGATTGTGGGCGCCTCAGGCTCGGGGAAAAGTACGTTATTACATCTTTTGGCAGGATTGGATACGCCAAATGGCGGAGAGGTTTCTATTGCTGGCGAGGTGTTGAGTGCCGCTTCAGATACTCGGCGCAGTCAGTTGCGCAATCGTTATATGGGGTTTGTCTATCAATTTCACCATTTATTGCCAGAGTTTAGCGCGTTAGAAAATGTTGCCATGCCGTTGCGGATTGCTGGATTGAGCGCTAAAAAAGCGCAAGCACGCGCGCAACTGTTGCTTAATGAGGTGGGATTGGAGGCGCGGACTGGGCATTTGCCAGCACAATTATCAGGTGGGGAGCGTCAGCGGGTGGCGATTGCGCGTGCGCTGGTTAATGAACCAACTTGTCTATTAGCAGATGAACCTACAGGGAATTTAGATGAAAATAATGCAGCGCAGGCTTTTGCGTTGATGCGGCGGATTGTTACGGCGCAAAATAATGCGATGATTGTGGTAACACATGATATGTCGTTGGCGCTTCAGATGGATCGTTGTTTTTATTTGCTTAATGGGCGCTTGCAACCTTATCAGGCATAATCCAAATTTTAATAAGGTTAGATGCTAAGGGAGAGCTGTCTGCTGATGCGCGCGGTCAAATGGTTGGATTTGACAGTGGCGCTACTTCATGGCGATTTCTTTGTTTTTTCCTCATTCTTAGCGCTTTAATGCTTCGTATTTGAGATTATTTGTGTTCTAGGCGTTTTTGTAGGGCGCGTTTTTTGCGGGTGCGTTTGTATAAAACAATAGTGAATCGCCACCAATAATAAACGACCATGTAGGTGAGGGCGCCAGCAATAATGCCGACGATGATAGAGCCTGAAAATAAGGGCATGAGAATTCTGCCACTAAAGGCAACCAGCTTATCTTCACTAAAAGATTCTGGGTTGAGCGAGTGGGCGGGCATATGTAATAGCCATACGCCAATGCGGTAGTTGAAATAATAAATTGGAACGGCGGTAAAAGGGTTGCTCCATAAGGTGAAGAGGACGGCACAGGGAAGGTTAACGCGCATTAGGCAGGCGGCAAGCGCTGCCATGGGCATTTGAATGGGAAGGGGAAGAGTGCCAAAAAAAGCTCCAATGGCGGCGGCAGAACTAATAGAAAAGCGATTGACGCGCCAGATGGCAACATTACCTAGGCGACTCATGATGGGTTTGAGGATGCGGTAGGTTTTGAGTTTGTCGCGACTTGGGAGAATGCGTTTGAAAAGAATTTTGCCATGGGGTTGGGAATGAATTGTACAAAATCGCCTATTTTAACGTATTTGACGCGAAGTATTGGATTTATCTGTTAGGTGTTAGGAGCTAATGCAGATGGGGAAGGTGTTGGGTGTGGTGGTGTTGGCGATGGGGTTGGCGTATGTGGTGGGTGTGCCAAGTGTTGGGTGGGCATGGGGAATTTTGCTGCTGGCGGTGTTGGTGGCAGGGATTTGTGTGTGTATGCGGTGGGTTGGTGGGGTTTGGCTGTGTGGGTTTGTGGCGGTATATGCTTGGGGTGGGGTGCAACAGGCGCAGCAGTGGCATCAGTTGGCGTTGTTAAATCAGCAGGCGCGCTGTGAGGCGGTGGTGCAGGTGGTGGATTTTGCGCGGGCGTCTGTGCCTGTGGGGCAGCGGGTTGCTGGGGTGGTGGTAGAAGCTAAAAGCTGTCCGTTGGTTGATGGTGCGCGGTTGTTATTGCGCGATTATGAGCGGTTATCTTGGGAGTTGGGTGGGGTGTATGCCGTGGGATTGCATTTGGCGGCGCGCGCTCAGGAGTTGCGCAAGGGGAAGGCGGCAATTTCGGCAACGGTGGTGGATGCGCCTAGATTGGTCTCTATGAAAGGTGGGGGCTTGGCGTTGCGCGCGGGGTTAGCGCAAAGGATTGAGGCGCGTTATGCTCAGCAGACGCGTCGCTGGTGGCAGGCGTTGTTGATTGGAGGGCGGCAGGATTTATCAACGCAGGATTGGGCGGTGTTGCGTCGTAGTGCGACGGCGCATTTATTGGCGATTTCGGGATTGCATTTGGCGTTGGTGGCTTTGGCGGTTTTTTGGTTGGTGCAGGGGGTTGCGGCGTATTGTGGGGGATTGCAACTCGCGTTGCCCCTCGTTCTTTGGCGCTTGTGGCGGCTTTGGTGGTGGGGTTGGTTTATGTGGGGGTGAGTGGGGCGCAAGCGCCTGTGGTGCGGGCGTGGTGGATGTTTGCGTTATGGGCTGGGCATTGGTTTTATGCGCCGTTGCGTGGTGGTTTGTTGGCGTTGATGCTAACGGCGGTGGGGTTGTTGCTCTATGATGGGGCGATTCTTTTTAGTGCGAGTGCGTGGTTGTCGTTTTATGCAACCGCGGTGGTGATTGTGTTGTATCGGCGCTATCACAGACGGCGTCCGTTGGCGATTTGGTGGCGGGTGCAGTTGGGGTTGACGCTGGCATTGTTGCCGCTTGGGTGGGCGATTTTTGGTGGGGTGAGTGTGGTGGGGTTTGGGGGTGAATTTGTTATTGGTGCCGTGGTTGGGTGTGGTGTTGTTTATGGGGTATTTGGGCTTGGTGTGGGCGTGGGCGGCGCCTTGGGCGGATGCGATGATGGGGTTGTTTTTGCAGACGATGTCGTTTTTTGCGCAGTGGGAATGGAGCTATATTGTGCCGCGCTGGCAGCCTAATGTGGCGTTGGCTGGGGTGTGGTGTGCGGGGGTGTTGTTGGCATTATTAGGGCAATGGCGATGGGTGTGGGGCGCTTTGGGATTGGCACTGATGTTGGCGGTTGGGCAGTTATGGCCGCGTATGGATTATGTGGTGCTAAGAGAGCGTCCATTGCTTGCTGTGATTACGCAGGGGCGGCAGGCGTTTGTGGTAAATGCAGGGTATCGGCATCACAAGGGGATAGATGAGGTGGAGACATTGGTGTTGCCATTGGTGCGCCAGCGTGGGTTGTCGGTGGCGGCGGTGTTGTTGTTAGAGGATAGCAAGCGCGCGACAACAGGGTTAATCACGCTAAAAACATATGCGCCTGAGATGGCAGTTTATACGTTGCGACCGTTGTTATCCTTGCCTTTTGAAAGCGTGTATTGTCCACAAGAGGCGGTTTCGGGCGTGGTGTTTTATCGCAAACGGCAGTGTGAGGCGCTTGTTGGGGGGCGTTTTGTGGTCAATACGCAGGGGGTGTGGGAGGTGTTTAGGCAATAAGGGGTGAAAAAGCGTTGGTGAATGTGGGTAAAAGCATTAAACTATCGCCTTTATTTTCAATTAGTAGAGTGTATGAACGACGATTGTGAACCGAAATCGCCTTCTTGGGTGCAACGCCTTTCCTCTCTTTGGTCAGATAATCCTTCAACAGAGGGACATTTGCAGGAGTTTTCTGAAGTTTTGATGCGTTTGCGTGAAAATCAATTATTAAACGATGATACGGCTGCGATGATGGAATCGCTGTTGCATATTTCTGAAACGCAGGTGCGCGATATTATGGTGCCACGTGGGCAAATGGTGGTGATTGAAAAGGATTGGTCAATTGAGAAAATTGTGGCGGTGATTTTAGAGTCTGGGCATTCGCGCTATCCTGTGGTTGATGAGGCGCATGAGCGCTTGCATGGGATTTTATTGAGTAAGGATTTGCTTCCGTTATTAAGTGAAAAAGCGCAGGCGCAGGATTGTTTAAATCGCATTCGTCCTGCAACGATTGTCCCTGAGAGTAAGCCACTAGATGCGATGTTGCGTGAGTTTCGCATTAATCGTAATCATATGGCGTTGGTGATTGATGAATACGGTAATTTATCTGGATTGGTAACCATCGAGGATGTGATTGAGGAAATTGTTGGCGAGATTGATGATGAGCATGATAAGGTCGCCGATATTAATATTTTGGATAATGGCGATGGTAGTTATCAAGTTAAGGCGCTAACCGATATTGAAGAGGTCAATGAGGCGTTGGGGCTAAATTTGAGCAATGAAGACGTCGATACGATTGGGGGCTATATTTTGATGCAGATGGAGCGCATGCCTGTTGTGGGCGAAACGCTAACATTTGACGGTTGGCATATAACGATTACTAAAGCCAATCAGCGCCGAATTATTAGCATTTTAATGCGCCCTGAATAGGGCGTTTTTTATTGGGGGTCGCTAAGATTTTTTGATGGCACGATGCTGGGAGTTTAGATTTAAGGTTGATAAGGGGATTTCTACCGCTAGTGCCGAGGGAATTGACTAAAATATTTAGCTGGGTGCGTTGCTTTGTTAATGTGCTTTTGTGCATAGGCAATAGATAATTTTTGCCACTGCTTACTTGGGGCAGTGGCAAAAATAGGGTTAGAGTGAGTTAGTCGTTTGAAGTGGGCATAGAGAAGGCTGAGTTTTGTTCACTGGGCGCATTCCAGCGTTGCATAATGGATTTTTGCTTGGTGTAAAAACGTACGCCTTCTTCGCCGTAGGCGTGCATATCGCCAAATAAACTGCTTTTCCAACCGCCAAAACCATGCCACGCCATTGGGACGGGAATGGGGACGTTGATGCCGACCATGCCTGCTTGAACTTCTTGGGCGAAGCGGTGGGCGATGTGTCCGCTATTAGTGTAGCAGACGGCGCCGTTACCAAATGGATGCTCATTAATCAGTTCAAGTGCTTCGTCAAAATTGGCGACGCGTACGCATGATAAAACGGGTCCGAATATTTCTTCTTGGTAGATACTCATGTTCTTTTGTACATGGTCAAATAGGGTTGCGCCTATCCAATAGCCGTTTTCGCAATCTTGACCAGCATCTTTGGGGTTAAATTCTCGTCCATCAACAATTAGGGTTGCGCCTTGTTCAACGCCTCTTTGGATGTAGTTCTGGATGCGTTCTAATGCGGAGGGGTTAATGATTGGCCCCATATCGGCGTGGGACTGTTTGCCGTCTAGGATGTTTAATTGGCTAATACGTTGGCGCAATTGTTCAATAACTTTATCACCAATCTCCCCGACTAATAGGCAACAGATATCGCCATGCATCGTTCGCCAGCACTGCCATAAGCAGCGCCCATGAGTGCATCGCAGGCTTTATCAAGGTCGGTGTCGGGCATGATAATCATATGATTTTTTGCACCACCAAGTGCTTGAACCCGTTTACCATGGTGAGCGGATTTTTCATAGATGGCGTTGGCGATTGGGGTTGAGCCAACGAAGCTTATGGCTTTGATATCAGGGTGTTCAATTAGGGCATCAACAGTTGTTTTATCGCCTTGAACGACGTTGAAAACGCCGTCTTCTAATCCAGCTTCACTGAGTAGTTCGGCAAGTAATAGACTAACACTTGGGTCGTTAGGACTTGGTTTTAAAATAAAAGTGTTGCCACAAGCAAGCGCTATGGGGAACATCCACATGGGTACCATGGCTGGGAAATTAAAGGGGGTGATTCCTGCGACAACGCCGAGTGGTTGACGAATGGTCCAATTATCAATATTAGAGGCAACGCGTTCGCTGTATTGTCCTTTGAGGAGTTGGGGAATGGCGCAGGCAAATTCAACGATTTCAATGCCGCGCATGACTTCACCTTTGGCGTCGCTAAAAACTTTGCCATGCTCTTCGGTGATGATTTGTGCGAGTTGGTCGTGATGTTGGTTGAGTAGTTGTAAAAAGCGCATGAGGATGCGAGCACGTTTTACTGCTGGGGTTGTTGACCATTGTGGGAAAGCATCTTTGGCAGCTTGAACGGCTTGGTTAACGTCTGAGTGTGTAGCAAGTAGTACCTCTTTGTTGCTGCTGCCATAGGCAGGGTTGTAGATATTTTGTTTTTGACTGGAGTTTGCATTGGTGCGTTGTCCGTTGATGTAGTGATTGATAATTTGCATGGTTTCTCCTTAGATATGAATTTAGAATTAAGGGGTTGGCGTTAGATTTTGTATTTGCCCGCTGCGAAGGGATTGGGTGAGTGCAATGGCAATTCGGGTGGCTTCAGTGGCATCGTTTAGAGTGAGCGGTGGGGGGATTTTGCCAAGGCAGGCGTTGCTAAAGGCTTGTAGCTCATTGATAAATGCTTGTTCAAAACGGGTAAAAAAATCTTCAAAACAATGGTGGGTTACGCCGTGGGCGTCGCTTTGGATGACAGCATGGCGCATAGCGCCGAGTCCAACGAGTAACTTGCCATCCGTGGCAATGATCTCACTGCTGGTTTCATGACCATGGGCGAAGGTGCGAGAGGCATAGAGATTGGCGAGTTGTCCGTTTGTAAATACGATGGTGCTAATGGCGTTGTCTACATCTTGATACTTGGAAAGTTCAGGATGTTTGGCGCAGGTGCCTGAGGCATAGACGTGACGGACTGTGGGGGCGTTGCCATGTTTATCAGCGAGTAGCCAACGTGCCAGATCGATATCGTGAATGTTGCAATCTAGGATAATCCCACCTGAGCTTTGCGAAAATTTAACAAAAAATCCACTAGGGTCGAATTTGTCACAGGTCTGTGAGCGAATGTAGAAGGGTTGACCAATTTTCCCTGCATCAATACTGGCTTTGGCGGCGAGATAATGTGGGTCAAAGCGCCGTACAAAACCAACCATGGCAATTTGTTTAGGATAGCGTTGCTGGGTTTGTTGATAGGTCTTTTCAACTATTTGGCAGTCAGCTAGATTTAGTGCTAGCGGTTTTTCAACCAATAGATGCTTGCCTGCTTGCAGTACTTGGATACTTTGTTGAGCATGTTGGTCTGTGGGGGTGGCTAGAACAACGGCATCGAGTTCAGGGGTGGTGAGTAATTCTTCTAAGGTTGTATAGACATGGGGAATATTTAGGGTTTGCTGGGCGTATTGTTGCTCGTGAGTTTCAGGGCTGGCGGCGGCAATAAGGCGAACATTGGCAATGTGCTGGCACAAATTCTGTGCGTGACGCTTGCCTAGTCTTCCTAAGCCGACAATGCCGATGTTTAATCTTGTCATACGTCATTTTCCAGTGAAATACATTTATTTTGCTGTGCAGATAGGGTGGCAGCATCAGCGATACGTTGTGCGGCAACGCCATCGTCAATACTAGTGCGTGGTTTGGTGGTGTTGATGAGGCAGTCTAAAAAGTGAATAATTTCTAAGCGGTAGGCTTCGCGGTAGCGTTGGAGGAAGAAATATTCGGGTAGGTCTTGGCTGATGTGTTGATTGTTCCAAACTACGACTTCAGTGGGGCGGTGGTTGGCGCACTGTATCATGCCACGTTCGCCTAAGACTTCAAAACGTTGGTCGTAGCCATAGGCGGCGCGACGGCTGGTGTTGATTTGGCAGAGGCGACCTTGGCGGGTTGTAAGTGTTACCGCGGTGGTGTCAAAATCGTTGGCTTGGTGGCGAATTTCTGGATTGGTTAGACAGGAGGCGCTGGCTTGTACACTGATAATCTCATCATCTAAAATCCAGCGGCAAATATCAAAATCATGAATGAGCATGTCGCGGAAGATGCCTCCGCTGACTTTTAGATAGTCTAATGATGGTGCGGCTGGGTCGCGACTGGTGATGATAAGAATTTCAGGGTTGCCAATTTCGCCTGATTCTAGGCGTTGTTTAGCAGCATAAAAGGTAGGGTCAAAGCGACGTTGAAAGCCAATCATGCAGGTGATGCCAGATTCTTTTACGGCTTGTTGACAAAGTTTTGCACGCTCTAGGGATAAATCAATGGGTTTTTCACAGAAAACGTGTTTGCCTGCTTGGGTAGCTTGTAGGAGGAGTTGGCTGTGGGTGTCAGTAGAGGAGGCAATGACAACGGCGTCGATGTTTTTGTCGGCTAAAATTTCTTCAACATTGGCAACTTGCGCGCCTGTGCGTTTAGCAAGGGTTTGTGCAGAATGGGGGTTGGGGTCACTGATGTAGCGAAGTTGGATGCCTTCGATGGCTTGTAGGTTGGTGGCGTGAATGCTACCAATGCGTCCTGCGCCAAAAAGTGCTAAGTTCATATTGTTGTCTCCTTATGGTTTGGGTTCTGTATGGGTGAGTTCTGTTTTGGTGGCATAGAGTAAAAATAATGACTGGATAACGCAGACGGTATTCACTAATGCCCGAAAACCAAAATTACTTTGCTCTTGTATTTCTATGATTTGTGTGGCGTTTTTGCCGATATCGCTTAGGTGGCTATCGGTGATGGAGATGATTTTGGCGCCTTTTTGTTGGGCAAGATGAATGGTGTGGCGGCTGCTGTCGGCGTAGGGGGCGTAGGAGATGACGATGAAGAGATCTTCTTCGCTAACGCTATTGAGTTTTTCCTCTAGGCTAAAGCATAGTCCATTGAGCCAATGAATTGGTTTGTCGCTGTGTTGAATGAGGTAGGTGAGGTAGGCAGAAGCAGCAAAGGAACGACCTGCCGCCATAATCCAAATAGATTTTGCATTTATCATTAAATCAACTGCGTTATTCAGTGCTTGCATAAGTTGGACGCTAAATAAATTGTTTAGGCTTTGGGTGCTGTTGTGGATGACCTCTTGAACGATGCTACTGCCTGAGATGTTTTCCGCGGCTTGCTGTTGTTCGTGGGCAATGCGTTTTATGCGTTCAGCGTAGTCGTCGGTGATGGCAATTTGTTGGGCGAGATTTTGTTGGAATAGATTTTTAAGTTGGCTGTATCCGCTAAAGCCCATGCTTTGAGCAAATCGAACTAAGGAAGAGGGGGCAACATCAATGGTTTGACTAAATTCATTGGCACTCATTAGGGCGATATGGTCGCGGTGATGATGCAGCTGGCGTGCGATGCTTTGGAGGCGTTTGCTGAGTTGGTCGTAGCGTTGGTCTATGGCTTGAAAAAGTTCATCGGGGTTGGCGTAGGGGGGGTGTTGCATGTGGGTTTCCTATTTGGGTGGGGCGATAAGCCATTCGTGTTCAGGATCGTTGCTAAATTGCCAACGACGTTCTGGTCCTGCCATGGTGTTGAGATAATATAGGTCGTAACCATGTACTGCAGCGCAGGGATGATATCCTTTTGGAACCAACACTACATCACGATTTTCAACGCTCATGGTTTCATCTAAGGTGCGGTCTTGGGTATAAACACGCTGGAAAGCAAATCCTTGTGGGGGGTTAATGCAGTGGTAGTAGGTTTCTTCAAGTAGGGTTTCGTTGGCGTTTTGTTGGTCATGCTTATGGGGAGGATAGCTGGAGCTGTTGCCCGCTGGGGTAATGACTTCAACAACTAATAGGCTTTCAGCTGGGGCATCTTCGGGCAAAATGTCGCAAATGTAGCGGGTATTGCTGCCTTGTCCGCGGGTGCTGCGTCGCATGTGTTCGGGGAGAATGAGTCTAGGGGGATAATGTCCTTGGGCTGGGGCGCTTGATAGGGCGATTTCTAGGTCGGTGTGCGCGCTTATGTGGATTTGGCTGTTAGGGGGGATATAGACGGCATAGGGGGATTGGTTGTCAAAGACGCTTTGACGTTGTCCTAGGTGTGTATAGTGCTGTTCGTTGACTTGAATATCTGCGCGACCGTAGAGTAGGGTGAGGCAATATTCTTTGTTGTGTTCACTGTGAAATTGGTGTGTTTGTTGGGCGGCTAATTGTACAACGCTAAAGCCAACATATTGCCAATTGGCATTTTCTGGGGTGATGTTGTGTAGGATTGTGTGATTTTTGTTGGGTTTGATTAATAAGTTTGGCATGGGAGTTCCTAGCTATGGGGGTGTTTTAGGGTGTCAATGATTTGGGTTAGAGTTTGGTAGCCTTTTTTGGCGTAGGGGTAAGGCGGAGCAAGGGCAGGGTCTTGTTCGGCTTCAACGATGAGCCAGCCTTGATAATGGTTTTGCAATAAGAGGGTTAGGACGGCGTTAAAATCAATAACACCATCGCCGGGTACGGTAAAAGCGCCTGCAAGTACGGCGTTTAAAAAGGATTGGTCGCGATTTCTAATGTCGCGTATAACCTTTGGTCGGACATCTTTGCAGTGCACGTGAACCACGCGCTGTAAATGTTTTTTCAGAGTTTGGGTGATGTCGATGTTTTGTTCAGCATGGTTGGTGGCTTGTGCAAACCAGCAATGTCCAGTATCAAATAATAATCCAACGTTTTCTGGGTCGGTTAGGCTCATGAGGGTGTCGATATCGTCTGGATGTTCGACGTAGGCGCCCATATGATGATGGTAGGCTAAGGTAAGGTCATATTTATCTTTGATTTTCTTGCCAAATTCATTGAGTTTTTGTGTGTAGGTTTGCCATTGCTGTGGCTGGGTAAATTTAGGTCGCTGAGAGAGAGGGGTGTGGATTTGTCCTTGAATGCTGTGGGCGGTTTCGCCATAAACGAGGATTTTGCAGTCGTTGTGGTGTAATTTTTCTAGGTGTTGGGTGGCAGCTTGTAATTCGTCATCTACGCTGTAATCGTTAAGGCGGGCGAGGTTGCCTGAATACCAACCTGAAACGCAGGCAACGTTGTATTGCTTGAGTGTTTTTTTAAGTTCCGCACCTGTTTTGGGAAATTTGTTGCCTAGTTCAAAGCCTTGGTAGCCAATTTCACTGCCTTCACTAAGTGCGATTTCTAGCGGGGTTTCACCTCCTAGAGACGGAAGGTCGTCGTTGCTCCAACCGATAGGTTGATACCAATTTGTACGTTAAATGTTGACATAGATTTTCCTTAGATTATTAGCGACGTTGTTGGGCTTTGTTTTGTTGTTGTTCGGCGTAAGCTTGCTGCACTTTATTGTGCGGGGATACTTCTGCAATGCCGACTTCCCACCATGCGCCTCCATCATCGGTGATGCGTTCAGCTGTAGTGTCAATGACTAATACTGAAACGCCTTGGCGTGCTCTAGCTTGTTTAAGTGCGATTTTTAGGCTGTCAATATTGTCAACGTGTTGAGCATAAGCGCCCATGGCTTGAGCATGGGAGGAAAAATCTATATGGACATCGATGCCATTTTCGCCTACACAGTGGCTTAAAAGATTATTGTAATTGGGACTACCACTAGCACGTTGTAAGCGGTTGATGCAACCAAATCCGCGATTATCTAATACGACAATAATAAGCTTGAGACCAAGCATTTGTGCGGTGGCAATTTCACTATTCATCATCATATAAGAGCCATCGCCTACCATGACGATAACTTCTTTGTCTGGGCGGGCAAGTTTAACGCCTAATGCGCCAGCGATTTCATAACCCATGCAGGAGTAACCATAATCCATATGGTAGTTGCCTACGCCTTCACAACGCCAAAGTTTATGCAGTTCTGCAGGTAAAGTACCTGCAGCGCACACGACAATGTCTTGATAAGGAGAGTTGGGGTGAGATTGTCTTATTGCGCCAATAACTTCAGCATCGTAGGGGAGGGTGTCTTTGGGTGGTTGTTGTGTAGTGAGTTGTGTTACTTTGTCTTGCCATTGTTGTGCTAGGGTTTGGCTGCGTTGTTGCCAATCTGGGCTAAGGGCAGTAAATAGATTGTCTTGTTTGAGCCAGTCTATAAGACAAAGTTTGGCATCGCTTTGTAGGCTTTGGGCGCGCGCACGAGTGAGGTCTAGAGTGGAGACATTGAGCGCTAAGATTTCTGCTTCAGGAAATAGAGCATTAGAGCCACTGGTAAAATCTTGTAAGCGTGTACCTATGGCAATAATTAAATCGGCTTCACGAGCAAGGGTGTTGGCAGCAGGAGAACCTAATACGCCAATAGAGCCAACGTTGTAAGGATGTTGCCATGAGAGTGCGCTTTTGCCAGCTTGTGTTTCAGCTACGGGGATGCGGTATTGTTGCGCAAAGGTGGCAAGTTCTTGGCTGGCATCGCTATATAAAGTGCCACCGCCGCTAATGATAAGGGGGCGTTTGGCGCGTGATAGAGTGGCGTATGCTTGCTGGATTTCGCGTGTGTCTGCACTTAGACGACGTATTTTCAGGGGTGTTGGGTTAAAAAAGTCGCGTGGATAATCCCATGCTTGCGCTTGGATGTCTTGCGGTAGGGCGAGGGTCACAGGGCCACAAAGTGCGGGGTCGGTTAGGACGGCGAAGGCGCGTGGCAGGGCGGTTAGTAATTGCGCTGGAAGCATGATGCGGTCAAAATAGCGTGAGACGGGGCGAAAGCAGTCGTTAACGCTGATATCACCAGCTGAAAAATCTTCACTTTGTTGCAATACGGGGTCAGGAGCGCGACTGGCAAAAATATCTCCAGGAAGAAGGAGTAATGGTAGACGATTGACGTGTGCTAATGCAGCGGCGGTTACCATATTGGTTGCCCCTGGTCCAATAGAGGAACTAACCGCCATAATGCGTCGGCGCATCTGTGCTTTGGCATAAGCAATAGCGGCATGTGCCATGCCTTGTTCGTTGTGGGCGCGCAGTAGTGGTAATCCTTGTGGGCGGTAGTCGCGATGCTTGTCAGCAAGGCGTAAGTTTGCCATTGCTTCGCCTATCCCACAAACATTTCCATGCCCAAAAATTGCCCACATACCTGTAACAAAAGGATGAAGACTGCCATCATCATCTTCGATTTCTATGCTAGCGATATAGCGAGTAAGTGCTTGTGCCATAGTTAGGCGTATGGTTTTAGTGCTCATGAGGAACTCCTGTGCGTGTCTGCCATGCATCGATTAAGACAGTAAAATTTTCGCTGATTTGTTGACGACATTGCTCGACATTAATTTTTTCTTCTAACAATGCGCAGATGGGTTGTTGCCAGACACTACGACCAATCATAAATCCTTTAACAATAGGGTGAGTGGCTTGTTTAAATTGCGCGCATAACACTTCTTTTGCTTGATTTAGACCTAATAAAACAACGCCTCGACAATAGGGGTCGTGTTGTTGAATGAGTTGGTCTAGCATATGCCAAGAGGGAGATTGCATACCCACAAGTTTCCACCAATGGGGTTTGATACCAAGATGATAAAATCGCGCAATACTACGTAAGATAATGCTGTCGTTATCTTTGTCGCTAACGTGCGCAGGTAAGGGATTAGGAGCAATAACTTCTAATAACAATTCATGTCCGCTGTGTTGCACACTTTCCCATAGCGCGAGCAGTTGGCGTTCTTGTGCCATACGTATATTAAGGTCGTCTTCTGGGTGGTAGAACACTAAACATTTTATGGTGTGTTCTAGGGGATAGTCTTTGATTTTACTGGCAATGCTGTATGTGTGTTCAAAAGAAAGGGGGCGCGAACTAGGTTGTTCAACAGGGCGTCCAATCCATAAAGGTGGGTTGGATTCACTGGCATCACATAATACTTGTTTAGCATAGGTATCATCGGCCAATATTCCTAGTTTCCCAGATAATTCAGGACGTTGTTTACTAATATGGGTTAGTGCTTGGAAAACGATTTGCTTGAGTTGGGTAATTTTTGTACGTGGTATTGCATAGCGATTGGCTATGTCCTCAAATTGGCTACGATGATCAAAAGCTAAGACATAAACTTCAGGCCACGAGATGCGCTTGCCGCTGACTCGGTGCAAATGCTGTAAATGAGGGTCTAGGTCAGGGCGTAATCCTTCGGGTTGATTGAGCCAATAATTTAGTTCATCTAGGGTTGGCATAGCAGGTGCACAACCATGACGTGAGACAACGATTGCGCCACAAATATTAGCAATGCGCGCAGCTTGAGCAAAATCATATCCGCGAATAAGTGCATAAATTAAACCACTGGCAAAAGCATCCCCTGCCCCTAATACGTTCATGACTTCTACTTGTTCAGTTTTATATAGGGTAAGAGTATCGAGTGAGTCTGGAATTTCTCCAGAAATAATTTGACATCCTAAAACGCCTCTTTTTAATACGAGTACAGCTTGGGTGTGTTGGCGAACGGTGCGTAAGGCTTGCAAAATGTCTTCTGAGCCACCTGCAATACTAAATTCTTCTTCTGTGCCTATGATTAAATCGAATAAAGGCAGTTGCGCCTGCAGATGAGCGCTGACACTGTCGCTTTTGATGTAGCGTGTTTCGCCATCGCCAAGTTCGGTAAGACCCCACAAAACAGGTCGATAATCAATATCTAAAATAGTGATAGTTTGATGTTGACGTGCAGCTTGTAGTGCTTTTCTTGAAGCTTTGAGTGTGGTATCGGTGGATAGGTGCGTACCAGTAACTAGTAGCGCTTTGCATCGTTTGAAAAAATTCTCGTCAATATCATCTTCACAGAGCGCCATATCTGCACAATCATGCCGATAAAACAATAATGGGAATGTGTCTTGATCTTTTAAAGCAAGAAAAACCAGTGCGGTTAAGCGTTCAGGGTCTAGGAGTACTTGTGAAGTATCGCAGCCTTCACGCTCTAACGTTTCAAGTAAAAATCGTCCCATTTGTTCATTGCCAACCCTTGAAATCATGGCGCTGTTTAAACCCAATCTTGCAGTTCCGAAAGCGATATTGCTTGAGCTACCACCGAGGTATTTTTTAAAACTGTGGGTATGCTCTAAACCGACACCAATAGCTTCACCATATAAGTCAACCGCTAGACGACCTAAGCAAGCAATGTCTATTGGGCGTTCTTGGGGGAAAACAATTTTTTTGCATCTACGCTGCTCCAGCTAGAGAAATGTTTGAGCCTATAGTATAGAATATTTAAAATAAAAATTCCAAATTATTTTTTCAAAATAAAATTTGCGATATATGGGGTTGGCTGCTATATTAACCCTAGGTTAATACCTAAATAAAATAATTAAACAGGAGTATAACACTATGAAAAAATTAGCTTTAGTAAGTGCAATGGCGATGATATCGTTCTCGCCAGTCACTGTTGCTAAGGATTTGGTTATTGGTGCGACGATGTCAAAATTTGCTGATAAATGGTTGACGTATTTAATTGACGGTATTGAGCAATTTGATAAAGAGCATGATGATGTGACGGTGGTATTAACCGATGCCAACGATGACCCAGCACGGATGCTCAATCAGGTGGATAATTTTATTGACCAAGGGGTGGATGCGGTGATTATTCATCCAACTGACCGACAAACGGTGCGTCCAATTGCAAAAAACTACAAAAAGCAGGAATTCCATTGGTAGTAGTCAATCGTCGTCCAAATGATGAAGATATGGCGTTAATTGGAGCTTATGTCGGTTCAGATGAGATTAAAGGTGGATTGCTACAAGGCGAGGTTGTGGTGAATTTATTAGGCGAAAAAGAAGGTCGTGTGGGGATTTTAATGGGGCCTCTTGGTTTGGAAGGGCAGATTAATCGTACTGCTGGAAATAAGCAGGTTTTTGATAAACATGACAATATTACGGTGATTGTAGAGCAAGAAGGTAAGTGGGACCGTGCTAAGGGCTTGGAGATTACTGAGGATTGGTTACAAGGTAAAAACAATCTTAATGTGATTGTGGCGAATAATGATGAGATGGCAATTGGGGCAATGCTGGCAACGCGTAAGGTGGGTTTTAAAGATGAAGATTTTATTATTGTTGGTTTGGATGCAACGCCTGATGCTTTGCAATATTTAGGTGAGGGGTTGGACGCGACTGTTTTCCAAGATGGGTATGGTCAAGGTTATGGAGGGGCGCAAGTGGCGTATAAGTTGGCTAAGGGTGAAGTGGTCGAACCTGTGAAATGGATTGATTTTCAGTTGGTAACCCCAGAAAACAAAGCGCAATACGTTAAATAAAAAATCTTTAAAAAGGTCATCGTTTGGATGACCTTTTTTGCTTAAGGAGGGTCTTATGGATGCGCACAACAATATTTTACAATTAAATAATATTAGTAAAACTTTCCCTGGGGTCAAGGCGTTAGATGGTATAAATTTGGCGATTCGTCGGGGGGAGGTGCATGCGCTAATGGGCGAAAATGGCGCAGGAAAATCCACGTTGATGAAGATTCTTTATGGCTTGTATGTGCCAGATAAAGGCGGTGAGATGATTTTTGATGGTGCACCGTTTAAGCCATCGCGTCCTATGGAGGCTATTGGGCGTGGATTGATTATGGTGCCACAGGAGATTAGTCCTGTGGGTAATTTGACGGTGGCAGAGAATTTTTTCTTAGGACGCGAAATTGTTAAAAATGGTCTGCTAGATAATCAAGCGATGAATGCTCAAGCTGAGGCGATGTTACGTGATTTGGGGATTGTGATGGATGTGCGCCAAAAAATGAGTGAGGTGTCTGTTGCTAAAGCACAATTGGTAGCGGTGGCTACAGCAGTATCGATTGATGCAAAGGTGATTTTAATGGATGAACCTTCTACTTCCTTAACAGAGTTAGAAGTAGAGCAATTGTATCAGATTGTTGAACGTTTAAAGGCGCGCAATATTGCGGTGATTTTTATCTCACATAAATTAGATGAGATTTTTCGTGTGGCTGACCGTATTTCGGTGTTACGTGATGGTTGTCATGTCGCTACGCATGATAAAACGGCTATTACCAAGGAACAACTGATTGAAGAGATGGTCGGGCGTAATATGAGTGATATGTATGCTAAGGAGAAAGTTGCAATTAGTGATGAGCTGGTTATAGAAGTACGCCATCTGAGTCGTGAAAATTGTTTTGAGGATGTGAGTTTTTCTGTGCGTAAAGGGGAGATTTTAGGGGTTGCTGGATTGGTTGGGGCAGGGCGAAGTTATGTTGCGGAGAGTTTGTATGGTTATAAGCCTGCAGATAGTGGTGAGATTTTTATGCATGGTAGGCAGGTGTTTATTCAAAATCCTAATGATGCGCAACACAATCATATTGGCTGGGTTACAGAAGACCGCAAGCTAACAGGTTTATTCCTTAATATGAATATTACCGACAATATTATTATGCCTAATTTATCGCCTTTTATTCGAAACTTCTTGATTTCAAATGGATTGGCGCGTGAGGTGGCGGAAAAACAAAAGCGTGAGATGCGTATTAAAGCGCCGAATGTGAATGTGATTACAGGAAATCTTTCTGGTGGTAATCAGCAAAAGGTGTTGATTGGACGTGCGTTAATTTTAAATCCTGATGTTCTGATTTTAGATGAACCTACTAAGGGTATTGATGTGGGGGCAAAGGCAGAGATTTATCGTTTGATGGTAGAGCTTGCCAAAATTGGTAAGTCAATCATTATGATATCCTCAGATATGATTGAATTATTAGCAATGAGTGATCGGATTATGGTGATGGCAGAAGGCAAGGTAACGGGCATGCTTAGTCGTGATGAGGCAACGCAGGCGAAAATTATTAAATTGGCATCGAAGTTAACCGATGAGATGTCGGTGTAATGAATAATCACAAAAGAGGAGGCGTTATGATGCAAGCAACAAATAAAGTTGAGGGACAAAAACAATTATTTAATGCGAAGTATTTATTTAATACTTATGGCATGTTGATGATTTTATTAATATTATTTTTTAGTCTATCGGCAGCGATTGATGGGTTTATGTCATTAAGAACAATATTGAGCATTATGGAGCAGGTGTCGATGTTTGGCATTATTTCCATAGGGGTTACTTTTGCCATTATTACTTGTGGCATTGATTTGTCTTCTGGGGCGGTGGTGGCACTGGCGGCTGTTGTGGCGGCAAGTGTGGTTTCTGCGGCAGATAATGCGTTTGCAGCGATTGCAGGTTTTGCCGCAGCGATTGCAGTCGGTGCGGTTTGTGGGGTGATTAATGGTGGGTTCACAGCGATTGGTAAGATTCCACCTTTTATTGCAACACTTGGCATGATGACGATTGCTAGAGGGGCTGCGCAAATAGCCTCTGGTGGTCGTCCGATTGATGCGAGCAGTGATGCCTTTACTTGGATTGCAGATATGTCGGTATTGGGAATTCCTGGGTTGGTGTTGATTTATAGTATGGTGGCGATAGTGGCGCATATTTTATTGAGTCGTTCGCGTTTTGGGCGGCATGTGTATGCAATTGGAGGAAATGTACATGCAGCGCGTATTTCAGGGATTAATGTGCGACGGACGCTGATGTTGGTTTATACCTTTGCAGGGGCGTTGGCGGGTCTTGCTGGGGCAATGTTGGCAGCTAGGACATATGCAGGTAATCCTGCTTACGGCAATATGTGGGAATTAGATGCGATTGCGGCAGCGGTAATTGGAGGGACGTCCTTGGCAGGGGGGATTGGTTCTGTACCAATGTGTGTGGTGGGGGCATTGATTATTGGGACGACTAATAAGGGATTGAATTTGTTGGGTGTTGACCCTTATTGGCAGCAGATTGTTAAGGGATGCATTATTATATTTGCGGTGTTATTGGATACTCTTAAGCGTAGACGTAGTTAGGTATTAATTAGGATTATTTGTGGTTTTAAACTGTGCCTGAATGGTTGGATTTATTCTCCAGCATTCAAGGCGCAGATTTTTTATTTTTTTAGGTGGGATGTTGAGGTGAATTTGAAAAGGTTTTTTATGATGCGGTGTTGGTGAATACGCGTTGGATGTGTAGATGAAGGGCTTTTATTGGGTGGGTTTGTGGTTTGTGGTTGACAATGGGTTTGTAGTGTCGGCACAATTTTTGTTTTGCTCTGTTTGTTTAGTGCGGACTGTTCTAAAATAATTGTTTATTCAACGCTTAAGGGTTTTTTAATATGCAATGGTCGTTACAAAAGGCGCGGGTGCTTTATGAGTTGCCTTTTATGGATTTGTTATTTGAGGCGCAGAAGGTGCATCGGGCGCATCATGAGGCGAATGCGGTGCAAATTAGTACGCTTTTATCAATTAAGACGGGGGCGTGTCCTGAGGATTGTAAGTATTGTCCGCAAAGTGCGCGTTATAAGACGGGGGTGGCGCGGGAGGCGTTGTTGCAGGTGGAGGAGATTGTGCAGGCGGCTGAAAATGCGCGGGCTCAGGGGGCGACGCGATTTTGTATGGGGGCGGCGTGGCGTAATCCTAAAGAGAGTGATATGCCTTATTTGCAGGAGGTGATTGCTAGGGTGAAGGCGTTGGGGTTGGAGACGTGTATGACGCTTGGGATGTTGGATGCGGATAAGGCGCGTACTTTGGCGGAGGCGGGGTTGGATTATTACAATCATAATTTGGATACTTCGCGGCGTTATTATAGTGAGATTATTTCTACGCGTAGTTATGATGATCGTTTGCAGACGCTTGAGCATGTGCGTGAGGCGGGGATGAAGGTGTGCTCGGGGGGGGATTTTGGGAATGGGGGGAGGAGAGTGATGACCAGTTGGCAATGTTGGTGGAGCTGGCGAATTTGCCGCGTCCGCCTGAGTCTGTGCCGATTAATCAGTTGGTGCGGGTGAAGGGGACGCCATTGGCGCAGGTGGATGATTTGGAGCCGTTTGATTTTATTCGGGTGATTGCGGTGGCGCGGATTATGATGCCACGTTCGGCGGTGAGGTTATCAGCAGGGCGTGAGCAGATGAATGAGCAGATGCAGGCGTTGTGTTTTATGGCTGGGGCAAATTCGATTTTCTATGGCTGTAAGTTGTTGACAACACCTAATCCTGAGGCGGATGTGGATAGGCGGTTGTTTGCGAAGTTGGGGATTAATGGGGTGCGTCAGGCGGTGGTGGAGGTTGAGGCGCAGGCGGAGCAGGCGTCGGTGGGGATGTATTATCCTGCATGATGGTTGTTTGGCTTGTTTAAAGCGCTGCCGCGGTGTGAGCTGGGTGGCGTTTTTTTGTATTGAGGATTGGAGGCGGTGATGGGTGGTTTTCGGTATTGGGTGGGGTTGGTGTTGGGTTGGTGGTTGAATGTGGCGCTGGCGCAGGGGTGTGTGGATGAGGCGCAGCGTTTGGCGTTGGGGGAGCAGTTGCGGTTGTGGAATGAGTCGTATCGGTTGGTGGGGGAGTCGGCGGTTAGTGATCAGACGTATGATGCTTTGCGCGCGCAGTGGTTGGCTTGGCAGGCGTGTGCGGGGGGGGAGGAGGCGGTGGTGGAGGCGTTGCCTTTGCCGCGTGAGGGGGTGCGTTTGCAACATCCTTATCCGCATAGGCGGTTGCCAAAGTTATCTGAAGATGAGGTGCGGGAGTGGTTGGCGCGTCAACAGGGGGCGGTGGTGGTGCAGCCGAAGGTGGATGGGGTGGCGGTAACGTTGGTTTATCGTGAGGGGCGCTTGGTGCAGGCGATTAGTCGTGGGGACGGGCAGTGGGGGTTGGATTGGACAGCGGTGGTGCGTGCGATGCCCAATGTGGTGCAGAATTTTGCAAAAAATGAGGCGGTTGTTCAGGGGGAGTTGTATTGGCGGCAGTCGTTTTCTTATGAGGCGGGGGATAGGGCGCAACGTGCGGCGGTGATGGGGGTGTTGCAAAGTGCTAATCCGAGTGTGCAAGAGTTGGCGCAGGTGGGGTTTTTTGCTTGGGATTGGGCGGATGGTCCTGAGGTGTTTGAGGCGCGGATGCAGGCGTTGCAATCAGCTGGGTTTGTCTTGGGCGAGTGGTCAAAGTTGGTGCGCTCGTTTGATGAGGTGCAGGCTTGGCGTAGGCGATGGGCAAGAGAGCGTTTGCCGTTTGCGGTAGATGGGGTGGTGCTAAAGTATGCGCATCAGTTGCAATCGGGGTTTGAGTATTATGGCGATAGAGTAGATGCGGTGGCGTGGAAATTTACACCGCAAACGGCGGTAACGACGGTTGCTGCAATTGAGTGGATGGTGGGACGACGCGGTGAGGTAACACCAATAGTGGTAGTTGCGCCTGTAACGTTGGCTGGGCGGACAATTCAGCGGGTGAGTTTGGGGAGTGTGGCGCGCTGGAGGAAGATGGATGTGGGGGTGGGGGATGCGGTGCGTATTGGATTAAATGGGAGCGTGATTCCTGTTTTGCAGGCGGTGGTGTGGCGTTCACCTGTGCGGGTGTTGTCTATACCTGATGATGATTTTGATGCGTGGACGTGTTGGCATTATGAGAGGCGGTGTGCGTCGCAATTTCAGGCGCGCTTGGCGTGGTTGTCAGGGAAGAAGGGGTTAAATTTGCGTGGGATTGGCGGGGATAGGTGGCAATCTCTTGCTGAGCAAGGGGTGTTGGTGCATGTGTTGGATTGGCTGGATTGGGAGGAGGCGGATTTGCGCTCTTTTGCTGGATTTGGGGAGAAGCGCGCGCGTCAGTGGATGGCGCAGTTTGCTATAGCGCGTAAGCGTTCGCAGTTGGATTGGTGGGTGGCGCTTGGGTTGCCTGCTAATCGTCGCGAATGGGCAGGTTGGCAAGAGCAAGGTTTGATAGAAGATGCGGCAGTATTGGCAAATTATCGTGTGGTGGATTGGCAACGTTTTGCTGGTGTAGGTAGAAAACGTGCGTTGGATTTACAGAGATTTTTTGTGCTGTGGCAAGAGCAGGGATTGAGTGCGCGGTTAGCAGAGGCTGGGGTTGAGGTGTTCATCCCAAAAAATCCCGCTAGTAGCGGGATTTTTATTTGGCTTAAATAGCGCTTATGTTGGGATTAACGTTGACGCGCTTTTAGGCGTGGGTCAGTTTTGCAGATGACAAAAATTTTGCCATGACGGCGAACAACTTGGCAGTCACGGCTACGGTTTTTTGCCGATTTTAATGAAGATAATACTTTCATGATTATTCCTTTTGTTATGTTTAAGGGCGCATATGCTATCGATTAATGGCGATAAAATCAAGAGGATTAAGGGTTTGGGGAAATAATTTTATGGCAGAGGAGGGATTTATGGGGGTGTGCTGTTATTCTTTAAATTCCAGTGGTAATTGTCGTTCGTCGTAGGCTTGGAGGAGTGATTCGGTGAGCGGTTGGGTCATTGGGGTGTAGGTTACGCTTTGTTCGTGGCGCGTGTCGCTGGCGCGTTGGGTGATGCGATAGAGCGCGAAGAGGAAAAAAGCACCCATTACGATGGCAATGGTGAGGAAGAAGGCATGGTTGGAGAGGGTTTGCATGAGCAGTCCAGTGAGCATGGGCCGCTGATGGCTCCAAGTCCGCCAACTAGTACAATGGTGCTGGCGGCTGGGACGACTTCGTCGCTACTAAGCCAGTCGTTGATGTAGGCGGTAGACATGCCATTTAGGGGCATGACAAATCCGCCTGCTAACACGAATAAGGGTAAAAGTAGGGTTAGGTTGTTGCCAACAAATGGGGCGGCAAGTGTGGTTGCGCCGCCGATTAATGCGGAGCTGGCGAGGATGAGGCGGCGGTCGAAACGGTCGGATAGGCGTCCAATGGGGAGGGTGAAGAATAAAGCGCCAATATTTAATGCCATGACAACCCATGCAGCACGAGTGGCGATGATGCCGTTATTGACGGCATAAATGGGGGCAAGTGAGGTGAGTGTTCCTACGCAAAAGTTGGCAGCAAATACGCCTACAAATCCAAGCGGAGAGCGTTGATAGAGTTTTTTTAGGCTCATAAAGTGATGTTGGTCGCTGGTGGTGGGTGCGCTAATGCGGGTGAGTAGGAGGGGAATGGAGGCAACGGAGATGGTTATAGAGGCGATGGAAAATAGTAAAAAGCTGGTGGGGGCAATGAAGTTGAAAAATAATTGTCCAATGGTGCCCGAAGCATAGATGACCATGAGATAGACGGCGATAGCTTGTCCGCGGTCTTGGTTGCTGCTTTGGGCGTTTAGCCAGCTTTCGCTGATGATATAAAGCCCTGAAATGCAAAATCCTGTGATAAAACGAATGAGCATCCAGTGCCATGAACTTAAAAATACGCTATGCAATAAGATGGTGACTGAACATAGCGCTGAGAGGGCTGCAAAAACGCGGATATGTCCAACGCTAGCAATGTAGCGTCCAGCGGTTAAGGCGCTGATTAAAAATCCAATAAAGAAGCTTGCCATGATAAAGCCAAGTTCGGTTTGTGAAAAACCTTCGGCTTGACCACGTAGGGCGATGAGGGTGTTTTGTAAACCTGTTCCAATCATCATTAAACTAATGCTGAAAAATAAAATTTTATGGTGGTGTAGGGCTTTTAGCATGGTTTGGTCCTTCTTTTATCAGGATTGATTGGGGAAAAAAGGCGCTTATGATAATGATACTTACGCATTTGTCTAATGCGCTATGGGAAATTTTTGTGTGGGCATTGTTGTAGCTTAACCTGCTAGGGTTAAGCCATATGATTTAGTGGGGAAAAGGTATTTTGTGGGATTTTAATTTTGCTTGGATGTGGGGTTTTAGTCGTTGGTATAGTCGACGATTAGGAAGACAGGCGAAAAAGCCTAAAATGATGAATAACCAAAGAAGGATGCGTGGGAATTTATTGAGGAGGGTGTCAATGATTAGTTCGGGGAAGGCGCCTTTATAAAAAACTTTACCCGCATGAGTGAATAAAGCGATTTTGGCAAAATTATCCGCTCCAACTTTATCAAAAATACGCATGCCTTTTTCGCCAAAGCTGACGGCTTCTTTGTATAAGGCATGATTTTTAGGGGAGATATGTTTTGAGCTTTTTACAGCAAGATCACCGCCAATGCGATAGATACTGGCGGCGTGTCTTTCAAATTGCTTGGAAAATCTTGCCATTGTGGCAAGGGATTGTGCGTCTGTGGTGTGCGCGAGAAGTTCTGCACCGCCACGAACTTTAGCCAGTGAGGAAACGTCGCCAAGTAGCGAGCTAAGGGTATCTATACTTTTGGTTTTTTTGCCTTTTTTTGCAGCATCTATTAGAGTGTGCGTGAGCCATTTGGGCATTTTTCCTAATTTGCGGAGTGCTTTTAAGGTGATGAGGCTACTTTTTGCCATAGTTGCGCTGACAAAAGAGGGCGCAGCAGCGCCTGCACTGCTTACGCTGGCAGCACCACTGGCTAATTGTGCGCCACTGGCGAGTGCGCCAAGAGAGGCTAAGGCAACGAGCACTTCATCAACTTCTTCACCTTTGGCTAGATGGATTCCTTCTTGCGCAAGGTCTCGGATATCGCCTATGAGTAAAAAATCAGTGGCAACACCAACCACGCGCCCAATATTTTCATCGCTTTGCCCTGAAAATAGACCTTCTTTAACTTTACCTAGTTGATAAAGCCAGCGTTGGCGTTCGGCGCTAATGTCTTGGTAGAGGGTTTGCGCGGTAAGATTGTTTTGCATGTAGTCAAGTTCTAGAAAAAATTCTAGATAATCCGCGGCTTCGGCATAACGCTTTTCCTCGACAAGTCGCTGGGCTTCAGGCACTGGGTCGATGCGCTGTAGGCTAAGAGCATAAAGGCGATTTTGATTCCATAAAACGTTGGCTGAAATCAGCGCAAGAATAATTAATATCGCTCTGATGATAATGGATTTAATCATTGGGTTGGGTGGTTTGGCTTAGAGCTTGAATAAGGAGTTCGGCGGTGCGCTCGTTGGTGGCAAGAGCAATTTGTGCAACAGCAGCAATGCGAATGAGCGCTTTAACGTCTACATCATGCGGGGCGGCGTAAAGGGGGTCAAAAAAGAATATCAGTAGGTCGAGGCGCCTTTCGGCAATCATGGCGCCAATTTGTTGGTCGCCGCCTAAAGGACCAGATAAAAGTCGGGTTACTTGTAGATCGGTTTGGGCTTGAATGTGTTCTCCGGTGGTGCCAGTGGTATAAATTTGACAGTTTTTTAGCCATTGTTGGTGGCGTTTTGCCCAGTCGGTCATGGCGGGTTTGAGCGCATCATGGGCGACTAGGGCGACGTTTAGGGTTTTATTGTGTTGCATTGTATTGACCATGAGTTAGATAAAATAAAAGTCCTAAATATTAGGACTTTTATGCGTAGGATTATTTATCTTAAGCTTGCATGAGTTGTTTTAAGGTAGCGCCCATATCAGCAGGAGAGCGCACGGTGGTTACACCAGCAGCTTCTAAAGCGCGGAATTTATCTTCCGCTGTTCCTTTGCCACCAGAAATAATCGCGCCTGCATGTCCCATACGTTTTCCTGGAGGCGCGGTTACGCCAGCAATATAAGCTACGACGGGTTTGGTCACATGCGCTTTGATGTAATCAGCAGCCTCTTCTTCAGCACTGCCACCGATTTCACCGACCATAATGATGCCTTTGGTTTGTTCATCTTGCTCAAATGCAGCAAGAACATCAACAAAACTGGTGCCGTTTATAGGGTCGCCACCAATGCCAACACTGGTTGATTGTCCAAGACCCGTTTGCGTGGTTTGGTGTACTGCTTCATAGGTGAGTGTGCCTGAGCGCGACACAATGCCAACGCTCCCTTTTTGATGGATATGTCCAGGCATAATGCCCATTTTGCATTCCCCAACAGTAATCACACCTGGGCAATTGGGTCCAATAAGGCGCACATCGCTCCCTTTTAGCGCGGCTTTAACGCGCATCATATCCAAAACGGGAATGCCTTCTGTAATACAAGCAATCACTTTTATCCCTGCATCAGCTGCTTCTAAAATGGCATCAGCTGCAAAGGGTGGGGGGACGAAAATCATGGAAGCATCTGCGCCAGTTTCACTAACGGCTTCATAGCAGTTGTTAAATACTGGGCGCTCTAGATGGGTTTGTCCGCCTTTGTTTGGCGTGATACCACCGACAAGGTTAGTGCCGTAGGCGATGGCTTGCTCAGAGTGGAATGTCCCCTGTGAGCCAGTAAAGCTTGGGTGATAACTTTGGTATTTTTATTGATATAGATACTCATAAAAACCTCTTACTGTGCGGCGGCAACCGCTTTTTTGGCGGCGTCGGTTAAATCGTCTGCAGCGGTAATGTTTAAACCGCTATCGTTTAGCATTTTGCGTCCAAGTTCAACATTTGTGCCTTGTAAGCGCACAACGACAGGAACACCTAACTCCATTTCCTTAGCAGCGCTAATAATGCCTTCGGCGATTAAATCACAGCGCACGATGCCCCCAAAAATATTGACCAAAATGGATTTAACCTCTTCAGAACTTAAAATAAGTTTAAATGCCTGTTTGACGCGCTCAGATGTTGCGCCCCCGCCCACATCAAGGAAGTTTGCAGGTTGTCCGCCATGAAGTTTAACGATATCCATTGTTGCCATGGCAAGTCCTGCACCATTAACCATACAGCCAATATTGCCCTCTAGCGCAACATAGTTTAGTTCAAGTTCAGCGGCTTTATTTTCGCGTTCATCTTCTTGGCTTGGGTCGCGCATTTGTGCAAGGTCTTTGTGGCGATAAAGCGCGTTATCATCTACGCCAATTTTGGCGTCTAAAGCGAGTAAATTGCCCTCACCCGTGACAATTAAAGGATTGATTTCAATCATGGCAAGGTCTTTTTCAATGAATAATTGATATAAGCCTTCGAGCAATTGTGCAAGCTGATTGATTTGCGCTTTTTCAAGTCCCATAGCAAAACCTAAGCGACGTCCGATATAAGAGGAGTAGCCTGCAGCGGGGTCAACGCTAATATTGAAAATCTTTTCAGGAGTAGATTCTGCCACTTCTTCAATATCCATACCGCCTTCTGCTGAGGCGATAAAAGAAACGCTTTTGGTTGCACGGTCAACCAAGGCGCAAACATATAATTCATTAGCAATATCAAGACCTTCTTCAATAAGAACGGCATTGATGGGTAGTTTGGTATCGCCAGTTTGTTTAGTTTGTAGTGTACTGCCAATCATGGCTTGGGCGTGGGTTTTTACCTCATCTAGTGATTTGGCAACTTTAACGCCACCTGCTTTGCCACGTCCACCAGCATGGACTTGTGCTTTGACAACCCAAACATTGCCCCCTAATTTCTCTGCCGCTTGTTCGGCTTCTTCGACGGTTTGCGCTAAAATACTGCGCGGTACGCTGACGCCATACTCGCTAAACAGCGCTTTTGCTTGATATTCATGCAAATTCATAGGTTTTCCTAGTGTTGAATGTAAAAATCGGGGCAATCGTATCAAATATAGCCCTTGATGCTATAACGAGAGGAGATTATCGCTAGAGGTTATGGGTTAATTTAGATTGAATCAGGTTAGTAGAAAAAAAAGGATTTAAAAAATGTATGCGCATCAAACAACTATAGAGGTTCGTTGGGGAGATATGGATGCCTATGGGCATGTTAATAATACGGTGTTTTTTCGTTATTTTGAGATGGCGCGCTTTCGCTATTTTGAGGCGTTAAATTTATGTGAGGATGGGGTTATTCCAACCATTGTATTGGCAGCGATAGAGTGTCAATTTAAACGCGCATTGGTGTATCCAGCAACAATTGTGGTGCATACACGTGTGTTGGATTTAGGGAGTAGTAGCCTGAAAATGCAGGCGATGATTGAGTGTGAGGGTGAGCTATGCGCCCAAGCAACAGCAACGATGGTTTGGGTGGATAGCCAAACGCATAAGCCGCAAAAAATTCCAATGCAGGCGCGAGAAAAAATTAAGGCGCATGAGCAGTTTGATAAGAGGGCGGATGAGTATTATTCTGATTGTTAGAATTTAAATATATTTTGGTTTTATAGTGAAAAAAGTTTGTGAAATCAGCTACTACTATGGTTGATTATAAAAACTAACATTTATTTTTATGGTGTATTGGCGCGGTGTTGGCGTAGATGTTGAAGTAGGGCGGTCATATCTTCGGGTAGTGGGCTATGGTATTGACAAGGTTGTGTGCTGTGAGGATGAATGAGCCTAAGTTCGGTGGCATGAAGCGCTTGACGGGGGAAGGTGAGCAAAGCCTCGCGAATCTCATCGCTTAATCCTTTGGGCAAAACAGGATTATGACCATAAACGCTGTCGCCAACTAAGGGATGATTTAAATATGAAAGATGGACGCGGATTTGGTGCGTGCGTCCTGTTTCTAGCTGTACGCGTAATAAAGTAATGTCTGAAAAGCGCTCTTCTATCCGATAATGGGTAATGGCAGGTTTGCCATCTTTACGCACGCTCATACGAACGCGCTCCTTAGGATGTCGTCCAATCGGAAGGTCAATACTATCTCCTGCCGTAACATAGCGATAAACCAGTGCTAGATAAGTTCTGCCCATGGTGCGCGTTTGCAATTGTTGTACCAAATGCGTATGCGCTTTAGGCGTTCTGGCAACGACCATTACACCAGAAGTTTCTTTGTCTAAACGATGCACAATGCCCGCGCGCGGTAGGTTTGCAAGTTCAGGAAAATGAAAAAGTAACGCATTTAAAAGTGTACCATCACGATTACCCGCTGCAGGATGAACCACTAATCCCGCGGGCTTGTCAATGACAATAATTGATTTATCAGCATGCAATACATTTAATGCGATATTTTGTGCGTCATTTTTTGTATGCTCACATACGCTTAAAGTCCCAGAAATATAATCCCCCACACTAAGATTAGATTTATTCTTGGCAGGTTTTTGGTTGAGCAAAATCTCGCCAGATTGAATAGCTTGCTGCCATTGCCCGCGTGAATAATCAGTAAATTGATGCGCCAAAAATTGATCTAAGCGCCAACCATGATATTCAAGTGGCACCGTTAAATTCACCGTAAAATCATTATTATCTGTACAATGGGGTTTGTTTGTTAGCATGTTTTATGTTCTATAATACAATTTTTAAAATCGGAGTTTGCTATGCAGCATCTGTATAAAACCATCAGTCTGATTTGTGTGAGCAGTGTATTGGTCGCTTGTTCATATGTAAAGCAAGACCATACCGTTGACTGGAGTGCCCAACAACTTTATCAAGCAGGACAAGATGAATTAAATAACTATGGTTATCAAGATGCCATTGATTACTACACCAAACTACTCGGACGCTACCCCACAGGACAACTCGCACAACAAAGCCAACTCAACCTAGCCTATGCCTACTACCGCGAAGGCGAAAATGAAAAAGCATTGGCAGAAATAAACAACTTTATTAAGGCATTCCCACAGCATCCATATGTTGATTATGCCTATTATATGCGTGGCGTTATTGCATATGAAAAAGATATCAGTATTTATGACCGCCTAAATCCTGCAAATCTAGCACAAACGGACATTCAATCCTTAAAAGCTGCTTTTGATTATTTCGAGCAACTGGTCACACATTTTCCTAAAAGCGAATACAGCGAAGATGCGCGCTATCGCATGCTGTATCTTAAAAACCTAATGGCGCAACATGAATTAGAAATTGCTAGTTACTATATGCGGCGAGGCGCTTACGTTGCTGCAATCAATCGTGCACAAAACATATTAGAGCGCTACGTCAATACCCCAAGCACCCCCTATGCACTTGCTCTAATCACTAGAGCCTATAGCGAACTTGGACAAATGCAATTGGCACAAAATCATCGGCAAGTCCTAGAACTAAACTTTGCTAATAAACTAAATGACCCAGAAATCCGACAGTTTTTAAGTGGAGATATCACAAAAAAACGTAATTTATGGAGCATTTTAAACAGTAAACCAAAAATTTAATTTC
>NZ_LXHZ01000025.1 GCF_001888055.1 Rappaport israeli
GGGTGATGGGTGATGGGTGATGGGTGATGGGTGATGGGTGATGGGTGATGGGTGATGGGTGATGGGTGATGGGTGATGTGCGGTTTTTGGGGGTTTTGCCTTGGCGGGGTTTTCCGTACAATGCGCGCTTTAACGCTTTTTAATATGTATAAGTTTTGTTGAGGGATGGTATGGATTTTTTTGCAGTGGTTGTGACGTTGTTGTTAATTATTGACCCTTTGGGGAATATACCGGTGTTTTTGTCGGTGTTGGCAAATGTGCCGGAGCATCGGCGCTATAAGGTGTTGGTGCGGGAGTTGTGCATTGCTTTGGTGGTGATGTTGTGTTTTTTGTTTGCAGGCCCGCATATTCTGAAGGGTTTGGGGTTGTCGCGTGAGGCGGTGGGGATTGCTGGGGCGTTGGTGTTGATGATTATTGCGGTGCGGATGATTTTTCCTTCGCGCGGTGGGGTGATGGGGGATGAGGTGGAGGATGGGGAGCCGTTGATTGTGCCGTTGGCTATTCCGCTGATTGCAGGTCCTTCGTTGTTGGCGACGTTGATTTTGTTGGTGGAGCGTCAACCAGGGCAGATGATGCGTTGGTTTTGGCGACGTTGACGGCTTGGGGGATTGGGGCGGTGGTGATGTTGGTTGCCCCTCAGTTGTATCGTATTTTGGGGCATCGTGGGTTGAAGGCGATTGAGCGGTTGATGGGGATGATTTTAATCTCTATTGGGGTGCAGATGTTGCTTACGGCGTTGCGTTCGTTTATGCATTAGTCGAGTTTATCTAGTAGGTTGGGGCGTGCTTGTGGATGATTTTGCATGAGTTGTCCCAGCTGTTGTGGACTGCTTGGGAAAAATAGGTCGCGTTTGGGGTAGGCGATTTGTAGGTTGTTGTCATAGCAGGCTTGCCAGATGGCGGCGATGACGATGTCGCGGGTGTCGATGTAGCCGTGTTTGTCGATGTCTAGGTAAAAGATGATGCGGTAGGTGGTGCCACGGTCGCTGTATTCATGGGCGTAGACGGCGGAGATGAGTTCTCCTTCGGAGATGATTTTGTCTTCTTCAAGTAGGCGTTGCATGGTTTGATTGAGTAGACGGGTGACTTCCGCTGGATTATGGCTGTAGTCGAGATCTAAATAAAGGCTTAGGCGCACGACTTGGTCGGTATGCGTCCAGTTGATAAAGGCGGAGGTGACGAAGTCGGAGTTGGGGAGGATGAGGGCTTCGTTGTCAAAGGTGGTCATGGTTAAAGAGCGCATGCCGATGCGTTCGACGGTGCCAAAGTAATTGCCAACGGAGATGATGTCGCCGTTTCTAAGAGGGCGCTCTATGAGTAGTAAGATGCCGCTGATGAAGTTGTTGGCGATGTTTTGCATGCCAAAACCAATCCCTACACCTAATGCCCCTGCAAAGACGGTGAAGGCGGTGAGGTCAAGTCCGATAACACGTAAAGCAAGTAAAAATCCTATGGTTACTACGGCGTATTGGCTAAAAACCGCTAGGGAGTTGCGAATGCCTAGGTCTAATACTTTGCTATAAATCCAGCGGTAGCTAAAAGAACGAATCCAACCGCCAATGCGAAAGACAAAATAAAATAATAATCCCATAAGGAGGATGTTGCGTAGTGTGAATTGGCTTTCTTCTTTGCCTTGAAAGAGTGGGGTGTTGAGGATGTTGAGGGCGTCTTGAATGAAGGGGGTTTTGTCGTTCCAGTTATAGAGTTTAAAAAGTAGGGTGGCGAGAATGAAGAGGCTGCCGTAGCGCAATACGGTATGTAGGGGGTGATGACGTCTTGCGCCCAAAATAATCCATTTTGGGTGTTTTGTAGGGCGTAGCGTTTTGCCCATAGGGAGGCATCTTTTAGTAAGGCGATGATGCTGACCCATAAAATCGCAAAGAGAACAAAATAAAGAATATAACGCGTGCTTACCCAAGCAAAATTCAAATAGCCTGATACGCTGGCTATGCCAAAAATTGCGGTGGATAGCGGTAAGATGGCGATGACAATGCGCAAAATACGATAGCTTAGGAAGTCTTGGTAGTATTCATCTAAATAGTCAATGGAGCGTTTGAGCATTTGCGCAAATGGCCAGCTGATGGCGAGGATGTAGAGTCCGAATAACCAGCGAAAGACATTAATGGTGTTGCTGTCGTCAAGGGTCATTTGTGCCATGATAACCAGTGCAAACAAAATACTGCCCATGGTGGAAATAAAAATAATCGGGCGGACGATGCGGCGGTCGTCGGCGGTTTTGAGGAGTTCGGTGTTAATGAGGATGGTGGCAGAAAAATAAGGGATGCAAATCATTAGCAGTATAACAGGGGGTAAGAGGAGGAGTTCGTAGCTGGGGGAGGTGAGTTGGGTGAAGGTTAAAGCAAGCCAAACAAGGCATAAAAGCCAATGTAGGGGAGGTTGTATTTGAGCATGCCAAGGATAAATAGTAATAGGCGCGTGGCGAAGGGGAGGCGTTTGATTTTGCGTTTGCGCCGCACGAGATAGTTCATGTGTCCAGTTAAGATGGCGACAATAATAATTATCAGAAAAGATAATCCGCCAAACACCAGCCAGCGATGGGTGCTAAATTTTTGTAGTTGTTGATAAAAAGTGTTGATGGCAACTAGATATTGTCCAACAAAAAGGCTGCTGGCGGTGATGAGCTCTTTGCCTAGTGCGGAGATGTCGTTGATTTCTTTTAGGAAGTTGTAGTGTTTGGTGAGGTGGTTTTTAGACATCAGGGTGAATTGTTGGTTGATTTGTTCGCTGATGATTTCAATGCTTAAATTGGCGTTTTCTAGTGAGTTAATAACGCTTTGGTAGCGGTTGGTCATTTCTTTGTAGCGCGTTTCGATAGGTTGGGGGATGTTGGTGCGCTGGAGTTTGTACAGTGAATATTGTTCGGTGATGAGGGAGAAGTTTCTTTGCAGTTGTTCTGCCATATTGGTGATGCGTTCGTGATAGAGGTTGATTTCGTTTTGCACGTTTTCGATGCGACTAAGGGAAACGCTACTAAAATCAACAAACTGCAAATCTTGTAGACGGCGTTCAATGCTGAGATAGTCTTGCCAAATGCTGTTTAAAAACAGTTGTTTAATTACCATGGCAAGTTCAATGTTGAGGTCTAGGCGGGTCAGGCGGTCCAGATTGGCACGAGTGATTTTGTTGGAGAGTTGTTCGCGGGTTTGTTCTAGGAGTGCGACGCGGTCGCGCACTTTGTTATTTAGCAATTGGTCGGGGTTGTTATCTTGTAGTTCAAGGTAGCGTTCGTTATAGCGACGGTAGCGTGTTTCAAGTAGTGCGCGCTGGCGTTCGGCGAGTAAGAGCGCGTTGCTTAGGAGTTCTTTTTGTTCGCTTAGGATTTGTTCAAAGGTTTGATTGCGCTCAAGCAGTTGACGGGTGTGGATGAGGTCGCGCTCTTGATTGTCGGGGCTATCTGAAAGGGGGTTGGATTGTTTTTGTAGTAGGCTGTTGAGGTCGTTGTTGCGTTTTTTTGTATTTTGTAGGTTTTGTTCTAGATTGCTGAGTTCGTTTTGTAGGTTGTCGACTTGTAGGCGCGCTTGTTCGAGTTCGATGTAGGCTTGGCTGAGTTCTTCTTCTTTTATGCTGCGTTCAAAGGATAGCGGGGTATTGATTGTATTGGTGAGGCTTTCAACTTGGATGGCTTTTTGTTTGTTTTGTTCTTTGAGTTTATAGACTTGGTCTTTCAGTTCATTGAGTTGGCTGATGCCTGGGACGTCGCCAGCACTTATGTTTTCAGGGGTGTTTTGCGCCCATAACGGGGCGAAAAATAAGGCAATCAATAGTAGGCAGAGGGTTCTTAACATTACAGGCGTAAGGATTTAGGCTATAGGAAGGCGCATTTTACCTTACAATAAGGCTTTTTTGCGCATAATTTGTGGGGTGTTGGCTGATTGTTTTGCTGGTTGGGGGAATGAGGCGGGCGCAAAATGGGGTTGATGGTTATTTTTTTAAAATGGAGGGTGTGATGCAAAAGCAATTATGGTTGTTGGAGGTGCCTGAAAAGCGCCAGACGGCGGAGGCGTGGGTGTGGTTTAAAGATGGTTGGCAGTTGTTTGTACGTAGGGCTGGGGAGTGGCTGTTGTATATGCTGGCATCGATTTTGTTGCTTATGGTGGGGGTGTTGGTTTTTAGGGGGCTGTCTGGGGGGTTGTCTCAGGTGGCGTTGCTTTCTTGGCTGGCGCAGTTGTTGTCATTGCTGGGGGTGAGTTGGGTGCTTTTGTCGGTGCAGGCGGGGTTGTATCGTTCGATGGCGCGAGTGGCGCGCGGTGAGAAGGTGGTGATGGCGGATGCGTATTGGTTGTTGTTGCAATTTAAGCATCGTCAGGTATGGCGTTTGGTGGCGCTGGTGTGTGGATTTAATGTGTGTTTGCAATGGGCGCAGGCGCTGTGGGTGGGGGAGATAGTGATGCTCTCAGAGGGGGTAAGGGTGGATGCGGTGCAGTTGCAACGCTTGATGATTTTAAGTGCGCTTTATTGGGTGGTGTTTACGACGTTAACTTGGGCGGTTTTGCCGATGTTGGTGGAGTTTGATGAGCGTTCGTTATGGGGGCATGTGCAAAGAAATTGGCAGGGCACGTGGCGCAATTGGGCGGGATTATCGCTGTTGTTTGTGTTGATATTGGGGGCGGTGATTGTTGGGGCTGTGCTTGCGGCAGTTTTGGGGTTGGTGTTGCCGTGGTTGCAGGTGTTGTTGTTATTGTTGCTGTTGCTGGTGGTTCAGCCGTTAATGGGCGCTTGGGTATTTTCTGCTTATCGCCATATTTTTACGCGGTGGTAGGGCGTTTTTTTAGGCGTTTGATTTTTTGGGTGGGTTAGGGTTGTTGTTCGGCGTGTTCGAGCGCTTGGGCTGCATCTAGCCAGCGTTGTTCGGCTTGTTCAAGGGATTGTTTGAGCTGGGTTTGGCTGGCGAGATGTTGGAGGAGGGTGGGTTTGTGCTGTTCTTGGTAGAGTTCGGTTTGGCTTAGGATTTGTTCTAGTTCGTTGAGCTGTTGCTGTAGGGTTTCAACTTGTTTTTCTGCTTGTTGTAGGGCTTTTTTGAGGGGTTGTAGTTGGCGGCGTTGTTCGGCTTGTTGACGTTTTTTGTCGCGTTGTTGATGGGGTGGGGGTGTATTGGGGTTGGTGGGGGGATTGTGTTGTTGGCGCAGATATTGATGGTAGCCGTCGAGGTCGTCCTCAAAGGGTTGGACTTTGCCGTTGGCGATGAGGAGGAATTGGTCGCAACTGGCGCGCAGGAGGTTGCGGTCGTGAGAGATGAGCACGGTTGCGCCGTCAAAACTTTGTAGGGCTTCGGTTAGGGCGTCGCGCATGCCTATGTCTAGGTGGTTGGTGGGTTCGTCAAGGAGGAGGAGGTTGGGCTGTTGGGCGACAATGAGGGCAAGCGCGAGGCGGGCTTTTTCTCCGCCTGAGAATCGATAAATGGGTTGTTCGACGTCATCTCCTTTAAATCCATAACCACCAAGAAAATCGCGTTTGGCTTGTTCGTTTAAATCGATGCGTAGGGTTGTGAGATGTGCGAGGGCGGTGCTGTTGGGGTCTAGGGTGTCGAGTTGGTGTTGGGTAAAGTAGCCGATGCGGGTGTTGGGATGGAGGGTGTGCTCTCCGTTGAGTGCAGGTAGTTGTTGCGCAAGATGTTTCATGAGGGTGGATTTTCCTGCGCCGTTGCGCCCTAGTAGTCCTATGCGGCTGTGTTGGGTGAGTTCTAGGGTGATGTGGGTGAGTAGGGGGGCGCTGGCGCTGTAGCCGAGGTCGACTTTGTCTAAGCGGATGAGGCTGTAGGGGGTGGCTGTGGCAGGGCTAAATTGTAGGCGGTATTGCTGTTCTGTGGTTGGGGGTGGGGTGTGGCTAAGTTTTTCTAATGCTTTGATGCGACTTTGCGCTTGTTTGGCTTTGCTGGCTTGGGCGCGAAAGCGGTCAATGTAGCTTTGTAGGTGGGCGCGTCGTTGGGCTTCTTTTTGTGCTGTCGCGCTGGCTTGTTGGCGTTGTTCGTGGTGTTGGCGAACAAAGCTGCTGTAGTTTCCGCTGTAGGGGGTGAGTTGTTGTTGGTCGATGTGCCAGATTTGCTCACAGAGGCTGTCGAGAAAATCGCGGTCGTGCGCGATGATGATTTTGGTGGCGCGGTGGTGGCGCAAAAAATCTTGTAACCAAAAAACTGCGTCTAAATCCAGATGGTTGGTGGGTTCGTCGAGTAGGAGGATGTCTGCTGGGGCGATGAGCGCTTGTGCAAGATTTAGGCGCATGCGCCAACCCCCTGAGAATTCGCGCACGGGGTGTTGATGGGCGGTGTGATGAAATCCTAATCCGTTGAGTAGAGCGCCTGCTTGGGCAGGGAGAGCGTAGCCATCAGCTTGCGCAAATAGGTCATGCGCTTTGGCAATTTGTAAGCCATCTTGGCTGTCTTGGGCTTGCTCTAGTGCTTTAAGGGCGCGTTGATAGGGGGTGTGTCCTTGTAAAACGTAGTCTAGCGCGGGTATATCCAGTGCGGGCGTTTCTTGTGCAACGCTTGCAATATGCCAATGCTCTGGTTTTAGTAGTTGCCCTTGGTCGCTATCAATTTCTCCACGGATAAGAGCAAGAAGGGTGGATTTTCCTGCGCCGTTGCGCCCGATAAGACCAATGCACTGTCCGTCGTGAACGCGGGCGTTGGCGTGGGTGAGGAGGGTTTTGGCGCCTCGGGATAGGGTGATATCGCTTAGTTCAAGCATGGGATTTTAAGGGTTTGGGTTGTTGGGAAGGGCTTGTAAGCTGGCGATGCGCTTTGCAATGGGAGGATGGGTGGCTAATAATCCTGCCAGCGCTACGATGCCAAATGCTTGAAACTCTTTGGATAAGGCGCTGTGTTGGCTTTGTTCGCTGTGGTGTTGGAGTTTTTGTAGGGCGGCAATCATATTGGCTTTGCCGGCATGGTAGGCGCCACCAGCATCGGCTTTGTATTCGCGCTGGCGAGAATGCCAAAGGACGACGAGAGAGCCTAAAAAACCAAGGACGGTTTGCATGAGCATGTAGATGAGAAAAAAACTGCCGTTATGACCGCGGTTGTTGTTGTTTCTGGAAAGAATAAGGCTGATGATGCGCGCAAAAACAAGCACAAAGGCGTTGATGGTGCCTTGAATGAGGGCGGAGGTAACCATATCGCCATTGGTAACATGCGCCATTTCATGCCCGAGTACGGCTTCGACTTCGTTTTTATCCATTAGGGTTAATAGACCTGTGCTTACGGCAATAAGGGCATTATTTTTGTTAGCGCCTGTGGCAAAGGCATTGGGAGCTGGATGGTTAAATATGCCGACTTCAGGAGGGGTGATACCGCTGCGTTGGGCTTGTTGGGTGATGGTTTCAACCAACCAGCGTTCGGTGGCGTTGCTGGGTTGGGTGATGATTTGGACATTCATTTGGGTTTTGGCAAGGCTTTTTGACATCATTAAAGAGATAAAAGACCCTGCAAAGCCGTAGATGCAAGCAAAGAGCAAAAAGCCAGTGTGGTTCACGCCGTTTTGGGCGAGCATGTGGTCTATTCCAAAAATTTTCAAAATTAGGGCGAGTACCGCCATAACGCCTAGGTTGGTCAGGATAAGTAAAGCGATTGGTTTCATAATGTGATTTAGGGTTGAGAAAAGGGCGCTAGCATAGCAAACTTTATGGGTCTTGGCTTGATGGGTTGGCTTTGGGTTGAGCTTTTTTTATTAAACTTATTGTTAACCTTATGTTAAAAAAGATGGTGGTATGATGGCGCGCTATTTAACTTTTAAAATCTAAGCTTCTGAAAATATTGGGCGCTTATAGGTGCAAAAGATGTTTGTATTATTATCAAATGATGATGGCTATTTATCCGCTGGATTGCGGTTATTAGCTGATGCTTTGGCAAACACAGTTAAGCGGGTGGTGGTGATGGCGCCTGACCGTGATTGTAGTGGCGCGAGTCATTCATTGACGCTGGCGCGTCCGCTTAATGTTTATGCACACGATGCACAGATTTATAGTGTAGATGGGACGCCAGCAGATTGTGTTAAGGTGGCGCTTTCGGGGTATTTTGAAACGTTGCCTGATATGGTGATTAGTGGGATTAATCGCGGTGCGAATTTAGGCGATGATGTGATTTATTCGGGAACGGTGGCAGCGGCATTTGAGGGGATGCAGTTGGGATTGCCAGCGTTGGCGGTGTCTAATGTTTCACATGCGCCAAAACATTGGCAGAGTTCGGTTGAGGTGGTCAAGCAGTTATTATTGGATATTCAAAAAAAACCTTTGCCAGAGAATACGCTATTAAATGTTAATATTCCTGATTTACCTTATGAGCAGATAAAAGGGCGACGATTGACGGTGTTGGGGCGGCGTGAGCCGTCTAATGCATTGGTTACGGTAGAAAATCCACGCGGTCAGGTGATGTATTGGTTTGATGTGGCGGGTCAGGCGAAAAGTTCATCACAGGCAACGGATTTTGATGCGCTGGCGCAGGGTTATGTATCAATAACGCCTTTGCAATTTGATTTAACACATCAGTCTAAATTAGAGGAGATGCAAACTTGGTTAAAGGAGCTTTAATGCCAAAACAATCTAAAACAACAAGTCTTAGCGCTTGGTTGCTTGGCTTGTCAGCGGTGGTGCTGTTAAGCGCTTGTAGTAGCGGACGTCAGTTTTTTGGCAATGAAAATGAGCTCACTGCCGAACAATTACACGGTGCGCGCGGAGCGCTCACCCCTAGTGATTATTATCTGATAAAAAAAGGCGATACGCTTTTTGGCATTGCTTGGCGCTATGGTTTGGATATGCATGAATTGGCAAGCTGGAATAATTTAAGCAATCCAGATTATATTTTGGCAGGTCATCAATTGCGTATGAAACCGCCTGTTGGCGTACGTCGTATTCCTGTTGTTGCGCCACAAGTTACAACCACTGGTCAGGCGGGTTGGATTTGGCCAACACGTGGGCAAGTTATTTCAGGCTATAGCACGCAAACCCCAGGGCATCGCAATCTAAGAATAGCAGGGCAACGAGGACAGACGGTTATGGCGGTAAATGATGGCACGGTGGTCTATACAGGCACGGGCATTTCTGGGTATGGACGAATGGTGATTATTAGCCATTCTCATAAAGTGCTGTCTGCTTATGGTTATTTAGACAACGCAACTGTCAGAGAAGGACAGCGTGTTAAGCGGGGGCAAGTCATTGGCACAATGGGCGTTAATTCTCGCAATCAACCAGCGTTGCATTTTGAAACGCGCAAACAAGGTACGCCTGTTAATCCTTACGGCTATATTGGGACTAATCCAAGATTTTAATGACCGATTGAACGCACGGGAGGCTTTATGCACTATCAATTTCGAGTGTTAGACGCGCATGATGTCTATCAAGGATTTTTCAAACTTAAGCGCTATGAAGTTGATTTTGAGCTATTTCGTGGAGGATTTAGTGGCAAGGTAGTTCGCGAATGTTCTGGTGCTAGTGGTTATGTTGTCGCAGCGTTGCCTTATGACCCTGAGTTGGAAGAATTTGTATTTATTGAGCAATTTCGCATTGGTGCGATGGTGGCAGGCGTAAATCCTTGGCAACAAGAAATCGTTGCGGGATTTATGGATAAACAAGGCGAAACCCCTCAAGAGTGCATACAACGCGAACTGCAAGAAGAAATTGGCACGCAGGCGCTAGAGCTTGAGCTGGTAGAAACCTATTTTAATGCACCAGGCGGTAGTTCTGGGCGGACGCATTTATTTTTTGCCCGTGTAGATGCAAAAAAAGTAGGGCAATACACAGGATTATTAGAAGAAGGGGAAGATATTTTGGTGCGTCGCGTGAGTTATCAACAAGCGTTTAGCCAGTTGGTGCGCGGTGAGATTTCTAATGTAACCATGCTCTTGGCATTGCAAGCCTTTTTATTACACAAACACTACCCCAACGCTTTAACTCCATGGCAATCTTAACTGAGAGATTTATGCACGCTATGTCTTTACGCAAAATTCTATTACCCCTCCTTATTCTTATAGCCTTTCCATCCCCTTTGGTTGTTGCACAAAACAGCATAGACTGCCAAGAAGCGCAGAGCAGTATTTTTACAGCGCTAAGAAAAGGCAAACTTGAAACCATTCAAAACTATACACAGCAATGCACCCTCCCCAAAGAAGATGAGCGCGGTTTTGCCAGCTATGATTTAGCGCTGTTAAGTGCAGATAAAGACACCCTCGCTTGGCTTAAAGACAAAGGTTATCAGAATAAAACCCATTCAGTTTCATTGCTTAAATACATTCAAACAGGATTGCGGTTTTTAAATTTTTGATGCTGGCGTTATTGATGGGCAATACAACGACGCCACCAAAGACGGCATTTTTAGCTTTCAAAAAGCCAATAAACTCTCCCAAACAGGTGAAATTAGCGCAGATTGGTTAAGCCTTTTTGAGCGCCAGCTCACCAAAAAAATGCAAACCGTATTAGGCGATTTGGGCTATAACGCAGGTAAAGCCGATGGGATTATTGGCGATAACACACGCACCGCCATGCTTGCTTTTCGTCAAGAGCGAAACATGCCACGCGCGGATTATGGCTATATTGATGACCAACTGCTCTATCAGCTCATGCGCGCAGAAAATGAAGTGACCAAACAGCAAATCGCCCGCCGTGAAGCCGAGCGCGCCGCACGCTTAGCCGCACAAAAAGCCGCTGAACAACAAGAAATCGCCAGACGTAAAGCGCAGGAAAAACAAAAAGCCGAACGCGCACGTCGTGAGGCACAAGCAAAAGCACAAGAAGCGCGCAAAATAGCCGAGCAACAAGCTCAGCAAGCCAGAGAAGCGCAAGCCCTTGCGCAACAACAAGCGCAACAACAAGCGCAACAACAAGCACAACAACAAGCACAACAACAAGCACAACAACAAGCACAACAACAAGCACAACAACAAGCCCTTATTGCCCAACAACAGGCAGAGCGTCGCACCGAGCAAGCAAGAGAGGCGCAAGCACAGGCAGAGCGCCAAGCGCAACAAGCCAAACAGGCGCAAGCAGAAGCGAAAGCTGCTGAATTAGCCGCCTTAGAAAGCAAACAACAAGTGCAACAAGCTTTTAAAGCGGCTGAACAGGGGCGCGCTGTAGCAGTGAGTCCTGATTTGCAAGCTGGTAGCCCCATCAGCGCGAATAATGCGCTGACCGCTACGGGCGATAAACGCAATAGCTTTAATAAATTATCTGGAAAGCTAAATTTTGTGCGCGAAGGCAAGGCATTGCGCCAATGTCTAATCGGAACGCAACCCATTGATAACGCTTGGTGTGAGCCGTATTATCCTTCTGGAGAAAATAAACAATGCGATGCGGTGATTAGTCGCACAGGTATCGTCTTGAGTTTGTTGTGTAAATAACGCTTACTAAATGAACAGCTGTTTGATGAGCATTGCTACGTTCTTAGTTAAGGTGCGTAGCAAAATGCGTTGTTTTGGCAATGGATTTTTAGTTGTATTTGCGCTGATTGCGCTAAATGGTTGGAGCTGGCTAAGGATTATTTAATTCTCATAACTTTTGCCAGCGGTATGATGTGTTTTTCTATGATGATTGTTTTTAGGTTTTGAGTATGTGTTATCCCTCTTATTTGTATCGGCAAGGTGCTTTATGGCAAGCGCTTAAAGTGTTTTTTTTAATGGTGTTTTTGATGTGGTTATCGCCTGCGATAATGGCATTTAATGAGCCTGATTTCTTACCCCCCGAGCAAGCTTTTAGTTATCAATTATCGCAAAATAGCGATGGCACAATTGTATTAGAGTGGGATATTGCGCCTGATTATTATCTTTATCGAAAGCGGATGACGTTTGAAGGCGATAAGCCTTTAGCGCGCGTCGAGTATCCGCAAGGAACGATTATTCATGATGAATTTTTTGGCGATTCTGAGGTGTATTATCATCAAGCGTTGCTAACGATAGACCCTGCACAAGCTGAGCAATTAGAACTCCATTGGCAGGGGTGTGCGCAGGCAGGGCTGTGTTATCCGCCTCAAAGCGCGACCGTTGCAATTGCAGATATTCCCTTAAATGATGTTGACACAACGACACAAGCGCGCGATATGCCCCCCGCGCCTTCTACTCCTGATTATTCTTTATCGCAAGAGGCCAACCCCCAACAAACAGACTTGACCCCTCAACACCTACCCCAAGCGCAATCAGTTGCAAAAGACCAGCACCTTGCTGGACAACTTGCTGATAATAGCTTTGCGCTTAATCTAGCTGTTTTTTATGGACTGGGACTATTACTAGCCTTTACGCCGTGCGTATTGCCCATGATTCCGATTTTGTCGTCTGTAATTGTTGGCAGCCAAGCGCGCAATAAACGTGCTTTTGTGCTTGCCTTAGCTTTTGTGCTTGCGATGGCGATTACCTACGCACTTATTGGCGTGGTGGCAGCATTGGCAGGCGCTAGTGTGCAAGCGACTTTACAACAGCCCACTTTTATTATCCCCTTAGCCTTAATTTTTGTGGCATTAGCCTTGGCGATGTTTGGATTGTATGAATTACAACTCCCGCTTTTTATTCGTAATCGCTTAAGTAAAATCAGCAATAAACAAAAAGGCGGTAGTTGGATTGGTGCGGCGATGATGGGCATTTTGTCGGCATTATTGGCAAGCCCTTGCATGACCGCGCCGTTGGCAGGGGCATTAATTTATATTGCTGATACAGGCAATGCCGTTTATGGCGGTTCTGCTTTGCTTGCGCTTGGTTTAGGGATGGGAACGCCACTGATTTTAATGGTAACCGTGGGTTCAGCATTTTTGCCCAAACCTGGTTTGTGGATGAACCAAGTGAAAGCTGTGTTTGGATTTATCCTTTTGGCAACAGCTGTTTACTTCGTAAGTCGATTAATTGACCCTGCGGGACAATTAGCGCTTTGGGGGGTATGGTTATTTGCTCTTGGCGTGAGTGTAGCGCGTAGTGTGTATGTTGAGCATGGCGCTGGGAAAGCGGTAGCATTATCTGAGCGCAGACATTTATTTAAAAATAGCTTATTTATTATCGCGCTGTTAAGCATTATCTGGAGTGTGTTATTGCTCATTGGCGCTGCAGCTGGAGGACAGTCTTTGCGTCAGCCTTTAAGCGTCTTGCAAAGTAGCGCCACTGGTGCGCCAACCGCTCATGCCAATGCGGTAAGTTTTGTGCGCGTCAATACAATGGATGAGTTAGAACAACAACTTAAAAAAGCCCAAGCAGAAGGCAAATGGAGCATGCTTGATTTTTATGCCGATTGGTGTGTTTCTTGTAAAATTTTTGAAGCCAAAGTACTTACCGACCCGCAAGTGCAGAAAGACTATCGCATATGATGGTCTTGCAAGCGGATGTAACGCAATATAACGAAGCGGGAAAAGTGCTGATGTCTTCTTTGGGTGTTTTAGCGCCCCCCTCCATTTTATTTTTCGACCCACAGGGCAATGAAGTGCGTAGCAATCGTGTAGTGGGCGAATTAAACGCCGAAGAATTTTTACAACACTTGCCTATATTATAAATATTTAAGGAAATCCTATGAAACAAACTAAAATTTTAACGCTCGCGCTTTTATTCACCACAGGCGTGAGCGCGCAAACCCAAGAAGAGCCTAAGGTGGTACAAAATCTAATTGCAGATGGCGTAGAAATTTCAGGCACTTTTTCAGCGCCTAATGATTTGACGGGTTATGTGGGGCATGTGGCTGGGCAGCCCATTTCGTTTTATCTCACCCCCGATAAAAAGCACGTTATTTTGGGCACAATGATGAATGATAAAGGTGAGAATATCAGTGAGCGCTATATTGAAGAGATGGTGATTGCACCGATGAATCAAAATGCGCTTGCTAAACTCGAAGCAGCACATTGGACGCTAGATGGCAGCCAGATGCCAAGCAAATCATCTACACTTTTACAGACCCCAATTGCCCCTATTGCCATCGTTTTCGAACCCAAGCCAGCCCATGGATTGATGCAGGATTAGTCCAATTTCGCCATATTGTTGTAGGCATTTTAGCGCCTAGCAGTTTGGAGAAAGCCGCGGTAATTCTCGCCAGTGAAGACCCTGAAAAAGCGCTTGGCATTAACCGCGAACGCCATAGTAAAGGAGGGATTAAAATTGATAAAGAACTCGTTGCAAAAGGAACGGCATTGGTAGAAGAAAACAACAAACTGATGCGCTCATTAGGATTGTTCGCCACACCAAGCAGTTATTATTTTGATGAAAAAGGCGACATTCAATCCATTCAAGGCTTACCGCAAGGAAAAATGTTCGCCACTGTCATGGGAAGCCCTAAGCCTAAATAATCGCGTTTATTCTTTTTTCAAAACCCAATCGGCGTTAAAAATATTTTGGCGGAAGATTGGGTTTTTTGTGAGTGCTTTTTGGTTTTAGAAACGGGTATTTAATACAGGAATTGGGTTGTGCCTAATCAATCATTGAATCAGCGATAATGATTTACAGATTAAAAATAATCGTATAAAATTTCGCGCCCGCGCCGCGCGCTTGATTATAAATATTCTTTAATCAAAATTTTTCATAGCGCACATTTTTTTGTATAAATTTTAATCGGTCTTTAATTTTTTGGAGCTCTAAAATGAAACGATACCAACCGCTTGCGCTTGCTATTTTTAGCGCTTTGGCATTAACCGCTTGTGGCGGCAGTTCAGCAAATCATGATTTTGTGCCGCCAAGCAATCCACCAGTGAAAGAACAACAACCTCAACAACCTCAACAACCTCAACAACCTCAACAACCTCAACAACCTCAACAACCTCAACAACCTTCGCCTAGTATTCCAGCACCTAATCTACCTACACCACCAAAGAAAAATTCTAACTTCATGCCTGTAGCACCAGAAGAAACTAAAGATAGACATGCCTTAAGTAATATCGAATATAATTCACAGCATACTACGGGACTTTGGTCGGATTTGGTTAGTAGAAAGCTGATTACATTCAATCCTTCTGTTAATTTTGAAAAAACAGACGGTACGACTGTTGCAAAAGTTAGGCAATTCCAGCTAGGGAATGGCGCGACAGGGGCTGATAAAGAAAAATTAGAAGAGCAATTTGCTTATCGTGAAAATGGCAACTTTTCTAATATAAATGTTGATAAGACATTAGAAGACCTTTTATATGTAAAAGACGCTGCAGGGTCTTATAAAAAAGTTCAATATGATAGTAACAGTAAAAAACTGGTTCATCCAGATACTGGCAAAGAACTAACGCAACAAGAGCTATATGTTAAAGCGCCCTCTGAAGTTTCTACGGCAGGATTGAAAAGTGTTGGTTCCTACATTAACGCCATTAAAATATTGGACAAACCTTATAAATTTAATGGAGCTACTTTCCCTTATTATTATAATTTGAATGATGCATTGACCAAGCACGGACTTAAAGAAGGCGATATTGAGCTAGATATTTATAGTCAAGCGGCTCAGTATAATTCTGATGGAAGTGTTAAAGATGTGGTGGGGTGGAATAATGATGTGAAAATTGGAAAATATAAAGCCTACCGCGCGCCTTATTCTGTAGCTGTGCTGACCAGTGATTTTGAGAATAAAAAGTTGGAGGCATTATTTGGTCTTAATTCAACAAAGGATAATGTTTTTGGAATTGGAACTAGAGTACAAGATGGCATTACTATTGCAGGTGAAAAAACGATTTCAGTTGCAAATAAGAATGCTGATTTACCCAAGAATCTAAATGCTATCTATGATGGTGAAGTTATTGGACGTAATGTAACGGCTAAGATGCAGTTGGATGTGAAATTTGGCAATAGTAATGATGTGAAAATTAAAGGAAAGATTGACCAAATAAAATTAGTCAATAGCGCGGCAAAAGACTTTTCAGGGTATGAACAATCAGATTTAGAGAATTCAGCAACTGTTTTAAATATTTCAGAGAAAAACTTTGCTCCCGATGCACGAGGGGAAGTTTATTTTGATAAAAACGACTTTACATGGGGAGATAATGCTCCAGCTTCTTTAAAAACAAAGGAAACATTCTATAAAGAGTTAAAAGGTGATTTTTTGGCCCGAAAGCAACGGAGATTACAGGGTCGTTGCTGGGTCAAGATAATGCAATTTTTAATGTAGAAATGACGAAACAGAAAACACTTGCCAGACCTTAGGCTTAAACAGGTTTAGTGGCGTTTTAGTGCTTTTGAAAGGAAAAGATGGGGTTCGCCCCATCTTTTTTTATGTCTTATAGGTTTAGAGTGTTGCAAAATTGGGGATAAAAATGCCATTGGGTTGATGTATATCAAGGAAAAAATAGGCTTAATTTTTTACTATGTTGCGGTGTTTTATAACTGCGGGAGTAGAAAATGAAGTCGTATAAATGGTTGTGGGGTCTGTTAATCGCCACAATGGTTGTAACGTTTACAGTGTTGGGATATTACGGACGTGAGGTTTATCGTGAAGCGCCACCTGTGCCAGAGCGGTTTGTATCACCTTCAGGTGAGGTGGTGCTAACACGTGAGGGTATTTTAAAGGGTCAAAGCGCTTGGCAATCCATCGGTGGTATGTCGGTGGGGAGTGTGTGGGGGCATGGCGCGTATCAAGCCCCTGATTGGACGGCGGATTGGTTGCATCGTGAATTGTTGGCATGGCTTGAATTGCAAGCGCAGGCGCAATATGGTCAATCTTATGACGCACTTTTGCCTGAGCAACAAAATGCGCTGGAATTTGCAGCAAAGCAAGATTTTCGGACAAATACCTATGACAAGGCAAGCGATACGGTGGTCTTGTCTGAGACTCGCTTAGCGGCAATTGATGAGGTTGCGCAGTATTATCAGCGTTTATTTGGGGATGATGCGACGCTACAACAGCGCCGTGAGCATTATGCGATGAAAGAAAATACTTTAGCAAGCGCGGAGAAACGCGCGGATATGGCGGGATTTTTCTTTTGGTCGGCATGGGCGGCTTCTACGAATCGTCCAGATTTAGAGGTTACTTATACAAACAACTGGCCGCATGAGCCGTTGATTGATAATGTGCCAACGCCTGAGAATGTGATTTGGTCGGTTGCTTCTGTGGTGTTATTGTTATTTGGAATTGGCTTTATTATTTGGATTTGGTCGTTTTATGGCAATCATGAGCCTGATGTGGTGCAAGCGCCAGAAAAAGACCCTTTATCGTTGGTGCGTTTAACGCCTTCACAGCGTGCGCTAGGGAAGTATTTATTTGTTGTGGTGGCGCTGTTTTGTGTGCAGGTGTTATTAGGAGGATTTACCGCGCACTATACCATTGAAGGACAACAGTTTTATGGCATAGATGTCTCTCAGTTGTTGCCCTACAGTTTGTCAAGAACTTGGCATATTCAATCGGCTATTTTTTGGATTGCAACGGCGTTCTTAGCCGCTGGTCTGTTTTTAGTGCCTATTATTAATGGGGGGAAAGACCCTGCTTATCAAAAACTAGGTGTCGATGTGTTGTTTATTGCGCTTTTAGTGGTGGTGTCGGGCTCATTTTTGGGGCAGTTCACCGCAATTAAAGGCTGGATGCCTGATGGTTTAAATTTCTGGTTTGGACATCAGGGCTATGAGTTTGTAGAGCTTGGTCGTTTTTGGCAGTTGGCGCTTTATATTGGTTTGATTTTCTGGTTGGTGTTGATGTTGCGTGGCGTTTGGGCAGCCTTAAAAGCACCAGGGGATAATCATTTGTTGGTATTGCTTACGCTTGCTATTGGTGCAATTGGTTTGTTCTATGGTTCTGGTTTGTTCTATGGAGAGCATACTAATCTATCTATTATGGAATATTGGCGCTGGTGGATTGTGCATCTGTGGGTTGAAGGCTTCTTTGAAGTGTTTGCGACAGTGGCATTGGCGTTTATTTTCTATAATTTAGGATTGGTTGGGCGTGAATCGGCAACGGTTGCAAGTTTGTTATCAGCCATTTTATTTATGGTTGGTGGCGTACCAGGAACGTTCCACCATTTGTATTTCTCAGGAACTACGACGCCAATTATGGCTTTTGGCGCAATGTTTTCAGCGCTTGAAGTCGTGCCTTTGGTGATTTTGGGCTATGAGGCGTATGAAACTGGTCGTTACAAAAACGCGCACCATGGATGAAGCGCTTAAAATGGCCTTTGATGTGTTTTATTGCGGTGGCGTTTTGGAATATGTTAGGGGCGGGTGTGTTTGGCTTTTTAATCAATCCCCCAATCTCATTATTCTATATTCAAGGATTGAATACGACGGCTAACCATGCACATGGCGCTTTATTCGGTGTCTATGGGTTTTTATCGCTTGGTTTTGTTTTGCTGGTGTTGCGCTATATCAAGCCAACGTTGCAATTTAACGATAAATTGATGAAAACCGCGTTTTGGTCGCTCAACTTAGGTTTGGCGTTGATGATGTTTGTTACACTTTTACCGCACGGTGTTATTCAAGCCTATGCCGCAATTAGCAAAGGGCTTTGGTATGCGCGTAGTGAGGAGGTGATGCAATCGGATATCTTGATTACCTTGCGTTGGTTGCGTACCATTGGCGATGTGGTGTTTATCGTTGGTGCCTTCGCGGTTACGGCTCAGGTAGTATTGGGACTTCGTCATAAAGATATGGCGTATGTGCCCGAAACAACCGAGGCGGATGTGGCAGATGAATCGGCTTAATTTATCTGTGTGTTAGTCTGTTTCCGCGGCTGAGTTGGTTTGGTCGCGGATTTTTTTATGTGTTGAGAAAAGGAGGATGTAATGCGAGCAATGCAACGTTTAATGTTAGGGTTGATGATGTTGTTTGTACTAGCGCAGGCGCAGGCGCAGAATAAATCCTATGAATTTACACTTGAGGGCGCTGATGGGCAGGTGGTTACGCAAAAAGATTTCGCTGACCAATTTTTGTTGGTGGTATTTGGTTTTACATTCTGTCCAGATGTATGCCCAACGACGTTGTTTGAGTTAAAAGATGTCATGGCAACGCTTGAACAGCCTGAGCGCTTACAGCCTCTTTTTATTACGATTGACCCCATACGAGATGATGCGCAGCGCCTAAATCAATATGTGCAATTTTTTGATAAACGGATTATAGGGCTAACGGGTTCTTTAGAAGCGATTGATGCGGTTGTAAAACAATTTAATGCTTCATATGGTTATCGCTATGAAGGCAAAAAGGTTACCCCGCCTGATTTGCCTGAGGGGTATATTGTCTATCACAGCACTTATATTTATTTGTTAGCTCCAAAGACGCGAGATCTGGTGGATGTGTTTGATTATCAAACAGGCTCAGAGTTGCTCACTCAACGAATTGCTCAGGCGATGCAAGCGTATGAAACAAATCATTAAAATATGGGCACTGGGTGCATTATTGTTCGGGATTGTGGGGGTGGTGCGCGCGCAATCGTCCGCGCAGTCTTGGAATAGTCCAACACAATATGCCTTTATCGCTGATGCGGGCTTGCCAAGTATCGCGGTGGTGGATGTGGATTTGGGAGAACAGGTGGGGCTTTTGCGAACGCAGGTTGCAGCAAAAGTGTTTGCCTCTAGTACGGATGAACCATTGCTAGCCTATAGCGATAAAGATAATTGGGCATTTTATATTGTCGATTTGCAGACGTTGGAAACTAAGAAGGTAAAAACGCCTGCAGCGGTCTATGATTTGCGTTTTGTGCCTAATACACCCAATATTGCCGTGGTATTAGAAGAGCAGGTGGGGATGTATGCGCGCGACAGTGAAACCCTCACCGTATTGCCAAGGCGTTTTCAAAATCTTTACACGCGCTTTGAGACGATATTTAGTATTTTTAGCCAGACGTTTTGGATTATGCAGGAAAATACGCCATTGATTTATCGCTATAGCTTTAGCGCCCCTAATCAACAATGGGAAACTATTAATTTGGGATATGATTATGGTTTGGGCAGTGGGGCGCCAAGTTTTGAAGATGGTATTTTGGCTGTAAATAGCTATTACGCGATAAGGCTTTTATTTATGATATTGACCAAGCAGAAGTGGTGGCTGTGCATGAATTATATGATTCGCGCCATCTCAATAGGCGTCTGGTTAAACCTTATGTGGATGGGGCAACAAGGCGAGTTGTTTTTGCAGATTTAAGTGGTGAGGTCGTGGTGTATGATCGCTGGTCAGACACGCCAGATGTTCCTCAGACAGTAAATGTAGGCTTTCCAGTTACAGAGGTCAGAACAGGCTGGCTAGATGATTATTTAATTGCTGGTGGCGTGGAGGCATTGACGATTCGACCCTTGATGACCTTGAGGCGGGGGAGGATTTCCATTTTGGCAATGATGAGGATATTTGGAGTATTTGGGTGACGGGCGATAGTAAGCTGGTGCTGGCAACAAGAGCACGCTCTTCTAAACTGTTTCGCTATGATTTAAAAGAGAAAAAGCGCCTGCCCGATATTGAGCTAAAAAGGCATTGCTCAAGCAAAAATTATTCGGATGGGCAGTAGTAATGATGCTTGTTATTAAAATGTTATAAAAAATTATTGCACTTTTAATAAAAAATGTTTAATATCTCTTTTGTTAGAGGCATGTTTATTCACACGAAGGAGAATGATATGAAAAGAAAAAATCATGTTTTACAGTTGGCTTTGGCAGTGCGTGGTGTTGCTTTGGCATCAACGTTAGTGGGTGTTTTGGGCATAAGTGCGCCTATTTTTGCACAAGCGCATACAGGCGGTCTAGATGGTTATACCGTTGGTACACAAGCTGATATTGCGCATTTAGAGCGGGTTAAGCAAGAGTTATTGCCCGCCCCAGCGGTGCCTGAACACTCTTTGCAAGCGCCTGAGAAACCTCGCATTGTTGAAATGGAAATGACGATTGTAGAGCGTGAGATTGAGGTTGAGCCAGGTGTGTTTATGTGGGCATTTACCTTTGATGGACATGTGCCAGGTCCAATGATGGTAGTGCATGAAGGGGATTATGTAGAGCTAACGCTTAGAAATGCCTCTAATAACTCTTTGGTGCATAATATTGATTTCCACGCCTCAACAGGTGCATTAGGGGGTGGACAGTTAACCGAGATTGCTCCAGGTCAGGAAGTGGTTTTGCGCTTTAAGGCAACTAAACCAGGTGTGTTTATTTATCATTGCGCGCCTGGTGGTGCGATGATTCCGTGGCATGTTGTGCACGGAATGAATGGCGCAATCACAGTATTGCCCAAAGAGGGTTTGAAAGATAAAGATGGCAATGCGCTTCATTATGACAAAGCTTTCTATATTGGCGAGCAAGATTACTACATTCCAAAAGATGAAAATGGCAAGTTTAAGCGCTATGACAATCCTGCTGCCTCTTTTGCTGATGATAAGGTCGTTATGGATACGCTCACCCCAACACATATTGTCTTTGGCGAAAGTGTCGGGCAATTGACAGGTGATAATGCAATGCAGTCTAAAGTAGGTGAAACAGTGATGATTTATCACTCACAAGCCAATCGCCGTAGTTTCCCACACTTGATTGGTGGACATGGTGAGTATGTTTGGGAGCGCGGGAACTTGGCGGATAGTCCAGCACAAGATCTAGAAACATGGCATATTACGGCAGGTTCAGCAGGGGCGGCGATGTATACCTTTAAACAACCTGGTACCTATGTTTATTTAAATCACAACCTAATTGAAGGAATTAATTTTGGTGCTTTGGCTCAAATTCGTGTTGATGGGCAATGGAATAATGATTTGATGGAGCAAGTCAAACCTGCAACTGAATTTGTAGAATTAAAAGATGCTGGTGCAGATAAAGCTAAAACCGATGCTGGCGTGGTGACTAAAACAGTAGTGGAGGTTGATGCTGAAAAAATTAATGATACTGGTTATGGTAATGTTGTTGAAACCAAAGACCAGCCTGCTAAAGACCAGCCTGCTAAAAAATAAGCGTTTGTCATAACTATAAAGACCACGCTAAGCCATACTCTTTAGGGTATGGCTTTTTATATTTTAGATTTTTTGTTAGCGGTGATGGGGAAAGAATAAGAGAAAAATTTATTTATGATTTAGTCTGAATTAAGAAGAGAAAGGCTTTCAATGGCGTTAAGCTCTTGTTCAAGTTGGGCTTTTAAGCTTAGAGGATAGCGTAGGCGGTAGTGGCATTGCATGCCCATCTCTTGATGCACAATTAAAAGACGATGGCGCTCAATAATTTGCATTAGGGCATTAACATGAGGATAGTCAATGTTTAAAGAGAGCGTGCGCGCTGGAATAAGACGTTTGGTTGGCGCATTAAGCAAAGCCCCATGGGTGGCTTCTTTATAGGCTTTAATCAATCCCGAAACACCCAGTAAAGTTCCGCCAAAATATCGCACCACCACAACAATGGTATTGCTCAGCTCAAAAGACTGGATTTGATTGTAAATAGGTAATCCTGCTGTGCCTGAAGGTTCGCCGTCATCATTGATACGGCTGTTTTCGCCTTGTTCGCCAAGACGATAAGCATAGCAATGATGGCGTGCCTTAGGGTGTTCTTGTTTAAGTTCTTTAAGATAACTCTCAGCTGTCTCAACGCTGGAAATATTGCGCGCGTAGGCAATGAATTTACTGCCTTTAGCGGTGTGCGTGTAGGTTTGTAAAGACTTTAAAGCGTAAAAAGAAGACGTGACGGAATTGCTCATAAGGTTTAAAATTGTTGTGATAGATTATGCAATAATGATGTTTTTAAGATTGAGAGTATAGATGAATTCTTTTGACCCGCAAGCCTTGCAATTATGCTTTGAACGATTTTGTGTTTTACAACAACAATTAGCCACTGCGCAAACGCTATGGCAAGAAAGCGAAACAATTTTGCAACAACTTAAGCGCTACTATCATAGTACGCAGTGGCTTGAGGATTTTGAGCGCCAAGATTTGAAATTACATTATAGCGGTGAGGCGCATAGCATCTTAAGTGAGGACGCTTTGTATAATGCCATTTATGAACATTATGTTCAGGCAAAACAATGGATACGCTTAGGATTGAACGCTATAGATGCTGAGGATTAGAAATATTGAGTTCAATCATATAAGTGTAAATAAAAAAGACTTATATGTTATCCTATCGGGATTTACAACAGTATAGTCAAAGAATTGAAAAAGTATTACAGCGTTGGCTCGCCTTGCCGTACGCTCTTGTACTGTCTGCGGCTCGCCGCCTTGTACTACTTTTTCACTTCTCCGACTATATCTATTTAGATAAAAAATAAGCATGTTTTGGGTAGAAAGGATAGATTTGTATTTAATTTGTACTCTAAGCAATAAATATTTTTTGCGCGATGCTTTTAAGGCTATAAGTAGATTATTTTGTATAAAACGCGTTTTCTTACATTGATTTGTGCGATGTCTATGGTGCTCATGCGATGAATGGGCATATTACCTATAACGTAGAAAGCGCATTGCGCCAAAGTCTCAATGAATCTTCAAAAGGTTTTAGCGTGCCTATCATTGGTGCACAAGTTCTAAAAAGGTTATTTGTAGGGTTACCGTTGCTTTCTCTGAGTTTATTTATGCTGGTGGCGCTCAAATCTTATAAAAGTAGCGCTTGTGCGCCTCTATGTTCTTACTGTGCTTGCTTTAATCTGCAAATTGGATAAATGCTAGGATTAAAAGGCATTTTTGGTAAAGCGATGAAAGGGGGTAAAGGATATCAACGGATTGATTTTAAAAGTTTATTTTTTGGGTCTGCGATTAGATAGAATTATTTTCTTTAGGCGCAAAAAACCGCTTCTTTAAGCGGTTTTTTATAAAATGGCGGAATGGACGGGACTCGAACCCGCGACCCCCTGCGTGACAGGCAGGTATTCTAACCAACTGAACTACCACTCCGTTTTTGGTGGGTGCTATAGGACTCGAACCTATGACCCTCGCCTTGTAAGGGCGATGCTCTACCAACTGAGCTAAGCACCCGTGTGATTGAAGTTGCGCATTATACGGTTTTTATTTGGGTGTGCAAGTTTTTTATGGGTAAAAAATCAAATTAAGCTAAGTTTTTTGTTAGTTTTTTGTTTTTGTTGAGTTTTTATTTTTTTGGTTTTGATGCAAAAAGATAAAACTGGGAAGAGTGGGTTGTTGCATTGGCTTTCAAGGGCTGCGCTGTTAAAATACGCGCCTCTATTTTGCTGTTGTTTGAATTGATTTGATTTCAATGATTTATTGATTATTTGTTGTGTCTCATTGTTTTTGGATTGGTTTATGCAGTGGCTGTGATTTTTTTAAATGTATCTTTGGCTTTTATTTTGGAGTTAGGCTATGCATCCGATGTTAACGATTGCGCGACGCGCCGCAGATGAGGCAGGAAAGGTGATTATGCGTGGGTTTCGTCAGTTAGACCAAATTCAGGTTCATGAAAAGGGGCGGGGGGATTTGGTTAGCGCGGTTGACCAGCAGGCGGAGATGGCGATTCGGCGAGTTTTGCACGATAAATTCCCTCATCATGATATTTTGGGCGAGGAGGGCGGAGATACGCCTGCTGATGGGGCGAAAAAAAGTGAGTATCAGTGGATTATTGACCCTTTAGATGGCACGGCAAATTTTTTGCATGGCTTGCCTATTTTTGCGGTTTCGATTGCGTTGGTGCATCAGGGAAAGCTTGAGGTGGGGTTGGTTTATAATCCTGTGGTGGATGAGTGTTTTATGGCGGCGCGTGGTGAGGGGGCGTTGTTAAATGAGCGTCGTATTCGCACAAGTCGGTTGCGAGATGGGGGGCGTGGGGTTGTGGCGACGGGGTTTCCTTATCGTGAGCCTAAATTGTTAGCGCAACAATATGCGTATTTGCCTGCGGCTTTGTCTGTTTTTTCAGATGTTCGTCGTTTGGGGGCGGCGGCGTTGGATTTGTGCTATGTGGCGTGTGGGCGGCAGGATGGTTTTTTTGAGATGAATTTAAATAGTTGGGATATTGCCGCGGGGGTGTTGATTGCGCAGGAGGCGGGGGCGATTGTAACGGATTTTGCTGGTGAGGCGAATATGCTGGAAAATGGTGGGGTGGTGTGTGCTAATGCTTATTTGCATCGTCCGTTGTTGGAGGCATTGGCGCAGGCGAGTTTGTCTAATTAGGGTTGTATGCGGTGGATGTTCGTGTTTGGTGGTCGGGGTTTGAGCAGGGTTTTGCGGATTTTTTGGGTCGGCGTTGTGTGGTGTGTGCGCAAATGGGGATTGGCTGTGTGGGCAGTGTGAGCATGATTTGGTGGCTTTTGGTGTGCATTGTGTGTGTTGTACGCGAAAGATGGGGCGCGCTGGGCTGAAATGTGGGCGGTGTTTGCGTGTGCCTCATGCGTTAGATGAGGTGTTTGTTGGTTATCATTATGGTTTTGTGGTGCGTGAGTGTTTGTTAAAAGCAAAATATGGGCGCGACCGTGGGGCGTTGTTGGTGCTTGAGCGTTTGGCTGGGCGTGTGGCGCAGATGGCGGATTTGGCGGTGGAGATGGTTGTGCCAATGCCGATTGCTAAGCGACGGTTGGCGGTTCGGGGATTTAATCAATCGCGCTTTTTAGCGCGTGCGGTGGCAAAGGTAACGGGTGCGGCGATGGTGGATGGGGTGTTGGTTAAAAGTGCGCGAGTTGCGCAATCCTCTCTTCATTCTGATGCGTTGCGTTTTGCAAATATTCGTGGGGCGTTTGCGATAAGGCGGGCGGTGTCAGGGCATGTGCTGTTGGTTGATGATGTGGTTACTTCTGGGGCGACGGCACAAGAGGCGGCGCGGATGTTGAAGATAGCAGGTGCTGAGAAGGTTTCTTTATTGGCGGTGGCGGGGCGGTAGTTTCAGGAGTTTTAAATGCAGGATTTTTTTCCAGTTTTGGTGTTTATTGGCGCTTATGTGTTGGCGCGAGTGTTGGGCTATTCTGAGGTGGCGATGTATGTGGCGACTGTGGCGCTTATGCTGGCGGTGGCGGTGCAGATTGGCTGGTTAAAATGGCGTGGTCGGGTGATTGAGCGACGGGTATGGTTGACGGCGTTGGTGATTTGGGTGCTAGGGGCGATTACGTTGGTGTTGCATAATCCGTTGTTTGTAAAGCTTAAGCCGACGATTTTAAATGGGGTGATTGCGGCGGTTTTCTTTGGTAGTCAATGGGTAGGGCGAGAGAATTTAACCAAAAAGATGCTTGGCGGTGTTTTGACGATGCCTAATAGGTTGTGGGTTCGTTTGAATATGGCTTGGGTGGTGTTTTTTCTTGTTGAGGGGGTGGTCAATGCGGTGGTGGCGTTGACTTTTTCAGATGATTTTTGGGTGGGGTTTAAATTATGGGGGTTGATGGGGATGACGCTGGTGTTTATGTTGGTGCAGTTTGTATGGTTGCGCGACTATATAAAACGTGAGGAATAGGGTGATGGATAATGCAGTGCGTATGGAAACAATGGAGCGGTTATTAAGAGAGGCTTTGCCAGTGGAGGCGCTTGAGCTGGTCGATGAATCGCATTTACATGTGGGGCATGTTGGACATGGTGGGGCAGGGCATTTTTCGTTATTTATTGTGAGTGAGGCTTTTGCTGGAAAAGGGCAAGTCCAGCGACATCAATGGATTTACAAGATTTTGGCACAATTGATGGGGCGCGAGATTCATGCGTTAGCAATTGTTGCAAAAACTTCTAAGGAGGCGGGTTATGGCAGCTAGGGTTTTATTGTTATTTGCTCATCCAGCGTTGCATTTATCAAGGGTGCATGCGCGTTGGCTAGAAATTGCTCGGAAAACGAGTCATGTGACGGTGCATGATTTGTATGCCAATTATCCAGATGATTTTATTCATGTGGAGCGCGAGCAGGCGCTTTTAATGGAGCATGAGATTGTTTTAATGCAGTTTCCTTTTTATTGGTTTTCAACGCCTAGTATTTTAAAGCACTGGCAAGATGTTGTTTTAGAATATAATTTTTCTTATGGTGAGAATGCTCATGCTTTGCGCGGAAAATATTTTGGGGTGATTACTTCTACTGGGGGGCGTGATTATAGTTTTCGTAGAGGGCAGGGGTATCGCTATGCGGTGCGCGATTATTTGTTGCCGTTGGAGATGACGTTTAAATTATGCGGTATGAACTATCTTCCGCCTTTTGTGGTGCACAATGGGCATTTAATTGAGGAAGAGCAGTTTGATGTTCATACGCGCAACTATCGATTTTATTTGGATTCTTTGCAAAGTGTTCAGTCGTATTATGAAAAATGGCAGGATGCGGTCAATATTAATAGTGTGTTGTTTTAATTAAGAATAATATCAGGGGGCATAAATGACTGAGGTGTTGCTAAAATTTGCGATTTTTTTGTTAGCGGCGATTATTGTTGTGCCCATTGCAAAGATTTTGCGCTTGGGGTCGGTGTTGGGCTATTTGGTGGCAGGTGTGATTGTTGGCCCTTATTTATTAGGGTATTTGGGGGTTGGGGATAGACAAATTTTAATGCATATAACTGAATTTGGTGTGGTGATGATGCTATTTTTAATTGGAATGGAGTTAAAGCCCTCTTTCTTATGGCGTTTGCGGGTGCCAATTTTGGGTATGGGTGGATTGCAAATGCTGGTAACTACGCTGGTATTAGCAGGATTGAGTATTGTTTTTGGTGAGGTTTGGCAGTCAGCGTTGGTTATTGGGATGGTGTTGGCGCTTTCATCTACGGCAATTATCATTCAAACGATGAGAGAAAATAATTTGCTTAATACGCGTGCGGGGCGGTCGGCATTTTCGGTTTTGCTGTTGCAAGATTTAGCAGTTATTCCTATTTTGGCGATTATGCCGTTATTAGCAACGCGTGCCTTGAGCGATTCAGCAGAGGCAGAACATACCAATGCGGTTCAATCATGGTTAATGCATCAATCAGGTTATGTGCAGTTTTTAGCAACATTATTTGCGATTATTTTGGTTATTGCAGTGGGTTATTTTGCCTCAAGACAATTGTTTCGTTTGGTGGCGAAAATGCATTTGCGCGATATTTTTACCGCTTCAGCGTTATTTTTGGTTATTGGCGTGGCGTTATTAATGGAGGCGGTTGGACTTTCTGCGGCATTGGGTGCTTTTTTGGCTGGAATGATGTTATCTGAAAGTGAATACCGCCATGAGATTGAGTTAAGCATTGAGCCATTTAAAGAGTTGTTATTGGGATTATTTTTTATTTCTGTGGGCGCAAGTTTAGATTTGAAGCTGTTGTTATCTGCGCCAGTAGTAATGTTGGGACTAACCGTTTTATTTGTCGGCGTAAAATGGGTGCTGCTTTACGGTTTAGCGCGGGTGTTTAAGCTTACCAAGCGCTATTCTTTATTGTTTGCCTGCTTGATGGCGCAAGGAGGAGAGTTTGCATTTGTACTGTTTGCAGTCTCTGATAAATTAGCCATTTTAGATAAACATACGACCAGCGTATTAACTTTGGTGGTAACGATTTCAATGATGGTTACACCATTGTTAATGTTGATATTTGACCGCCTAGAACGTAAAAATCCAACATCCGAACCGCAGGAAAAAGAAGGCAATATGCCACAAGAATTTGAACAGCACGCCGATGTTATTATTGCTGGTTATGGACGCTTTAATCAAATCATCGGGCGCTTGCTTAAGGCAAATGGGTATAACGCGACAATTTTGGATAATAATCCGCATGTTATTTCTATGCTTAAGCGCTTTGGACAAAAAGTATTTTATGGCGATGTAACAAGACCTGATTTGTTGCATGCTGCAGGAGCAGATAAAGCAAAAATTTTAGTCATTGGGATTAAAGATAAAGAACAAATCGATACTTTAATTGATATTGCGCGAAAACATTTCCCAAATCTGCGCATCATGGTGCGCGCCTTTGACCGCGTGCATGCTTATCATTTGATGGATTTAAAGGTTGACCATTTTCAGCGTGAACAATTAGATTCTGCATTGGAATTGGGCGAAAAAGTATTGGTTGAGTTAGGTTATCATCCCTATAGCGCTAAGCGTCAAGCGCGTATTTTTAAAATGCATGATGAAAATATGCTGCATTCGTTATACCCCATTTGGTCAGAAAATCCGCACACTAATCCTCAACAAAAACCAGCGGAAAAATATATTAGCCATACACAAGAGCTTAACGCCGCTTTTGAGGAAGTACTAAGAAACGACCGCTATAATCGTAAACTTGCAATTGAACATGACCATGCGTGGGAGCCAATCCCAAGTGAATCATTTAGCGATGCGCTTAATGCAGTAGAATCAAGCGATGGCGTGCAAAATGGGCAAGATAATGTCGATATAACAGAACGCGCGCATAATGAAGCAGTAGAGTCAGCTACTGAGGAACAATTGCATCATTTTTTAGAGAAAAATTCTCATGTAGCGCAAAATTTAAACGCAACAGAGAATAATCCGTTACAAGACTCAAAAACTACAGATGGAGCAGAGCAAGAAAGTTCAATAGATAAGAAAGAGGATAAATCATAGAAGGCAGCAATGAGCAAGCATTAAATCATTCGCATGCCCTATGGTTAGAATTCTTTTAAAGAGTATGATGAATCTAATTAGCTAACATAAAAATCTCTAAGTGTTTAATGTTATTGTGTGTAACGTTTATTTTATTGTTTACTGAATTTACGAACTAGTTTATTAAGTGCTGGTTGTATTTTATAAGGCTGTTGCGTATAATCCAGCGCTGGTCTGCATCGACGTATCGCGACGATTAGCCGCGAACCCCGCCAGGTCCGGAAGGAAGCAACGGTAGTGGTGATATTGGGTGCCGATAATGCTTGGTGCAGACCTTCTCTTAAGCGTATTTAAATTATTTGCGTTCTGTCTTTTTTCCCTATTAAGGGTTTTCCACTAACTTAAACTCTGTAGTTTAAAAATATTCAACATTTCCTATGCGAAAGTAAGACACTTAATTGTGCCATACCACAATTGTGGCATATGCACTTAGCGCAATAAGACTTATTTGGGGTCAATAATTTATTAGACAATTATTAAATATTCTTTCTCTTAAAAGAGCTTGATTAGTAATAAAGAAAAAAAGCCTATATTGCTATAGGCTTTTTTTAAGATGAAATTAACCTCAAAATAGAAATTTATTTTTTAGCGCGGCGTGAACCCAAAATAAGTCCTACAATGGCTGCAAATAATAAAGCTTTCCCTGTATTGCGGTTAATGCTTTTTTGCATATTAGTCGAGATTTCATTCGCTTTTTGCGATACTACCGAGACAACATCATCATTACTAGAAAATTGTGTTGTTGAACCGCTCTTCTTTTTGAAATAAACAGTTAACAATACAATTAACGATAAAACTGCAAATCCAAGTGAAAAATATAAATTCGCATGAATTGGGCTGTAATAAACGCTTAAAATCTGATGCAGTGCAATTAGCGAATAAATAATGGCAATAAAAAATAATATTATTGCTAATACTTTTAATCCCGTAAATTTAGGTTTGTTAGATTTTAACCCCTTCTCTAGGCCAAGGCGGAAAAGGGATTTTAGAATCAAGTACTTCATAGAATAATGAGATTATTTGCGGCTTAAGAAACCAATGATATAACTTACACCAGCAACGATTGCGATAGACGATAAAGGTTTTTCGCGCACTCTGCGGTTAATGCTATCAACGGTATCTTCAATTTGATCACGCGCGCGATCATAAATATCAGCGCCAGTTTCACTGACATCATCCCATAATTGCTCAGCTTTGTTTTGTGTTTTGCGCGCAACTTGACGAGCGCGAGTTTCGATTTCGCTAGTTTTTTGTGCCGCGATGCCTTTTAGATTTTCATTAAAGCTTTTTGAAATCTTTGCGCATGGCTTCTAAATCTTTTTCGAGTTGTTCTACACGTTTATCTTCAGTCATTTTTATACTCCTGTTTGTTGTAGCTAAAATTAGCGTTCGGCATTATAGCAATAATGCTATTTTTTTGCACATTAATCCTTTGTAGTTAGAAACTAATTTTTGAAATTAGCCTAAAACTGTAATTATTCTATTAATTTGATGAAGGTAGATTTTCATCATAAATAACAACGTTAGCTTTTTCTCTTAAGATTTTTGCGTAGTATTCAAGCGCTTCAAATTGTTTGTCTGTTTGCCATTGGCGATAAAGTAGGGCTTGTAGTTGCTCGTCTATTGTTGGGGCGCTATTTTGCGTAACATGGTTAAATCTGATAATTAGATTATCCCTATTTGTATCTTTCAAAATAGCAGTCGATTGACTTTGATTGAAAATTTCTTGCAATAGCTGTGGTGAAAGTTGGCTTTGATTATCATATAAATTCAAGTCTAGATTTTGCTTATTTGCTTGATATTGAGCTAATAGCGGTTCAATATCATCATTATCATTTAGAGCCTTTAACAGCTCGTTACTGCGCGCTTGCAAAAGGGCTTCGGTTTGCTGTGTGTATAGATCTTCAGTGACTTGAGAAAGTGCCTCAGTAAGTGAAAGCGGTTGAGGAAGAGCGCGGTTGCTGATGCGATAAAAACGCTTCGATGTTTGTCTAGTTCGATAGGCTCACCGATTTGATTAATATCGATGGCATTTGCACCAAATAATTGGCTTTGTACTTTTGCATCTTGTAGCCAATCTGGATTGGTAGTTTGTGGATTAATTTGCTTAAGTTCTTGGGTTTGAGTTATGCCAGTGAGGTTTAGAATTTGTGAGAAGGGTTTATTTTCTAAAGCAGCATCAAAGGCTTTGGCAGCTAAATCATAATAGAGTTCTTCGCCAAGTCTTTGTTGTAACTGATTAGCAACTTCTTCACGTGTAGGGAGCGTAGTATTATCAATGGTGGTGACTAAAACAAGCATTTTGCCATAATCGGTATCTAATAGTGGTGAGCTATCCCCTTCATTTGCCAGATTAAATAAGGCATCATCTACGATAGGAATAGGCGCGCTACCATAAGCGCTAAGAGGCAATTCACCTGCTTCACCAGCGATAGCATCATTTTCGATAGAAGCATAAATATCTTCAAATGTTCTTTCTTTACGCTCAATGGCTTGAGCCATATTTTGTGCCACTTCTGGATTGTCAAAGATAATGTATAACCCACTGCGTTTGCTTTGGGTTTTTAGAGCTTCTTCATGCGCTTCATCAATGGCTTGCGGGGTGATGTTGTCTGATACTAGGTTGGCAGCATCTAATACAATATATTCAAGGTCAACGAGTTCTTTGCTTTGATAGTGTGCGCTATTATTTTGATAATACTCTGCAATCTGAGCTTCTGTTGGCGTAATGGCCTCTTTTGTCGTTTCAAAAGGTAGACGAATTAGGGTGTAGTTGCGCGTTTGGGTGAGTGCATTTAAATATTGTTCAAATAAGGCTTTAGGCGCTAAATCACTGTTGGCAAGAAATTGATAATAGTTTTTGCTTGTTTCTTGGCGCTGGGTGGCATTTTCGTAGGCAGAGGCGTTGGTGTGCATTTGTCTGAGTGCACTTTGATAAGCATCATTGCTGCCAAATTCATTTTTAATCAGTGTAAACAGTGCTGGCTTAGATAAGCGGTAATCACTTTCTAAGGCATGTTGTTCAAGGAGGGTGCGATTAATGAGTTGTTCTATCGCTTGTCTTTCAATGCTCTGTGTATCTATATCTGGCAATTGACGCTGCAAAGCGGTGATTTGTTGCTGTAAGGTACTAACAGGAATGGGAGTGCCGTTAACTTTTAAGGCGTCAAATTGTACTGAGGGTTGATTAAACAGAGGAACACCTAAAAAGAGCATGCCTATACCAGCTAAGCCTACGAGAACATAGGTTAAGAGATTTTTGCGTTGCTTGCGGATGTCATTAAACATGCGCCACCTTAAAATTAGAAATGAAAGGCGCAATTTTAAGCGACGAAGACTTTTGGGGCAAGTAATCCATTGTCAAAAGTTTTGGCTGAAAATATTTTTTTATGCTCATAAAAAAAGCAAGGCAATAAATGCCTTGCTTTAAACATGAAAGTTAAACAATTATTTAACTTCTACGTCGCCTTTCATGATGGCGTAGTGTCCAGGGAAAGAGCAGAAGAATTCATAGGCTTCGCCTGCAGTGAGTTTGTCTGTGCTGAAGGTAACTTCTGTGCTTTCACCGCCACCAATCACATCGGTGTGCGCAACAACGCGGTCGTCTTCTGGTTTAACGTAGTTGTTGTCTTTTGCTTTGATGCCATCTTGAGCAACGGCATTCATATCAGCAGCTTTAGTGATGACAACATTATGCCCCATTACTTGTCCACCAAGTTTTCCTGTGTGGTGCAACACAACAGTGAAGTCTTTACAAGCTTGAGTGTCAATAGTGAAATGGTCAACATTGAACTTCATTTGGTCGTTGCCTTCAATTTCTACTTTACACTCGCCAGCTGTCATGACGGTATCAGCGTTAGCCGCTTCTGCTTCATTTGTAGCAGTTTGTGCAAAAACGCTGCTGCTCATCAAGGCGATAACGGCAGGAAATAGTAAATTTTTCATAAATCAGACTCCTTTTGGTTAAAACTGTCTAAATGCTAAGCGTATTTGTTATTAAATGCAATTATTTCTACTATACGGTAATTTTATAAAATAATTTTTGTAATTTTTTAGGTGTTGTTGGGTTTGCGTTTGGCGCGTGGGTGGGTTTGATCGTAGATTTTGCTGAGATGTTGATGGTTTAGGTGGGTATAGATTTGGGTGGTGCTGAGTTGTTGATGTCCAAGCATTTCTTGTACGCCTCGGATATCTTGGCTGGATTGTAGGAGGTGACTGGCGAAGCTGTGTCTTAGAATATGGGGATGGAGGTTGCGACCAGTAAGGTGGATTTTGGCGTGGCGTTTTAAGGCAAGTTGGATGGCGCGGTGGCTGAGGCGTTGTCCTCGTTGGCTGATAAATAGGGCAGGGTCTTCTTTTGCCCATTGTGGGCGTTTGTTTTGCCAACGCAAAATGGCGGTGCGTGCATAGTCTCCGATATGAACGATGCGCGGATGATTGCCTTTGCCAATGATGCGTAGGCTGGTGGTTTGTGTGTGGAATTGTTCGTGGTTTAGGGCGCTTAGTTCGGCTAGGCGCAATCCTGTGGCGTAGAAAAGTTCAATGATGGCGTGATTGCGGATGCCTAAGAGGTCGTTTTCGCTGGGGGTGGGGAGAAGTTCGCTGATTTCTTCAGGGGTGAGGGTTTTGGGGAGGCTGTGTTGGCTGACTTTGGCGATGCGGAGGTTGGTGGCGGGGTTATGTGGATGATGTCCTTGTTGTTGTCTCCAATGGAAGTAGCCTTTAAGTGCAGCGCGGTGTTGATTAAGACTTTGTGCGATAAGTCCTTGTTGATGGAGCTGATTGAGATAATTTTGTAGCGCGGTGGTGGTAATAAGGGTGTCGCTGAGTTGTTGGGCAGCTTGATTTAATAGGCGTTGATAGGTTTTTATGGTGGTTGGAGCGAGGTTTCGTTCGTGGTGAAGGTAGTTTAGATAGGCGCTTAGGTGCATCATGGCAGTTGTCCGCGATAAACCTGTTCGGCTGGGCCTGTCATATAAAGGGGATGATGCGCACCTTGCCAGTCGATGGTGAGGCTGCCGCCTAGAAGTTGGACATTAACCCGATTGTCGAGTTTACCTTGGCGAATGCCTGCTGCGACGGCGGCACAAGCGCCTGTGCCACAGGCTTGGGTTTCGCCTACACCGCGCTCAAAAACGCGTAGAGTGATGCTGTCGCGACGCTTAATGCGCATAAAGCCAACGTTGACTTGTTCGGGGAAAAAGGGATGTTGTTGTAGGCGGTGTCCAATCTCAGCAATGGTATGGTCATTAAAGCTATCAACATTAAACACGGCGTGAGGATTGCCCATTGAGAGAAGTGCGCAGTGTAGGGTTTGTATGCCATCGGCAAGTGTGAGGGTTAGGGTTGGTTGAGTGCGCTGTGTTGGAGACGGCTTAAGGGGCTAAAATTAGGCTCGCCCATATCAATACGAAAATAATCAACCTGATGGTGGCTATCAATGTATTCAATGGCAATAATGCCTTTTTTAACCAGAACTTTAAGAGGGCGATGAAAATCAAATAGGCGCTGGTCGCGAATGTATTTGCCAAAGCAACGCGCGCCGTTGCCACAATGTTCAACTTCTTGCCCGTTGGCGTTAAAAATACGATAGGCGAAATCACATTCAGCAAGAGGGCTGGGTTCGATAATAAGCAGTTGGTCAAAGCCTATGCCTGTATGGCGGTTAGCGAGTTGGGCAATTTGTGTTTTATCCCAATCAAAAGGATGAGCAAGGGCGTTGATGACAATAAAATCATTGCCAAGACCGTGCATTTTATCGAAGTATTTAGGTTGCATAATGGGGTGAGTAAAAATAGCCCAACGCAAGAAGTTTGGGCGGGCTATTTGTTTGGTGGGGTTATTTTTTCTTAGAAATGGCGTTATAAACAGCTAAAATAATAATCGCGCCAACGATAGACATGATAAATCCAGCGGCTTGTCCTTGGCGATACCAGCCAAGCATTTGCCCAAGATAACCCGCCACAACTGAGCCAGCAATCCCAAGCCCTGCAGTGAGAACGCAACCAAGTTTGTCATCACCTGGGTGAAGCGCGCGCGCAATTAATCCAGCAACAAAACCAATAACCAACATTGAGATTAAGGAGAACATTTTTAAAATCCTGTGTTGTTTGAAAGATGGCGGATAATAGCGATATTGTGTTGTGGTGTCTATATTTTTTGTGAGGTGGTTAGCGGGAGTTAGGTGGAGAGAATGAGGGCATTTTTTAGGATATTTTTGCCTATGTGCTAAATGTGGGTAAGATAGAGGATGAAATAAATTTATTTTTAAGGAGAATGGATGATGAGAAGTCAAAATAAACAAACAATACAAGCGCAATTGGCTGCAAAACGTAGTGTGGTTCCAGTGGTGGTGATTGAGCGCGCAGAAGATGCTTTGCCTCTTGCGCGTGCAATTTTGGCAGGCGGTGGGATTAGTATTGAAATTACTTTGCGCACGCAGGCAGGATTAAAAGCAATTGAAGCAATTGCAAATAGCGACCTCGAGATTGTGGTGGGGGCTGGAACGGTATTGACGGTGGAAGATGCTAAGCAGGCAATAGCGGCTGGGGCGCAGTTTTTAGTCTCTCCAGGGTTGGATTCTGAGGTGGTTGAGTATGCGCTAGCGCAAGAGGTGTTGATGATTCCAGGTGTGATGACGCCATCGGAGGTTTTGACGGCGAAGCGATTGGGTTTGGAGATGTTGAAGTTTTTCCCTGCACAATTAGCTGGGAGCGTGGGGATGTTAAAAAACGTTTGCATCGGTGTTCCCAATGATGCGCTTTATGCCTACAGGTGGAATAAATATTAATAATTTGCCTGATTATGCAAAGTTGAATAATGTTTTGGCAGTGGGGGGGAGCTGGGTGTGTGAACAATCTTTGATTAAAGAAGGGCGATTTGATGAGATTACGCGCTTGATGCAAGAAGCGCAGGATTGTTTATAGGCTTTTGCTTAATTAAAGAATCTAACATTTAAAAATTATTAGAAATAACGGAAAAATCATGAAAAACGATTTGTTTTTGCGCGTGTTGCGTGGTGAGGCGGTGGAGCGTACCCCTGTGTGGATGATGCGTCAGGCGGGGCGGTACCTGCCAGAGTATCGTGCGGTGCGTTCTAAGGCAGGTGGCTTTATGGATATGTGCAAAAATCCTGATTTGGCGTGTGAGGTGACATTGCAACCTTTGCGCCGTTTTAGATTGGATGCGGCGATTTTATTTTCCGATATTTTGACCATTCCTGATGCGATGGGGTTGGGGCTTTACTTTGTGCAAGGAGAGGGCCCGAAGTTTGAGCGCTGGGTGCGCAATGCGCGCGATATTGAGCAGTTGGTTACGCCGTCGATGAGTGATGCGCTTGATTATGTAATGCAGGCGGTTAGGGTGATTCGTCGGGAGTTGGATGGATTGGTGCCATTGATTGGCTTTAGCGGAAGTCCATGGACTTTGGCGGCGTATATGGTTGAGGGTCAATCTAGTCGCGATTTTGTGCATTTAAAGGCGCTGATGTATCAATCCCCTAAGTTGATGCATGCGCTATTGATGAAAATTGCTGATGCGGTGGTGGATTATTTGAACGCGCAAATTACTGCAGGGGCGCAGGCGGTGATGATTTTTGATACTTGGGGTGGGGTGTTGCCTCATGCTGAGTATGAAACGTATTCGCTTGAGTATATGCGCTATATTATTGCGCGTTTAAAAGCTGATGCCTCAGGGGCAAAAGTGCCAGCAATTTTATTCACCAAAGGCGGTGGACAGTGGTTATCAGCGATTAAAGAAAGTGGCGCGCAAGGGGTGGGGGTTGGATTGGACGACTTCGCTTTCGCGCGCGCGCGGGGTGGTTGGGGGAGGAGATTGCGTTGCAGGGCAATTTGGATCCTGCAATTTTGCGCGCAAGTCCTGAGAAAATAGAGCATCATGTGGCAAAGGTGTTGGCTGATTATGGGCATGGACACCGCCATATTTTCAACTTAGGGCATGGGATTACGCCTGATATTAATCCCGAGCATGCGCAAGCAATGATTGAGGCGGTGCATGCGCTAAGTCCGCCCTATCACACGCCCATTTAGATCATTGGCACTGTTTACAAAATAAGGCAGTGCTTTGTGTAAAGTATCTAAACTTCAGCGCCGTTAGGCGCTAGGGTTTTTTGGACTTTCTGTTAGTTTGTTGTCTCTCAAGAAGATTTACGCTCATTGTGTTGAGTAGAGATATTGTTTTTAACATTTAACCAAGAGGAATGTATAGTCTAAACCATCCCATTTAGGGGCGTTTGACGCCGATTTGGCGCTAGAACAGCGTACGCCGACGCATAAGCCTGATACGCGGATTGACCCACTGGTATTTTTTGGCGTGTTGGTTGTCTTGTTTGCGCTAACTTTGCCATTAGCGCTATTTCCCCAGCAAGGCGCTGAGATTATGGCGCGGATTAAATTTGTGGTAACCAATGATTTAGGCGTGTTTTATCTTTTGTTGGGTGTGTTGGCGATGGGGTTTGTGTTTTATGTGAGTTTTTCTGATATTGGAAAAATCAAACAATGAGCAAAGTGCCACTGCTGCGATTTTTGCTATTTTAAATACTTTGCCGATGGCAAAAGTGGTGGCGCTATGTTTAATGCCTGTGGTGTTGTTGTTTACATCGGGTGATTTGGTTACTTTGCAAACAGCGTCGATTTTTGCTGGTGCGCCATTGATTGTGATTATGTCAATGATGATGGCGGCAACGATTAAAGCGGTTTACTACGATTTGCACTATCAACTAGACTATAGTTTGAAAACGATTTATGTCGATGCGATTCCTGAGGTTTCATCATGGGAAATTGGCGATACGTCGCTTGCGCCTGAGGGATCTGTGCATGCGGAATTGGCAGAATATGAGCAGGCACGCGCGCAAGATGAATCCAATGAGGCTAAGGAGTAACCTTACTTAAGCATGATGGATTTATTGGTTTAAATTGATTGGGCGTATCCGCTAAGCGTAGCGCCAATTGTCTAAAGCGCTTCCTTTTGCTTTTAAAGGGGGCGCTTTTTTATAGGTGTGAGCAGGTGGTGCAGTGAGATTTGTCAACTAGGCGGTGTTTGAGGCAACAACTGTGGCGCTTGATATGGAAGGTGTTGTTGGCTGTGGTGTAATCTAATGCTTGGCTGAGTTCTGGGCGCAATTGGGTGATGAAGTGTTGCGCGTTATTGAAAATATCTGTAGCGGGATAGTAGGGATTAAGAATAAGCCATGGGCGCGCTATGGCGAGAGCGCTATTGCCCCAAGCGATGGCATTGGGCAGACGATGGTATTTTTTGAAGTGGTGAACAAGTTTTGCGCTGGTGTGGTTGATGTAATCGATGACTTGTGCGGTGTTTTGTGGATTGGGGTTGTGGGGGCAGGTTAGTGGGTAGGGGCTGGTGGCGCTGAAGGTGAGGTGTTCGCTATTGGCGCTAAAAGGGGTGCGCAATAAGGCGGCGGTTAGCCAGTGTCCGATGAGCTGGGAGGTGAGGGCTTTGTGGGTGAGTGAGGCGGCAATTAGGCGATAGCGCGTGGGGAGGCGGTGCATGGTTTGGATAATGAGATGTTGGCTAAGCTCTGCGGTGTTGAGTAGGGCGCTGAGGCTGAGGTCGTCAGATTGTGGGGTGCTCTGTTGCCATAAGGGATTAAGTGCGCTGGCGCTAAGATGGGCGGTTTTGGGTTGGAGGGCGAGATAGTTGGGATAGGGCATTTTTTGGTGTTGGGTGTTGTGAGGTTGGTATCATAAAATCTTGTTTATCGGCTGACAAGAGAATGAGCTACATTTTGGGCTTGGGCGTAATAATGTTACCCTGTGAGTAGATTTTTTATAAGCATGTTTTGATTTTTATAGATTATTTTGCATGCTGTGCGGAGGATTTATGAATATTATTTTGGCATCCTCGTCTCCTAGACGAGCGGAGATTTTAACGCAATTGGGTTTGAAGTTTAAAGCGGTGGCGGCGGATATTGATGAGCAGGTGGCGCCAAATGAGGCGGCGAAGGATTATGTTGTGCGCGTGGCGCAAGAGAAGTTGGCGGCGGTGAGCGGCGCGCATGAGAATGCGTTGGTGATTGCCGCGGATACGGTGGTGGTGTTAGATGAGTATATTTTAGGGAAGGCGACGGATAAACAGCAGGCACAAGCGATGTTACAAGCGCTTTGCGGGCGTGAGCATCGGGTTTATACGGCGTTGGCGATGGGTTTTAAAGGACAAGAGTTTGTTGATTTGGCGCAGGCGATGGTAAGAATGAAAGCCTATGATGAGGCGTTGTTGCAGGCGTATTTACACTGTGGCGAGTGGCAGGGAAAAGCAGGAGCTTGTGCGCTACAGGGGCGCGGTGGCATGTTGGTTGATAGTGTGCAGGGAGAATTTTATACGGTGGTGGGATTGTCTTTGACCTCGCTTTATCGTGGATTTGAGGCGCTTGGTTTGCAAGAGGTTGTGTTGCAGGCGTTAGCGCAAGTTCCTCTAAAGGAGGTGTGAGATGACAAAGTCGATGGTATTTCCTTTTTCTGGACGAATGGGGGCAGACAATGAAGCGCAAAATGCAGCAACGGAGATTGTAATTAATCATAAGCCTTATGAGACACGGGTGGCGATTTTGCAAGGGGGCGTGTTGCAAGATGTGTTTGTAGAGCGTGAGCGTAAGCGCGGAATTGTGGGCAATATTTATAAGGGGAAGGTGCAACGGGTGTTGCCCGGGATGGATGCGGCGTTTGTTGATATTGGTTTGGAGCGTGCGGGGTTTTTGCATGTTAAAAATGTGGTGGGCGCAGGCGCTTCTCAGCCAGAAAAAATTGGTGATGCGTTACGTGAGGGGCAGTCAGTTTTGGTGCAGGTGCTTAAAGATCCGATAGGGACGAAAGGCGCGCGTCTGACGACAGAAATTTCTATTCCGTCGCGGTTTTTGGTGTTTTTGCCTAATGCCAGTGATATTGGGGTGTCGATTAAGATTGCCAGTGAGGCGCAAAGGCAGTCGTTGCGCGATTTGATGTTGGGGTTTCATCAAGGGCAACAGGGGGGGTTTATTGTGCGCACGGCGATTGAGTCGGCGGATATGTGGGCAATGCGGGCAGATATGCAGTATTTGCAACGCGTGTGGGAATCAATTTTACAAACCCATTATCGCGCAAAAGCTGGAACGCTAATTTATCGCGATTTGCCGCTTTATTTGAAGATTTTGCGTGATTTTGTCTCACCAAATGTGCGTCGGGTGGTGATTGATGATTTGCCAGCTTATGAAGAGATGCGCGCATTTGCAAAGAATTTTTTAATTGAGATGGTCGATTGTATTCAATGCTATCAAGCGGATTTGGGATTATTTGAGCGCTATGGTCTTGAGGAAGAAATTGACCATTCGCTCAAACGTCGGGTAGCGTTGAAATCAGGGGGCTATTTAATTATTGACCAAACAGAGGCGATGACGACGATTGATGTCAATACAGGCGGTTTTGTTGGCAAACTATCGCAAGATGATACGATTTATAGAACAAATTTAGAGGCGGCGAAGATGATTGCGCGCCAGTTGCGGGTGCGTAATTTGGGCGGGATTATTATGCTGGATTTTATTGATATGACCTCGCAAGAGCATCGGGATGGGGTGATGGCGGCGCTGATGGCGGCGCTGGCAGAGGATAAAAGTAAATATACCATTAGTCCGATTACGCCTTTGGGCATTATTGAAATGACGCGTAAGCGCACGCGTGAGAGTTTGCAACAGGTGATGTGTGAGGTGTGTCCGACGTGTGAGGGGCTTGGCTATGTAAAAACGGTAGAGACGGTTGTTTATGAGCTGTTTCGTGAGTTGATGCGTGAGGTGCGTGAGTTTGCGCCTAGGCAATTAACAGTGATTGCGCATCCTAATTTGATTGAGTTTATTCGTGAAGAAGAGTCTGTGGCATTTGCTGATATTCAGGCATTGTTGCAGGTGCCCATTCAATTGGTAGGCGAACCAAGTTATGGGCATGAGCAGTTTGATATTGCTTTGGGGTAGGCGTTGTTCAATTAGCAAAGGCTTGTCTATTATCAGACTTCGTGCGACCATTTGCGCTTGTTAGAGATTGTTAATTTTTGTAGGCGCAAAATGTTTCTAACAATACTGAAGAAAACCCATTGATATCGGAGAAAAAATGTTAAAAGCTTTTACTATGACAATGCTGAGCACTGCTTTGTTGCTCAGTACAACGACTCAGGCATTGGTTAATACGGCAAACACACAAGCAACCAGTGCGGCAATTTTTTCAAATGACGCGATTCATCATCCGCTTTGGGCAAAAAATGGCATGGTGTCTTCACAAGAGGCGCTGGCGTCTGAGGTTGGGGTGAAGATTTTGCAAGAAGGCGGAAATGCGGTTGATGCAGCTGTTGCTGTGGGGTTTGCTTTGGCGGTCACCTTGCCACGCGCTGGGAATATCGGCGGCGGTGGTTTTATGATGATTTATGATGCAAAAAAAGATAAAACCATAGCGCTTGATTATCGTGAAAAAGCGCCACTTAAAGCCTATCGCGATATGTTTTTAGATGAAAAAGGCGATGCGGTAAGCGATTTATCACGCTATCACGGTTTGGCTGTTGGGGTGCCTGGAACGGTGGCAGGATTGATTAAGGCGCTAGAAGACCACGGAACAATGAGCCTTGAACAAGTATTGGCGCCTGCAATTTCTTTAGCAGAGGAAGGCATTGAGGTAACCCCTGGATTGTCAGAATCATTGGTGGCTTTAACCGAGCGCCTGCAAAAATGGCCCAGCACAACTAAGGTCTTTTTTAAAGAAGATGGCTCTGCTTATGAAGCTGGCGAATGGCTCAAACAACCAGAATTGGCGCATTCACTTAAATTGATTGCTGAGAAAGGGTAGATGGATTTTATAAAGGCGAAACCGCTGAGAAAATTGTAAAAGCGGTGAATGAAGCAGGCGGCGTGATGAGTTTGGAAGATTTCGCCGCTTATCAAGCCATTGAGCGTGAACCAGTGCATGGCAATTATCGTGGTTATGAAATTGTCTCTATGCCGCCTCCCTCTTCTGGTGGTGCGCATATCATCCAAATTCTCAATATTTTAGAGGGATTCCCTTTAGGCGAGTATGGGCATAACAGCGCTAAAACCATTCATTTGATGGCGGAGGCAATGAAATTAGCTTATGCCGACCGCTCTGAATATTTAGGCGATGCGGATTTTGTTGATGTGCCTATTAAAGGATTAACTTCTGAGCAGTACGCTGAGATCTTGCGCGCGCAAATTGACCCACAAAAAGCACGTCCTGCCAGTGAGATTAAGGCGAGCAATCCTGTGCCGTATGAAAGCAATGAAACGACGCATTTTTCCATTGTTGATAAAGAAGGAAACGCTGTTTCTAGCACGTATACGCTGAATTTCTCTTATGGTACGGGGTTAGTTGCAGAAGGGACGGGTATTTTATTAAATAATGAAATGGATGATTTTTCTGCCAAACCAGGGGTGCCTAATGGCTATGGTTTGATTGGTGGGGATGCCAATGCGGTTGAGCCTGAAAAACGTCCGCTCTCTTCGATGAGTCCAACCATTGTATTTAAAGAGGGTAAACCGTATATCGTAACGGGTAGCCCAGGCGGCAGTCGTATTATTACAACCGTGTTGCAGATTATTTCTAACGTGATTGACCATGATATGAATATTGCTGAGGCAACGCATGCTGTACGTGTTCACCATCAGTGGTTGCCTGATGAAATTCGCATTGAGCATGCGCTAAATGTTGACACCATTGGATTGCTAGAAGCAATGGGGCATACAATAACGCCTAAGGCAACAATGGGGTCTACGCAATCTATTATGATTACGCCAACAGGGTTGTATGGCTCTTCTGACCCGCGCAGTTTGGATGCGGCAGTAGTTGGCTATTAAAATCATTCGTCCTAAAAGTTCTAAGCCAAACCATTTGGCGCGTTTGAATAAGTCTATTTGATTGTGTGCAGGAACTTTTAGGGCTAGATTATTTATAATGGTACTTGGCGCGTTAGTTGCGCTGAGGATTTTAAAAGAGGTGGGCTTGTCCCACTTCTTTTGTGTGAGGGCTTATGGATTTACAACAATTTGACCAACAACATATTTGGCATCCTTATACCAGCGCTTATGGTTCAATGCCTGCGTATGTGGTGGCTCAAGCGAGTGGGGCGCGATTAACGCTTGCAGATGGTCGGCAGTTGATTGATGGGATGTCAAGTTGGTGGTGTGTGATTCATGGGTATAACCATCCTAAACTTAATGCAGCAATTATTGAGCAAACGCAACGTTTTGCGCATGTGATGTTTGGTGGGTTAACCCATGAGCCTGCGGTGCGCTTGGCTTCACAATTATTAGCGCTTGTTCCTAGCCATTTGACGCAAGTGTTTTTTGCTGATTCGGGTTCGGTGGCAGTTGAGGTGGCGATGAAGATGGCGTTGCAATATCAGCAGGCGCGTGGGGCGTCTGGGCGCATTCGATTTGCAACGATATTAGGTGGTTATCATGGCGATACTTGGCATCCAATGTCGGTTTGTGACCCTAAAACGGGCATGCATGCGCTTTATCATGGGCGCTTGGCGGAGCAATATTTTTTACCGCGTCCGCGCTCGCGTTTTGCAGGTGAATTTTACCCAGAGGATGCGCAGGCATTAGAGGATTTTTTTACGCGCTATGGGCATGAGGTGGCAGGGTTTATTATTGAACCGATTGTGCAGGGGGCTGGGGGATGTGGTTTTATCATCCAGAATATTTGCGCTTGTTGGCGCAGTATTGCGCGCGTTATGCGGTGGTGCTGGTGGTTGATGAGATTGCGACGGGTTTTGGGCGTACGGGTAAGCTGTTTGCGCTAGAACATGCTGGGGTGGCGGCGGATATTGTGTGTTTGGGGAAAGCGCTTACAGGGGGATATATGAGTTTTGCGGCGACGTTGTGTTCGAAGGAGGTGGCTGAAACGATTAGCGCTGGCACACCAGGGGTGATGATGCATGGCCCAACGTTTATGGGCAATCCGTTGGCGTGTGCGGTGAGTTCTGCCTCGCTTGATTTGCTCAGTGAGGGGCATTGGCAGGGGCAGGTAGAGAGGATTGAGGCATTATTGCAGGCGTATTTGTCGCCTTTGTTGGCGTGGCAATCGGTGGTTGATGTGCGGGTGTTGGGGGCGATTGGAGTGGTGCAGTGGCAGGAGGCGGTGGTGATGGAGCGGATTGTGCCGATGTTTGTTGAGGCGGGGGTGTGGGTGCGCCCGTTTGGTCGTTTGGTGTATGTGATGCCACCGTTTACGATTTCTGAGGCAGAACTTCGCCAGTTGTTATCCGCTTTGGTGGCGGTGTTGGCGGCTTATGGAGAGATAGCGCCATGAGTCAGACGTGGACGGAGCAATTAGAGGCAGATTTGGCGCGTTTGGCGCGTGAGGGGCAGTTGCGCAGTGTGGATAAGGTGGCAGCGGCGCCTGTGGTGGATTTGTGTAGTAATGATTATTTGGGGGTGGCGCGTGAGGGGTATGCGCAGTTTTTAGCTGATTATGGAGGGGGTGAGGAAGGGGCTTTGCTGGGGAGCGCGCGTGCCTCGCGGTTATTAGGCGGGGCGCAGGCGGAATGTTTGGCGCTTGAGGCACAGGCGCAGGTGGTGTTTTCTCAGGCGGTATTGGCGCTTAATAGTGGCTATCATGCCAATATTGGGCTGTTGCCAGCGTTGACGTCAAAGGCGGATTTGATTGTAGCGGATAAGGCGGTGCATGCGAGTTTGATTGATGGTGCGCGTTTGTCAGCGGCGCGGTTGTTGCGCTATCCGCATCAGGATTTACAGGCGCTGGAACAGCTGCTGGCAAAGCATCGGGCGCAGTATCAACGGGTGTGGGTCGTTACCGAAAGCGTGTTTAGTATGGATGGCAGTATAACGGATTTGCAGGCGTTGGTGGCTTTAAAGCATAAGTTTGCGGTGCAACTGTATGTTGATGAGGCGCATGCGGTGGGATTGTGGTGGGCAGGGGCTTGGGGGTGTCGTATGCGCAGGGGGTGGCGAGGGAGATTGAGGTGTTGGTGATGCCGTGTGCGAAGGCTTTGGGGTCGTATGGGGCGTTGGTGGTGTGTGCGCCGTTGTTGCGTGAGTTTTTGGTTAATCATTGTCGGAGTTTGATTTTTGCGAGTGCTTTGCCGCCTGTGGTGTTGGCGTGGACGGCGTATCAGTTGCGTCGCTTGCCTGAGTTGGAAGGGAGGCGGGCGCGTTTGTTAGCCAATACGCGCGCGTTGCGTGCGGCGTTGGGGTTGGCGGTGCCATCGGGTTGGGTGGCGCCGATTGTGCCTTTGGTGATTGGGGAGAATGCGCCTATGTTGGCTTTGGCTAAGCGCTTGCGTGAGGTGGGGATTGTGGTGGGGGCGGTGCGTTATCCAACGGTGGCGCGTGGGGCGGCGCAGTTGCGCTTGTGTGTTAATGCGTTGTTATCGGATGAGGCGGTGCAGTGGGTGGCGCGTGAGATTATAAAGGGGCGAGCGGATGTCGGTGCGTGAGGCGGTGGTGGTGTTTAATGGTTGGGGAGTGGGGGGCGAATTGGGAGAGTTTGAGGGCGCTGGATGATGGGCGTAGGCGTATAACGTTTGCGCCGACGGTTTCTGATGAGGCGGTGTGGGCGCAGTTGAGGGGGGTGAGGCGGTTGGTGGTGGTGGCGTGGTCAATGGGGGTGTGGCGCGCTAATGCGTGGTTGTGTGCGCAGGCAGGGGCGTTGCAAGATGCTGGGGTGGCGGTGGTGGGGAGTGTGGCGGTGAATGGGACGCCGTTTGGCATTGATGATGGTTTGGGGATTGCGCGACGGGGATTTGTGCAGACGGCGCGACGTTTGACGCCTGATGGCTTTGCGTTGTTTGTTAATCGCGTGCGTACGCCTTTGCAGGCGGATTTGGCGGTGGGGGAGGCGCGGTTGTCAGTGGAGGCGGTTGAGCAGTTGCGTGCTCAGTTGCAGGCGTTGGTGGCGCAAGCAAAAGCGGTGTCGCAGTTGTGGAATTGGCAGTGGGCTTGGGTGGCGAGGGGGATAGGATTGTGCCGTATGAGAATCAAATGCGTGCTTGGGAAAAAACGCAGGCGCAGGTTAGGGTGTGCGAGGGGGCGCATGATATTTGGGGAAGATGGGGGAGTTGGCAGGCGTTATTGGAGGCGTGTAACGACGGATGAAGGCGGGAGTTGGGCAGGCGTTTGCACAAACGCAAAAGGCGTATCATCATGCTGCTAAGCATCAGCATCAGTTGGCGCGCAGGTTGGCGCATCAGTTGGGGGCGGTGTTGTCTACGCGAAAGGAGGTTGTGGCGCAGGCGCTGGAAGTGGGCTGTGGGACGGGGTTTTTAACCCATGCGTTGACTGAGGTTTGGCAGGAGCGCGCGTTGGCGCCGATTCAATGTTATTGGCTTAATGATTTGTATCGCGCGCAATTGGTTTTTAATCCGCCTGCGCAATCATTGGGATGGTTGATGGGTGATGTTGCTCAGGTGGTGTTGCCTAGGGCGTTGGATTTGGTGGTGAGTAGTTCTGTGTTGCAATGGGTGGCGGATTTGCCTGCGGTGATGGCGCGGTTGCAAGCGCATTTGAATGCGCAGGGGGTGTTGGCGGTGAGTGTGTATGTGGCGAGCATTATCAGCAGTTGCGCCAGACGTTGGGGGTGGGGTTGGATTATGAGGCGCCAGAGGCGTTGTTGGCGTTGCTTTCGCGTGATTTTGTGCCGTTGTGGCAAAGGCAATATCATGAGGTGCGCTATTTTCCTAGTGCACAGGCGGTGTTGGCGCATGTGCGTTCAACGGGGGTGGGGCATTTGCGCCATCAGGTGCGTTTTGCGCAGTTGCGCGGGTTTGTACAGAGATATGAAGGGTTGCGCTCAGATTTGGGGTATCCGCTGACGTATCAGGCTTTGCAATTTATTGGGGTGCGACGGTGAAAAAGATTTTTATCAGTGGGATTGGGACTGAGGTGGGTAAGACGTATGTTACAGGGCAATGGTTGCGCTTGTTGGTAGCAAAGGGAGTGCGGGCGAGTTCGTTTAAATTGGTGCAAACAGGGATGTCGCCTGAGGCAACGGTGGCAGAGGATATTGTGGCGCATCGGCAATTAAGCGCTCAGCCGTTGTCTTCTTTAGATAGGGCTGGATTGAGTTGTGGGGCGCATTTTGCTTATCCTGCTTCGCCTCATTTGGCGGCGGCGCTAGAGGGGAAAAAGATTGATGGGGCGGTGTTGAGTCGTCGATTTGAGGCGTTTTGTCAGCGTGCTTGGGCGGAGGTGGTATTGTGTGAGGGTGCTGGGGGGGCGTGGGTGCCGTTGCATGAATCGTTGTTGACGGTAGATTGGGCGAAAGCGCAGGGATTGGCGTTGGTGTTGGTGTGTAATGCGATGCTGGGGAGTTTGCATCATACGTTGTCAACGCTGGAGGCGCTGGCAGGGCGTGGGTATTTACCGCATGTGGTGGTGTATAACGCTTATCCGCGCACAGATGCGGTGATTGCGCAAGATAGCGCACGGTTTTTGCAAGCCTATATGGCAAGACATTATCCGTCGGTTGTGTTTTGCTCATTTGCTGATGGCGCTAGATTGCCTCAGTGGCTTTTAGATTAAGGGGAGTTTATGGCAAATCAAATAAAAATGCAGAAGAAAACAGAGGGTCAACGCTTTGAATTGGTCTCAAATTATCAGCCTCAGGAGATCAACCGCAGGCAATTGAGAAGTTATTAGAAGGGCTTGAGGATGGGTTGGCTCAGCAAACGTTGCTTGGCGTTACGGGGTCTGGCAAGACGTATACGATGGCAAATATTATCGCGCGTGCGCAACGTCCTGCTTTGATTATGGCGCCTAATAAAACCTTAGCCGCTCAGCTTTATGGCGAGATGCGCGAGTTTTTCCCTCATAACGCGGTGGAGTATTTTGTCTCTTATTATGATTATTATCAGCCTGAGGCTTATGTGCCTGCCTCTGATACGTTTATTGAAAAAGATGCTTCAATTAATGAGCATATTGAGCAGATGCGTTTATCCGCAACAAAGGCGATTTTGGAGCGACGTGATACGATTATTGTCGCCAGTGTGTCTTCAATTTATGGTTTGGGCGACCCTAAATTATATATGCGGATGATTTTGCATTTAACGCGTGGGGAGCGGATTAATCAGCGCGAGATTTTGGCGCATTTGGCAGAGTTGCAATATACGCGCAATGATTTGCAGTTGTTGCGCGGGACGTTTCGCGTGCGCGGTGATGTGATTGATATCATGCCAGCGGAGTCGGATTGGTATGCCGTTCGGGTGGAGTTGTTTGATGATATGGTCGATAGCATTCGCTATTTTGACCCACTAACGGGCGAAATGCTGGACTTGGTGCCACGCATTACGATTTATCCTAAAACGCATTACGCCACCCCAAGAGAAACTATTGTTTCTGCGGTAGAGGAGATTCAAGCGGAGTTAAAAC
>NZ_LXHZ01000014.1 GCF_001888055.1 Rappaport israeli
GTATTTTTTATATAAAAATTTTGCATTTATGCATTTTTTAGAGCTTCAACCATCAATAAAGCTTCTTTGGTCGCTTTTATATCGTGCGCCCTGATGATATGAGCGCCTTGCCATGCGCCTAGCGCGGCCAAAACTACACTACCAATTAATCTTTCTTCTACTGGCGCTTGATTTAGGTAATATCCAATAGTTGACTTACGCGATACGCCAATAAGAGCCGGATAATGTTGCGTGATTTTTTTTAGCTCTCGAATTAAAAGCATATTTTGCTCAGGTGTTTTGCCAAAACCAAAGCCTGGGTCAAGGATTATGCGTTTTGAATTGATGCCTGATGCCACTAGAACTTGGGTACGATTTTGTAAATACATACCGACTTCTTTTAGCACATCCTGATAGTTGGTATCTTTTTGCATGCTTTCTGGCATTCCGCGCATGTGCATAATGCATACACCACAAGAGTACTGCGCGATTACATGAACAGCGTCTTTATCTTCAAAGCCATTCACGTCGTTAATAATGTCAGCTCCAAGCTCAAGCATGGCCTGCATAACAGCTGTTTTTTTGGTGTCAATAGAAATTGGCTTACGTCCATCTTGAACTAATGCCTGCACAATTGGTTTTAAGCGCTCGATTTCTTTTTGCGCGCTAATAGCTTTTGAACCCGGACGGGTTGACTCTGCGCCTATATCAATAATATCAACCTTCTCCGCAATCATTTGCTCAGCACGTTCCAAGGCTTTATCGATGGTATTAAATTTCCCGCCATCAGAAAATGAATCGGGCGTACAATTGAGTACGCCCATGATTTTAGGTTGATTGAGCTGGACTGAAAACCGTCCGCATTGCCAATTGTTTTCTAATCTAGTCATGCTCTCACCTACCGTTGCTACACTTTAGGGTCAGCATCGGGTTTTATGGGTTTATGGTCTCCACCAATTACGATGCCATCTGCTTTATGGTCGTCACCAGCGTTGCCAGAATCATTAGAATCATCATCGCTCCAATCTGAGGGTTCGCGCACTGGTTTACGCTCCATCAAATCATCAATCTGACCTAAGTCAATGGTTTCATATTTAACTAATGCTTCTGTCATGGCATGTAAAATATCCATATTATCTTCTAATATTTTCCGCGCACGCTCATAATTGCGATCGATAATCGCACGAATTTCATCATCAATCATGCTAGCGGTTTGATTAGAGATGTTTTTATGCTGTGTTACGGAGCGTCCTAAAAATACCTCGCCTTCTTCTTCACCATAGCTAAAGGCCCTAATTTTTCGGACAATCCCCACTGCGTTACCATATTCCGCGCAATGGCGGTGGCGCGCTCAATATCATTGGATGCACCTGTTGAAACTTGCTCTTTACCGTAAATTAGCTCTTCTGCCAAACGTCCGCCATAAAGCGTTGAGATTTGGCTCTCTAAGCGCTCTTTTGAATAGCTATAGCGGTCTTGGTCGGGCAAAAACATCGTGACCCCTAAGGCCCGTCCCCGCGGAATAATGGTTACTTTATATACAGGGTCATGCGCTGGTACAATCCGACCAACGATACAATGCCCTGCCTCGTGATACGCGGTCATGCGCTTTTCATCATCACTCATAACCATCGAACGACGCTCAGCCCCCATCATGATTTTATCCTTTGCATTTTCCAAATCTTTCATCGTGATGGTTTTATTGTTATTACGCGCTGCAAATAATGCCGCTTCATTGACTAAGTTTGCCAAATCCGCACCCGAAAACCCTGGTGTTCCGCGTGCAATATCACGTGCCTGCACATCATCGCTCATTGGTTTTTTACGCATATGCACCTTGAGAATTTGTTCGCGCCCCTTTAAATCAGGCAGACCAACAACCACCTGACGGTCAAAACGACCTGGTCGTAACAATGCAGGGTCTAACACATCAGGACGGTTTGTTGCGGCAATCACAATAACGCCTTCATTACCATCAAAACCATCCATTTCCACTAATAGCTGATTAAGCGTTTGCTCTCGCTCATCATGACCACCCCCAATCCTGCTCCACGCTGACGTCCTACCGCATCAATTTCATCAATAAAGATAATGCAAGGTGCATGTTTTTTTGCCTCCTCAAACATATCGCGCACCCGTGAGGCTCCCACACCTACAAACATCTCTACAAAATCCGAGCCAGAAATGGTAAAAAATGGCACTTTTGCCTCACCCGCTATTGCGCGCGCTAGCAATGTTTTACCCGTTCCCGGAGGGCCGACCATTAATAATCCGCGTGGAATTTGTCCGCCTAATTTACTAAATTTGGTTGGGTCGCGTAAAAATTCAACCATTTCCACCACATCTTCTTTTGCCTCTTCTGCGCCAGCAACATCTGCAAATGTCACTTTAATTTTATCTTCAGGAATCAGTTTGGCGCGACTTTTGCCAAAAGAAAAAGCGCCGCCTTTTCCGCCCCCACCTTGCATTTGACGCGTAACAAACAAAAATAAAATCACCAAAACCGCAATCGGCAACAAATTAATAAAAATACGGGTCAGCAAACTTTCTTTTTCAACAGGTTCAGAGGTGATAATTACGTCATTTTGTTGCAAATCGCCAATCAAAGCACTGGTATTTAACTCAGGATTGTTTGTAACATAACGATTACCAGAGTGGTCAACAAAAGTAATTTTCATCTCTTGCAAATTAATATCTGCACTTCTCACCTGTCCCTTATCCACTTGATTGAGAAATTGTGAATAAGGTACCTCATTTCCTCGCCCTCTCGGACTAAGATCCTCCATACCGCTGACTAATAACAAGAAGAGCAAAATTAATCCGCCCCATATCATTAAAGATTTACGCATATCGTTCAAAATTATTTCCTCTTCGTCTATATCTATGAATTATCTCGTTTAAATCCCTTTGCTAGCAGATACGTTTCTTGACTACGTGCTCGCGAAGCATCGGGTTTTCGGGTTAATACCCGCTCAAAATCTTTTCTTAGCGAACGCATTAGTGTATCAAATCCTGGTCCGTGAAAAATTTTGGTTAACAGATTGCCATTATCTTTAAGCCGCTGATAGGCAAACTCTACCGCTAATTCCACCAAATACATACTTTTGGCTTGGTCTACTGACTTCACTCCGCTAGTATTTGGGGCCATATCTGAAATTACCAAGTCCACCAAAGCATTATCACCAATTGTCGCATTTAATTCATCCAACACCGTTTGCTCTCGAAAGTCGCCCTGAATAAAAGTCACTTCAGGCAAAGCATCCATCGGCAAAATATCTAACGCAATAATCTTACCGCTCCCTTTTAGGCACTGCGCCACATATTGCGACCAGCCTCCAGGAGAAGCGCCTAACTCTACCACAATCATTCCTGGCTTAATCAAACGGTCTTTTTCTTGAATTTCTTTTAGCTTATACACCGCTCGCGAGCGATACCCCTCACTTTGCGCCTGTTGCACATAAGGATCTTTAAAATGTTCTTTAAGCCAACGCTTACTTGATTTGCTACGCGCCATAACGCCACATCTCTAATCTTAACCGCATTTTTTCACCTTTTAATCACTTTCCGCTATAATCTGCACCTAATTTTACTGGAAGAACCCTGCATCATGCTAACCAATACTCAAATCCGCTTTCTAAAATCAGCCGCACACCCCTTGCGACCTATCGTCCTTATTGGTGCAAAAGGACTCACCGCCGCTGTTGACCGTGAAATCAATCTAGCATTAGAAAGCCACGAACTCATCAAAATCAAGCTTGGCAATATTGATGATGCCAGTCAACAACACATGATTAACCACATTCAAACCCAACATAAGGCTCATTTTGTGCAAAAAATTGGACACACTGCCATATTTTTTCGCCAAAACCCCAAAGATAGTCAATTTAAACTCCCCAAAAACTAATCCTCTAGTTCAACGCCTTTAAATATTGTTGCCCACAAATTTTTTGCACCACCGCAATTAATATCACCATTGCTTTTTCTAATTGTGCCATTGTCAAAAATGATGGCGTCAAGCGGATATTACAATCACAAATATCATAACCGTAAGGAAAAGTTGCACCCGCTGGGGTTAACTTCAAACCCAAACGCGCACATTCAGCAACTACCGCCTGCGCACAGCCTGATAAAACCTGCAATTGGATAAAATAACCGCCTTTAGGGCGCGTCCAACTTGCTAAACCAGTATCGGCCAAATGCGCCTGCAATTGTGCCTGTACATATTCAAATTTAGGCTTAAGCAAACGGGCGTGCGCCTGCATATGCACCCATAAATCATGTTCGGCAAAAAATTTCACATGCCGATATTGATTAATCTTATCTGGACCAATTGTTTGCTTGGAAAAATGACCAAGCAAATAACGTACATTCTCCTCACTGCTTGCAATCGCCGCCACACCAGCACCAGCAAAAGTTATTTTGGAAGTAGACCCAAACATCACCACACGATTAGGGTATCCTGCTTGTGCGCTCAAACTAAACACATCCGCCAACGACCGCTCTACCCCATCTAAAGAATGAACCGCATAGGCATTATCGCAAAATAACCGAAAACCCTCCGCTGCCGTTGGCATACAAGCTAAACGCTTCATCACCGCATCACTATAAATCGCGCCAGTAGGATTAGAATATTTCGGCACGCACCACATCCCCTTAATACTATTATCCGAACGCACCAGCGCCTCAACCGCATCCATATCAGGGCCATCCTCATGCATTGCCACAGCAATCATCTCCACCCCCAAATGCTTACAAATTGCAAAATGGCGGTCATACCCTGGTACAGGACAAATAAACTTTGATTGCTGACCATGCCATGAAGGCCGCGCCTCGCTCACCCCGTAGCGCTGATATAAACTCAACACATTATGCATCAGCGCCAAACTAGAATTCCCACCCACAATTACCTTCACCGAGGACGGTAGCTCTAACATCTTACGGAAAAATTCCTGCATCTCGGGCAATCCTTCAAGCCCTCCATAATTGCGCAAATCCAGCCCATCTTCTTGCAAAATCTGCTGTAGCTCTTGCGCACTCACATTACTAAGCAACGCCTGTGATAAAGCCAACTGTTCTGCGCTCGGTTTACCTCGGCTCATATCTAACGATAAATCCTCCACCTCTAAACCTTGAATCACTTTTTCAGCTTGCATCACCAGCGCTTGCATCCCCACACCATCCTATTTAGCAAATCCACTTCTCTTAACTCTCTTATAACACAATAAAAAAGCTGCCCGCAGGCAGCTTTTTTGCATCGTTGCAATACTTATTTTTTAGCACCATACCCACCAAAATAATCATACCAAGTGCCATTTATTTTTCCAGCAACGCCGAAAACGCCTCCAATTTCTTCAGCTTTAGGGCCATAGAATTGCCCTTCAATCTTTCCTGTTAGACCATTGGCAGATTGCATAGACCCTGCAATTTTATTTTCACCAGCCCATACGGCCTTACCTGTTAAAGCAAGCTCAGGACGATATTCAGCTACATGATTATTTCTGCCATCTAATTTATGTAAAACAGGGACATCTGTGGTGTTGTAGCTTACAAATTTATCAAGATAATCTACATCTAAACGATTGTGCATCGTTACAGGATGACCATTGTAATAAGCGTGTGCAATCCCATTATAAGTTGCACCACCTCTTTTAGGCACATCCACCGTAATTACGCCAAAAGATTGATATGAAATATTTTTTCTATTAGGGTTGCCATTAGCAATTTCTTGAAATTCTTTACTAGAGCGATTGGTCGCAAAGGATTGATAATTCCAGCCTGTTACAGAAGGATGATGCGCATAAACGGCATTATTACTTCCTGCCTGACCATAGACAATAACTTCTGAAAAATCATTATGCACCACGCCACCAGCATTATCACCAATATTAATATCCGTTACTTCTAGCGCATATTCTCGCGCAACTTGCCCATCTCTACGATCAAAAATGCCTGTTGGAGCCAAAATTTGATTGCCATAAGTTCTAACTACGGTGTTTCCTGGTTTTGTCAATTGCTCCAATACTCGTTTCTCAGTTTTTAGGCGTGCAATTTCTGCTTGAGTGGCAGGGTCTTGCTTGTTGGTTTGGGAAGATTGATTATTACCTTGGGGAGACTGACCACTTTGACCACCAGTACCTGACGATGACGAATTGCCCTCTAATGTAGCAAGTCTATCATCCACATTCTGTTTAGCATTTTCCAATTCAGCACTAAAACAAGTGTTTGCGTCATAAGAGCAAACTTCATTAACAATTCTATTTTGATTAAAAACCAAGTGTCCGCCACTTAACAAAGTCGCACTTGGGCTACTCGCTTGACCGATTTTAGGCGTAGAATCTACTAAAAAACGCCACCTGTTGGATAAATATCCTGCGGATTGGTAGGTTTAGCATCTTTCCCTCTAGCATTACCTGTTTTAGAAATAAAATTATAGTCGCCACCACTTCCACCGCCACATGCGGTTAAAAGCGCCGCACACAAAGCAGCCAAAGTAAACTGTGTTTTATTCATCTCTTATTACTCCCAAAATTAAGCACATCCTAAATAAACCGCGTATCCTACCCTAAATTAATAAAGCGCGCAAAACAATTCGCCAAGCCATCCTGCGATCAATCAACACGCTTATAACACCTCTAAAAAATTGATAGGAAAAGAAAAATTATTCTCTATTTTTAGCATTAAAATAATATGCCCAATAGTGAATCGCCATCGTGCGCGCAAACTTTATCGCCACCTGTGGCAATACCGCTACTTGCGTAAATCCCATACGCTGATGAAAGTCCATACTGGTTTTATTTTCGCTGGTAATCACCCCTAACAACACGCAAACCGTGCCACCTTGCGCGACTTGCTCTATTAGATGCTGATACAGTTTGCGCCCCAACCCCCGATAAACAGACGCATCACGCGCATGCGACAAATAAATACTGCTTTCATAGGTTATGCGAAATCCCTCGCGCTCATGCCATGGCTTGGCGTAGGCAAAACCTACAACATCGCCCCCCAATGTCTCTGCCACATAATAAAACCCTTGCGCGATAATCCCAGCCATACGGACTGCCATAACCTCATCACTTACTTCGTCATATTCCAGAGAAACCGTTGTTTTGCGCACATAATAATTATAAATTCCTGCAACAGCGCCCGCGTCGTTTAGAGTTGCTGCACGGATGATATAGTTTTGCGCCATTAGGCTTTCCTAGCATGCCACAAGCGCTGCACAGGTAAGAGCAGTCCATAAATTGCCAACCCAATCACCGCACCAACCGCTATATTAAATCCTGTATTGCCAACCCACTGCACCAATCCTATCTTAGGGAGCAATTGGGCAATATGGGTATGCAAATGATGCAAAACCGCCAACCCTTCAACCCAAATATGCCCCCCAACGATAAACATCGCCAACGTCCCAACCACCGACAACAATTTAATCAAATTTGGCGCCAACCATAACAAGAACCGCCCTAATAAATCTAATATTCCTTGATAACGCGCTACCCAAAACCGCCCCACATCATCCATTTTTACAATCACCGCCACCACGCCATAGATAAACACCGTCATCATTACCGCCACAATCGACAAAATAATCGCCTGCTCTAAAAGAGGCAATCCATATTCATTGACCACACCCATTGCAATAACAATAATCTCCGCCGATAGCACAAAATCCGTACGAATCGCGCCCGTTATTTTTTCTTTTTCAAGCGCAAGCAAATCCTGTTCATTTAATACCGCCTCAGCCAACTGAGCCTGACGCTGTTGTTTTTCTTCATGGTGCAACACACTATGCAACACCTTCTCCACTCCTTCATAACACAAATACGCTCCCCCTATCATCAACAACACGGGCAGAGCAGGCGGAAAAAACGCACTCAACAGCAACGCCAACGGCACTAAAATCACCTTATTGAGCAAAGAGCCTTTCGCCACTGCCCAAACCACTGGCAACTCACGCTTTGCGCTCACCCCCGTCAACTGATTGGCATTAAGCGCCAAATCATCACCCAACACCCCTGCTGTTTTTTTTGTAGCAATTTTAGTAATAATCGCCACATCATCCATCATCGAAGCGATATCATCAAATAGGGCAAAAAAGCTAATAGCCATAATCGTTCCTTAAACCCAACCGTTGCATTAATCCTCGCGCACCACATAAGGGTCGCTAAATCCCAACTCCTGCAAAATTTTGCGCTCCATAGCCTCCATTCGTTCTGCGTCTTGCTCTTGCAAATGGTCAAATCCCAGCAAATGCAAAAAACCATGCACCACAATATGCGCCCAATGCTCCTCCATTTTTTTGCGCTGTGCTTTTGCCTCCTGATTTACCACCTCCACAGCAATCACCACATCACCCAACAAGCGCGGCTCTTCTGGCAAATCCCAATCACAAGGAAACGCCAAGACATTTGTTGGCATATCTTTACCGCGATATTCACGATTAAGCTCCGTAATTTCCTCATTATCAACCAGACGCACCGTCACTTCTAGCGCCTCCTCAATTGATAACACCTCTATTGCCACATCCAACCATCGTTGCACTCGTTTTTGCGCTGGATACAAGCAATCATCCGCCACATCCTCAATTTGATAATCAACCACTATCGCCATTGTTAAAAATCCTTACTCATGGTTATTTGCCTCTTCATAAGCCTCAATAATTCGCTGCACCAATGGATGGCGCACCACATCCTTTGTTGCAAACCGCGTTGTAGAAATCCCTTCCACCGCCTGCAACACCTCCAAAGCATGCGTTAATCCAGAACGCACGCCTCTCGGTAAATCCATCTGCGTTACATCCCCTGTAATCACCGCAGTTGAGCCAAAGCCCAAGCGGGTTAAAAACATCTTCATCTGCTCAACTGTCGTATTTTGCGCCTCATCCAAAATCACAAACGCATCATTAAGCGTTCGTCCGCGCATAAACGCCAACGGCGCAATCTCAATGACATTTCGCTCAATCAACCGCACCACCCTATCAGGGCCTAACATATCATTAAGCGCGTCATACAATGGACGCAAATAAGGATCCACCTTCTGACTCATATCCCCAGGTAAAAATCCCAAGCGCTCCCCCGCCTCCACAGCAGGACGCACCAACACCAACTTACGCACCTTATCTCCAGCCAAATACGACACCGCCGCCGCCACCGCCAAATACGTTTTCCCCGTTCCAGCAGGCCCCACACCAAAATTTACCGCATGGGCAAAAATACGTTGCAAATACCGCCGTTGATTAGACCCACGCCCAGTAATCACCCCCCGTTTTGTTTCAATTCGAATCGTTTTCCCCTCATCGATTGCACTAAACTCAGCCGCCAACGTCGCCCCAGCATCGCGTAGCGCCAAATGCACATCATCTGCATTTAATCCACCTGAACCCGTTTGCGCGTACAACTGTTCTAATACAAACCGTGCCTGCGCCGCCCGCCCCTCATCTCCTAAAACATCAAACAAATGCCCTCGATTTTGCACCACCACCCCCAACTGTTGCTCAATCAAACGCAAATGCTCATCCATCTGCCCACAAAGCTCGCTTAATTTTGCCTGACTTTGTGGCTCAAGCTGAAAGGTAACCGTTTTCTTCATATATCCTCAACATCCAAACCACGAAAAAACAGCGCGCAACCCAAAAGATTGCCCGCACTCTCCCAAGCCTTCAACATCTTTTAAAACTCAAGAATACAGCGCATCATTTTGATACACCGTTGGACGCAATTGCGCCTCAACCTCAACCAACCTCCCACGCAAAGAATTCTTATAAGCCGCTGTAATTTGCACTTTTACAAACCGTCCAATCACTGATTTTGGGGCTTGGAAATTCACCACTCGATTATTCTCCGTGCGCCCTGAAACCTCATGCTCATTTTTCTTAGACACACGGTCAACCAACACCCATTGCTCAGAGCCCACCATTGACTGCGAAATCTCCGCCGCCATCTCCAAAATTCGTGCCTGCAATCGCGCCAACCGCGCCTTTTTCACCTCCATTGGAATGCGATCAGGCATAGCAGAAGCGGGCGTTCCAGGGCGCGAACTATAAATAAAACTAAAAGACGTATCGTAAAACACTTCCTCAATTAGTTGCATTGTCGCCTCAAAGTCTTCTTCCTCTTCTCCAGGAAACCCAACGATAAAATCCGAAGACAAACTAATATCAGGACGGATTTCACGCAAACGCGCCAACTTCTCCTTATATTGTGCCGCCGTATGTCCTCGCTTCATCAGCGCCAACACCTTATCCGAACCACTCTGTACAGGCAAATGCAAATGGCTAACCAACTGTGGCACGCGGCGATACACCTCAATTAAACTATCTGAAAATTCCACAGGGTGCGACGTGGTAAAACGAACTCTATCAATCCCATCAATCGCCGCCACATACTCAATCAACAGCGCCAAATCCGCCACATCGCCATCATCCATCTGCCCCTGATAAGCATTAACATTTTGCCCCAATAAATTAATCTCGCGCACCCCTTGCGCTGCCAAAGACGCACATTCAGCAATCACATCATCAAATGGGCGGCTCACCTCTTCCCCGCGCGTATAAGGCACAACACAGAAAGTACAATATTTTGAACACCCCTCCATAATCGAGACAAACGCACTCGCTCCTTCTGCGCGAGGCTCAGGCAAATGGTCAAACTTCTCAATTTCAGGAAAACTCACATCAACCACCCCATCACGACTTTCCTGTGCAGCTGAAATTAAATTCGGCAAACGGTGCAAAGTTTGCGGACCAAAGACCACATCAACAATCGGCGCACGCCTACGCAACTCCTCCCCCTCTTGTGAAGCAACACACCCCCCCACACCAATAATCAAATGCGGTTTTTGCTCTTTAAGCGGTCGCCAACGTCCAATTTGTGAAAACACCTTCTCCTGCGCCTTTTCACGAATAGAACAAGTATTGAGCAACAACACATCCGCCTCCTCGGGCGAGTGCACCTGTGTCATGCCATGAGAATTTTTCAACACCGCCAGCATTTTATTTGAGTCATACTCATTCATCTGACAGCCATGTGTTTCGATATAAACGTGTTTAAGAGTTGCAACCATAATTATTCTTTCGTGTAGTGCGCTAAAAAAGCGCCATTATAGATATTGCCCTATGCCTCAACAACTATTTAGTTGCCTTCATAGCGCCACCTGTTTTGCATAACGTAAATCCCAAACGCCATGCCCCTTACGCTCCCCGCGTAACTCAAATTTAGTCTTAGGACGAAAACTTGGGCGTAGCGCAAAACCATCCGCCTCCCCCAAATTCTGCCACTTATCCCCAGCCTCCTGCATCACCTCACGCATCCATAGCGCATACGGCTCCCAATCTGTAGCCAAATGCAACTCCCCTGCCACCGCCAACCGCTGATATAACAACTGCACAAACGCAGGTTGAATCAAACGCCGCTTATGATGGCGTAATTTTGGCCACGGGTCAGGAAAATAAATTTGCACCCGCGACAATGCCCCATTAGGAACATAAGACTGCAACACCGCCACCGCATCATGACAAATAAAACGTACATTGCCACACTCTTTGGCGAGCGCCTGCAACAACGCATGCCCCACCCCAGGGCGATGCACCTCCAAACCAATAAAATTCTTTTCAGGCTCCGCACAGGCCATTTCAATGAAACTCTCACCATTGCCAAACCCAATTTCCAACACCAACGGACGCGCATTCCCAAATACAGCCTCACTGCTAACTTGCAACCCCTCAACCACCTCCAGCCCAAAAGTCTGCCAATATTGGTCAAATGCCCGCTCCTGCCCCTGCGTCATCCGCCCTTGTCGCAATACAAAACTACGAATACTCACACATCACCCGCCTGCCCCAATCCCTCAATCACCGCATACGCCGAATGATTATGAATAGACTCAAAATTCTCACACGACACCCGATAACGCACCACCCCATCAACCACCTTCATCGCCAAAGCCACATCCCGCACAATATCCTCAACAAATTTTGGATTTTCATACGCGCGCTCCGTTACATAGCGCTCATCAGGACGTTTTAACGCCGACCAAATCTCACACGACCCCTGCGCCTCAGCAAGCACAATCAAGCTCTCAATATCGACCTTCTCCGCCTGCTCATACTGCGCCCAAATCACCACATGCGAACGTTGATTATGCGCGCCATATTTAGAAATCTCCTTCGAACACGGACACAAACTCGTTACTGGAACAGTCAACGTCAGCGCCACTGTTGGCGATTCACCCCATCAACTGCCACCTGCAAACGATAATCCAACACCCCCTCAACCCCAGTAACAGGCGCTTGTTTACGGCGAAAAATCGGCAAATCCAACACAATTGACCCCTCACTTGCCCGCAGCAACGTCAACATCTGCGCATGAAGCGCCAACAACTGCGCCAGCGTCAACGCCTCCACCCCTGCAAACAACTCTACAAAACGCGACATATGCGTCCCTTTTTGCTCAGCAGATAACGCCACCGATAGCGCCACCTTCGCCACACTCATTTGCCGCACCCCCGCCTGCCACTCAAACGCCAAAGGAATCGACCAATCACAAATCCCCACCCGTTGAATAGGCATATTGCGCATATCAGGAGTTGCTTGAATATCGGGCAACGCCATATCCTCTTGCTGTTGTTTTGCCATCTGCGTCATCGCCTGCCTCATCGTTTAAAAAAAGGGCGCTATTATCTTTTTATTTTCAAACTTGCGCAATCACCGCCTATTTCTAACCCTGTTTCTTACCATCTACCGTGCCATCTTCCTCATTATTATCCTCTTCATCATCTATCAAAAACACCTCCTCTTCTCCCTCTTCTGATTCAAAATAACGCTTACGCTCCCGCTCTGCCAAATACACCACAAACGCATCCATCATCGTTGTAGGCAATAGCCGACGCATCAAACTCATAATCCACGTTGCCTTAGTCACATAATAGCGAGGCTTAGGCTTTTTCGCCTCAAGCGCCTCAATTAACTTCTCCACCACCGCATGCGCCTCAAGCGTAAACGGCTCACGCTTAGTCCCACTTAAACGCACCAACATTTTCAAATACTGCCACGCATGCAAACTCTCCTCCCCATCAATCCAACGGAAAAACTCCCTTTTAGCATTGGCGCGAAAATTTGTACGAATCGGGCCAGGCTCAAGCAAACTCACCGAAATCCCCGAATCTCTTAACTCCAAGCGCAACGCATCCGTCAACCCCTCAAGGCAAATTTCATCGCACAATAAGCCCCTCGGTAGCGCATCACCGCCAGCCCCAACACCGAACTATTTTGCACAATCCGCCCAAATCCCTGCTGTCGCATAATCGGCAACACACGCCGCGTCAAATCATGCCAACCAAAAAAACCATTCTCAAACTGATACACCAACGCCGCGCGCGACAAATCCTCCACCGCACCAGGAATAGCAAACGCACCATTATTAAACAACGCATCCAAACGCCCGCCCGATTGTTTAAGCACCCAATCCAGCGCAATTGAAATCGAATCTGGCGACGCCAAATCCAACTGCACCGCCTGCAACCCCTCCTGCTTTAAACGCTCCACATCCGCTGCATTGCGCGCACTAGCCAACACCAACCAACCGCGCGACTGCAACGCATGCGCTGCTGCATAGCCAATCCCACTTGAACAGCCTGTAATTAAAATTGTTTTTTGCTTCATCACCCTTCCCTATAAACATCAACTTTCTCAAACCCACGCCAGCCCTGCGCATGCTGTTTGACCAAATCCACCAACAAGCCTATATGCGCGCTCTGAGCATTTAAAGCAGGAATATACTCATACACCTGCCCACCATGCTCTAAAAATAACGCACGATTACCTATTGCCATCTCCTCCAACGTCTCCAAACAATCCGCGCTAAACCCGGGGCAAATCACCGCCATCGAGCGCACCCCATCGCGCGCCATCTGCTTAATCGTCTCATCTGCATAAGGACGCAACCACTCCTCCTTACCAAATAACGACTGAAAAACCATCTGATACGCCCCTTTAGCCAACCCCAACGCCTTTGCCACCAATTCCGTCGTCTCCTGACAATGCAAAAAATACGGATCTCCCTCATCAAAATAGCGCTTAGGCACGCCATGATAAGAAACAATAACCGCTCTGGCTGACCATGTCGCGCAAAATGCTGACGCACACTCTCTGCCAACGCCTCAATATATAAAGGATGATTCTGCCAATTGCGCACCATCCGAATCTCAGGAATAAACCGCTGTTGACGAAGGCTAACGCCACCCCATCAAACACACTAGCCGTCGTCGCATCGCTATATTGTGGATACATCGGAACCACCAACACATGCTCCACTCCCTGCGCCTTTAGCGCCATAAACTTACTGGTTAGCGACGGATTGCCATAACGCATCGCATAATCCACCACCACCTCCAATCCCAACGCCTGCAACGCCTTCCCAAGCTCCGCCACCTGCGCCTTAGTAATCTCAATTAACGGCGACCCATTCTCCTGCCAAATCGCCTCATACGCATGGGCAGATTTTTTAGGGCGCGTCTGCAACACCACCCCATATAAAATAGGAAACCACTGCCAGCGTGGCAAATCCACCACCCTAGGGTCAGACAAAAATTCCCGCAAATACCGCTTAAGCGCCGCCTTTGTAGGCGCATCAGGAGAACCTAAATTTACCAACAACACCGCCACCTTACCCTGCATCCCCTGCGCCAAATGTGCACCGACAGCCACCATCATTCCACCTCTTATTGAAATTGCAAAAAATTTCCTAAGCTTAGCACGTTTTCCCAAAAGCCCGGCATATCGTACCGCCTGTTAATTACATCGCCGAAAATACCCCCTATAATCCGCAAAATTTTTATAAATAAAGGTAAACATCATGAGCTCTACTGAACGTTATCACCCCCTCCATCGCCTCATCCACTGGCTCAGCGCCGCACTAATTTTATTTCTTTTTGGCAGCGGACTTTATATGACCACCCTAGGCTACTATGACAACGGCTATCATCTTTGGCCTGCGCGCCATAAAGCCATTGGCATCCTCCTAGCGCCATCACCCTCCTACGACTCCTCTCCATCATTATCCAAAAAAACCCAGCCCTCTTCAAACCCACAAACGCTGGGAAATTATTTTAGCGCATGCCACGCATGGTCTTCTCTATCTTCTCATCCTTACCATGCTGATTACGGGCTATCTTCTAGCGACCGCCAAAGGCAATAGCATCAACTTCTTTGACCTCTTTACCCTCCCAGCTCTTATCGACAGCGACGCCTACGCCCGTACTCTTGGCAAAATTCACCTTTATAGCGCTTGGGCACTCATTCTATTTGCCGTCCTACACGCATTAGGCGCTCTTAAACATACCCTCATCGACCGCGACAAAACACTCAAGCGCATGCTCTAAAACCAATACAAATGTCAAAACAGTAACCAAGAATTATCGATATCTCTATAAACTCCCAAACGAATTTGCAAAAAGGAAGGACACATCATGAAACACATTAAAAAAACTACCATCGCGCTCGCATTAAGCGCTCTTTACAGCCTAAGCGCCCATGCAGCGCCTGTGCAATATAAAATTGACCCAGAGCACAGCATCGTTCAGTTTAAAGTTCCCCACCTAGATTACAGCTATATCCTAGGCACCTTTAACAACCTTAGCGGTCAATACACCTACGACAGCGAAACAGGTGAAATTAGCAACGTTGAATTCACACTAAACACTGATTCACTCGACACCTACCACGGTGAGCGCAACAAACATCTTCGCGGTACAGATTTCCTCAACACCGCCGCCCATCCTCAAGCCAGCTTTAAATCTAGCGCATGGCAAGACGGACAGCTCACTGGTAAACTCACCCTAAACGGACAAACGCAAACCATCACCGTTCCCGTCAATAAAATTGGTGAGGGTGATGACCCATGGGGCAACTACCGCACTGGTTTTGAAACAACGTTTAACATCGCATTAAGCGATTATCAAATCCCAGATTCTTATGTAAAACAAGCTGAAATTTACATTACAGGAGAAGGAATTCGCCAATAAGCGCTTAGCATTCCTAGCACTTAAAAAGACAAAAGACCTGAGTTTTATCTCAGGTCTTTTTATTTTGGCAAAGTGAAAATCCCAATCAAAGACTTTACCTCACAACATCAATTCTTCTAGCAAGCCTTTAACAATGGTGCATTATAATCCTGCGCAATTTGCATAAACGGTACAATATTTCCCTTGTCATTTTGCAACAACATTGGAATAGCAGGCGCTAGATAATTTAAGCCATCCTTTTTAAGCGACGCCATTTGTGCAATACGCGCCTGAGTTTGCAAATCCTCATCTAAGAAAACTGCCTGCTTACCATACTCCCCCGCATTTTTAGCCAAAACAAAATATCATCATAAGAAAATGACTGCTCATTGTATTTTGCAGGGGTAAATGGTGTGCTACATTTCTCTGCCAAAGGCGTTGCTAAAATATTCGTCGTTGTATGCAAATCATTTTGCGCATGACGACAAACCAATGCCTTATCCTTAGTGAAAGTGACATCACACTCCAGCATCCCTGCACTTTGACGCGCTGCGGCAATATAAGATTCTTTTGTATGTTTGGGGAATTGCAAAGGCGCACCGCGATGACCAATTACAAAATCAGATTGACGCGGCACTTGTCCTGCGCAGGACATCAATCTATCTTTTAGCTCGCCCGCCTGCAAATCATCTAACAAATAAAAAGGACGCACTCCATAAGTATAGTCGGAGAAGTGAAAAAGTAGTACAAGGCGGCGAGCCGCAGACAGTACAGATAGTACGGCAAGGCGAGCCAACGCCGTAATACTTTTTCAATTCTTCGACTATATAAGCCTGAATAGGCGCTATCTCTTAAAATCCCTCCTATTGTGCGTAACTTGATAAAGCATTTATAGCCAGCGCTAACGCCATCATCTTTTTTCTCCCGTAAATAAACCCATTATCTTGATAATTCCTGCAAGTACTGCGCAAATTGCGCTCCCAACTGCGGATGTTTTAATCCCATCTCCACATTCGCCTGCAAATATCCCAATTTATCGCCGCAATCATAGCGCTTACCTTCAAAACGATAAGCCAACACTGTTTGTTGCTCTATCAACTGCGCAATTGCATCGGTTAGCTGAATCTCTCCACCTGTGCCCTCTGGCGTATGTTGCAAAATCTGCATCACTTGCCCAGGTAAAATATAACGCCCAATCACCGCCTGAGTAGAGGGCGCCACGTTAGGAGCTGGCTTTTCCACCACTGCTTGCACCGTACACAACCGCTGATTAATCTGCGCGCCAGCCGTAATAATGCCATAGCGCTGCGTCTGCTCGCGTGGCACTTCCATCACCCCCAACACCGCCTGTTGTTGCGCTTCAAATACCTCCACCATTTGTTTAAGCACTGGTTTTTGCTCACACACCAACAAATCATCTGCCAGCAATACCGCAAACGCTCGCTCCCCCACCACAGGACTTGCACACAATACCGCATGCCCCAATCCCAACGCCAACTCCTGACGAATAAACACCACCTGCATATCCCGCGGTTTAACGCCCTCCACCACCTGCAAAAACTCCGCCTTCCCACGCACCCGCAACTCATTTTCCAACTCATAAGCAATATCAAAATGCTCTGTAATAGACCATTTATTGCGCCCTGTTACAAAAATCATCGTGCGAATTCCTGCTGCGTAAGCCTCTTCTACAGCGTATTGAATCAAAGGCTTATCCACAATCGGCAACATCTCCTTTGGGCTTGCCTTTGTTGCAGGCAAAAAACGCGTTCCAAACCCAGCCACTGGAAAAACTGCCAAATCAATTTTCTCACGCATTTCTACATCCTCTCTTCTAATAACGCCAACACCTGCCCGATATGACTCACCCCATGCACCGTCAAGCCCGACACCGTCTCACGTGAAACATTCGCCTTTGGCAATACAATATGCTTAAACCCATGTTGCTCAGCAGCCTTAATCCGCGCCTGCCCATTAATCACTGGACGCAACTCCCCCGACAATCCAATCTCCCCACCAATCACCCAGTCTAATGGCAACGCACGCCCTTTAAAACTTGAAAACACCGCTGCCACAACCGCCAAATCCGCCGCCGTCTCCGTAATTTTCAGCCCCCCCACCACATTTAAATACACATCCATATCATGAATCGCAATCCCACCATGGCGATGCAACACCGCCAACAACATTGCCAACCGCCCCCCATCTAACCCCTGCGTAACCCGTCTGGCATACCCTCCACCCTTCTCATCGACCAACGCCTGCACCTCCACCAACAACGCACGACTCCCCTCCCACACTGGCATAATCGCACTCCCAGCATGCTCCCCCTCAGGACGACTCAAAAAAATCGCCGACGGATTATTCACCGCCTTCAATCCCGATTCCAACATAGCAAACATCCCCAGCTCATTGACCGAACCAAAGCGATTTTTAATCGCGCGCAACATACGAAAGCGACTCCCCGCCTCACTCTCAAAATACAAAACCGTATCCACCATATGCTCTAACACCCTTGGTCCTGCAATGGCGCCCTCTTTGGTTACATGCCCAATCAAAAACACCGTCGTCCCACTCATTTTTGCAAAACGCACCAACTGCGCTGTCGACTCACGCAACTGACTCACCGAACCAGGCGCTGCTGAAAGCGCCTCGCTGTAAAGCGTTTGAATCGAATCCACCACCAACACATCAGGACGCTCTGCCAGCGCCGTTGCAATAATGCGCTCCACCTGCGTCTCGGCATAAAGCACAATCTGCTTACGCTCAAGCCCCAAGCGCTCAGCACGCAACCCAATCTGACTCGGAGATTCCTCCCCACTCACATACAAACAACGCACTTGATACGACAAATGATGCACCGTCTGCAACAACAAAGTCGACTTCCCAATCCCAGGGTCTCCGCCGATTAACACCACACTCCCATGCACCAATCCCCCCCCCAGCACCCGATCAAACTCACTAATCCCACTGGGCGTAATCGACTCCCGCACCAAATCCACCGCATCCAACGACTGCACCACCCCAGCCGCCACCCCAGCATATCCCCCATCCTGCACCGAACGGGGCGCGCCCTTCTTCTCCTGCGCCACCACCTCCTCCACCAACGTATTCCACTGCCCACACTCATGACACTGCCCCTGCCATTTTGGATAAACCGCACCACATTCATTACACACAAACCGCGATTTTGCCTTAGCCATCAATCACCTCCGTGCGCACCCGCGCCATCAAGCTCGTAGTCAGCGTATAAACAATCGTCCCAGCCTCCAGCGCACGCGCCTCAATCGCATGCCCATCTCCCCACACCGTAACCGCCTCCCCCACCTCAAATCGCGCCTCCCCCCAGCCAAACCAAACACATATCCATCGCCACCCGCCCCACAATCGCAAAACACCGCCCACCAATACGCACCTGCACCGCCCCACTGACAATCCCACGCGAAAACCCATCGCCATAGCCCAACGCAATCACCGCCACCCATCCAGCCGTTGGCGCAACAAACCCCAAACCATACCCTGCACCCTCCCCAGCCTCCAGCGCATGTACCGCCAAAATCTGCGTCTGCAAATGCATCACCGCCTGCAACCCCAACTCCTGCGCACCCACCCCAGCAAAAGGTGACATCCCATACAACGCCACCCTGCCCGCACCCATTCACAATCCACCGCCACCCCCCGCAACAGCGCCGCCGAATTAGCATAACAACGCGCCCATCCGCGAGGCAAAGTCAATCCCTCCATCACCGCCAACTGCTGATGCGTGGGAAGCAAATCCACCTCATCAGCACAAGCAAAATGCGTCGCCACCCCCAAACACACCACAGCCGACAACCCAGCCAAACGCTCAGCCACCTGCGACACCTCCTGAGGCGCAAAACCCAAACGGTGCATCCCACTATCGACCTTCACCCACACCCGCAACCGCTCCCCCAATCGAGCTCCCTGCGCCCAACGCTCCAGCCACACCAACTGAGGCAAATGATGCACCATCACAATGAAATCATAGCGCGCACATATCGCCAGCGCCTCAAAAGAAAACACCCCCTCCAGCAACACCACCGCCTGAGAAGCCCCCAACGCACGAAGCGCTAACGCTTCATCCACACTAGCAACCGCCAATTGCGCCACCTCAGACAATGCCGGCAACACCTCCGCCATCCCATGCCCATACGCATTTGCCTTCACCACCGCTATCAACTGCGCCCCTCCCGCATGCGCCTGCAACACCGCCACATTTTCACGCAACGCCTTTAAATCCAGCACTTTTACCAACGGACGCATCAGCTACTCATCCCCACCCTGATAATAACGCTCATAATTCGCCCCTGATAAATTGCCAAATTTACTTCTTGCGCCATTAAACGATAAAAACACCTTCCCAATCGGGCCATTACGCTGCTTACCAATAATAATTTCAGCAACACCGCGATGTTCTGTTTTATCGTTATACACCTCATCACGATAAATAAACATAATTAAATCAGCATCCTGCTCAATTGCCCCTGATTCACGAATATCCGACATCACTGGGCGCTATCCCCCGCGACTCCACACTACGATTTAACTGCGACAACGCAATCACTGGCACATTTAATTCCTTTGCCAACAACTTCAACGACCGCGAAATCTCCGACATCTGCGTCGCGCGATTTTCCGTAGAATCTGGCAAACTCATCAACTGCAAATAATCCACCAAAATAACCCCCAGCTCCCCCTGCTGACGATACAAACGCCGCGCCCGCGCCCGCAACTCCATAGGCGATAAATTCGAACCATCATCAATAAAAATAGGCGCCTTATTCAACGTCTTTGTTGCTTCAGTAAAACGCGCCCGCTGCACCCCTGTTTCCACCTTCCCTTTAGAGAGCAACCCCAAATCAATCCCACTTTGCGCCGCCAACATCCGCATCGCCAACATCCTAGCAGGCATTTCCAAAGAAAAAACCGCCGCTGGTTTTTGCAATCCCAGCGCAATATTTTCCACAATATTCATTGAAAAAGTTGTTTTCCCCATTGACGGACGCGCTGCAACAATCACCAAATCTCCTGGTTGCAATCCAGCTGTCATTTCATCAAGCTTATCAAAACCCGTGGCAAATCCCGTAATGCCCGTTCCCAAACGCCCCACTTCCTGAATATAACGCACCGCCTCCGTAGTGGCATAACGCATCGGCTGAAAACCCTCGCGCTCATCATTGCGATACTTATTGGCAATACTAAAAACCTTCTGCTCCGCACCATCTAACAGCGCCTTCACATCGCGCCCCTCAGGGAAAAAAGCACTATTTGCAATCTCCCCCGACGCCCCAATCAACTCCCGCAAAATCGCCTTTTGTCGCACAATATCTGCATATGCCGCCACATTCACAGAACTCGGCGTCTCTATGCCCAACTGGCGGATATAATCCCGCCCCCCCGCCCTCCTCCAAACGCTCCTCACTGCGCAAATAATCCACCAAAGTAACCACATCAAATGGCTTATCTTGAGAGGCCAAAGCCATCATTGCAGAAAAAATAATACGATGATTTTGAAAGAAAAAATCGCTTGCCTGAACCTTGTCTGCCAACCGCTCCCACGCCAAATTATCCAAAAGCAACGCACCAATAACCGACTGCTCCGCCTCACGCGATTTTGGCGCTTCCTTTACTCGATTCATCTCATCCATCTGACCCCCTATCTAACAACCCAAAAATGCAGCTAAAATCACTCAACATAACACAAAACCCAACCTATCCAACACGCCACAACACGTAGAAATCAAAATATTGAATGCGCCCTCTTCTAACACAAAAGCACCGCCACCTTTTTATCTTTATATAGTTGGAGAAGTGAAAAAGTAGTACAAGGCGGCGAGCCGCAGACAGTACAGATAGTACGGCAAGGCGAGCCAACGCCGTAATACTTTTTCAATTCTTCGACTATACAAAACAATCACCTCAAAACAGCCATAATAAAAACCCAATAAAAAACCCGCCTAAGCGGGCTTTAAGCAAATACATGCTAAAAATCACAATGAACATACCATTTTTAAGCTCATTGCCATTTTGTGGATTATTCGCTCACAACTTTAACAATCACTTGGCATTGTGTATCGCCAAATAATTTCAAATCAATTGGGAATTCACCCAATTCACGGATTGTGCCATGAGGCATCAAGACCTCGTGTTTCTCAAGTGTAAATCCTTGTTTTTGGGCTGCTTCAACAATATTTTGCGGGCCAACAGAACCAAATAATTTACCTTCATCGCCTGATTTAGCTTCAACAGTTAACACTTGACCATCCAGAGCTTTAGCGCGATTTTGCGCATCCGCTAATTTTTCAGCCTGTTGTTTTTCAAGTTCTGCACGACGCGCTTCAAAAGCTTTCAAATTAGCCGCTGTAGCTTCAGTCGCTTTGCCAGAAGGAATTAAAAAGTTACGACCATAGCCTGCTTTCACACTTACCTTATCGCCCAACTCTCCCAATCCAGCAATCTTTTCTAATAAAATTAATTCCATAAATGCCTCCTATTAATGACTATCTGAGTAAGGCAATAATGCAAGAAAACGCGCGCGCTTAACCGCACTCGCCAATTGGCGCTGATAAAAAGCACTGGTTCCAGTAATGCGAGCTGGCACAATCTTGCCAACTTCAGTAATATAATTTCTCAAGGTATTCAAATCTTTGTAATCAATTTCATTGATTCCTTCAGCAGTAAAACGGCAACCTCTACGACGTGGCATAATAAACTCCTTATTGTTTGTTGTTTTCTTGCATCATGGGTGAGGCTTCAGTAATCGCCTCATCACGACGAATCGTTAAATGACGCAATACCGCATCATTAAAACGGAAGTTACTTTCTAAGTCTTCCAGCGTTGCCGCATCACATTCAATGTTCATTAATACATAATGCGCTTTAACCAATTTCTCAATTGGATATGCCAACACGCGACGTCCCCAATCTTCAAAGCGATGCACTTTACCGTTTGCCGCTTCAATTGTATTGCGATAACGCTCTACCATGGCATTGACTTGTTCACTTTGATCTGGGTGAACTAAAAATACAATTTCATAATGTCTCATTAAAGACTCCTTATGGATAAAAAAATAGCCCTCTACTGACGGCAAGGAGATGTTTGCATTAGCTAAAGCAAACAAGGCGCGCGATTATAACCAAAGCCCAGAACTTAAGCAACAACCCCCTCAATAACGCCGAACAATTTAGCGCCACTATTCCATCAATCGCTAATTCATGATAGCTTTTCGCCCTTACAAGTCTTGATTCAACCAATTTATTAGGAGCAAATGATGAGTTTATTACACGTGAGCGCGGGCGATAATTTACCCGAATCTTTTAATGTCGTTATTGAAATTGCCAGCGGTAGTGGTCCTGTTAAGTATGAAATTGATAAAGAAAGTGGCGCATTAGCTGTAGATCGTTTCATGGGCACAGCAATGAGCTATCCTGCAAATTATGGCTATATTCCCAACACTTTATGCGATGATGGCGACCCACTGGATGTATTGGTCTTAACGCCTTTCCCTCTCATTGCAGGTTGCGTTGTGCAATGTCGCGCCTTAGGGGTTTTGGAGATGAGCGATGAAAAAGGAGGCGATGCTAAATTGCTTGCTGTGCCGACTAAAAAATCTGCCCTGTCTATAATGAAATCAACGCGCTAGAAGATATTCCAGAGCTGACACGCCAACAAATTCAGCACTTTTTTGAGCAATACAAAGCGCTAGAATCAGGCAAATGGGTCAAAATAGAAGGCTGGAAAGATGCACAAGCTGCTAAAAAAGCCATTGAAGACAGCGTAAAACTATTTCAAAAGTGAGTAGAGTCGCTTATCAATTCGCTCAACCCAACGCGGTTTTTACACCGCGTTTTATTAGTTATGACAGCGAGTTTGTGCGTGAAAAAAATTACTACCCCAAACTTGCTTTACTACAACTCCACCAGCCAGAGCAAAATAATACCCATCTTTATGACCCTTTAAGTTCACAAAGCCTGCCTTGGTCAATCCTGCTTAATCATCCTGCGCCCATTGTTATGCATTCGGGGCGCCAAGATTTAGAACTCATCTATCTTTACACGGGCGCAGTCCCAAAAAGTTATCACGATACGCAAATTGGCTTTGCGCTCATTCAACCCAAGCAATATGCCAGCTATGCCGAGATTGTTGCGCACTACCTAGGCGTTCATTTAAGCAAAGCGCAAACCAGAAGCGATTGGCTTAAACGCCCATTAACTAATGCACAACTGCGTTATGCAGCTGAAGATGTTTACTATTTATCTCAACTTTACCCACTTCTATGCGCTGATTTGCAACGCCTAAAACGCCTTGACTGGTGGCAACAAGAATGTGAGCATTTATTGCAAACCACACAAACGCACAACCAATATCACTACCATTGGTATCATCTAGATTCCTCCCCAAAACTACGGGGTATTGAAATAACGATTGCCAGTATTTTAGTACAAGCGCGAGAGCAAGTTGCGCAACAACGCGACTTACCCCGTCGCAAAATCGCATCAGATGGTTTTATTATTGACCTTGCCAAACAACGCCCTAACACGATTGAATCACTTGCAGAACTTCTTGCGCCCAAGCATCTGCTATGGACTGCAAACCAAATGCTTATTGAAGGTTTTAGCCAACTGGATACTGTCTATCCCCCTATGCGCCCACAAGCTACAAAGCTCAGTCCTGCCCATAAGCAACGCTATCAGCAATTGCTACAATTTCGCCAAGATTGCGCCATCGCGCTTAACATTGCGCCCGACTTATTAGCTTCTAATAGACAACTGCGCCAACTCTGCGCTCAACCTGAACAAGATAATCCTGTAAAAAAAGGCTGGCGCGCCACACTTTTTGCAGAGCAACTGCGTCAACTGTAAGACATCTCTTTGCCTCTTTAGGCAATGAGCCCTTAAGAAAAGTCCTATTTAAAAACATAAATTAAAAAATTGATTTTTAACAATAATTTATTTATGATAATTAAACTTCTTTTATTAAAGAGGTTTTCTTGAATAGGTTCAGATAGTTAAAAAGAGGAGGACTGAGATGTTAAAAGTTAGCTTGATTGCTCTATTTGGGTTAAGCAGCGCAATGGCTTTTGCTAAAGTAAATATTAATACGGCTACGCTCGATGAATTAATGATGCTCAAAGGAATTGGGGAAGTGAAAGCGCAAGCGATTATTGAATATCGTGAGGCCAATGGTGATTTTACAGCACTTGAAGAACTCACTAATGTCAGTGGAATTGGGTCTGCAATTTATGAGCGCTTACAAGCAGACTTGGCATTAACAGGTGAAACAGATTTTACAGATGTTAATCCAGATAATTTAAAAAAGTAGAATTCTAAACTTTATTGGTGAAGACAGAACTGAGCTTAAGCATTTTTTTTAAGCTCAGTTTTTTTATAAATTATTATTTCAATAACCAAAACATTATCCCAATATCTGTACCGTTTTTATAGACCACAAAATATCTATAAATATTTAACCGCAATAGACTTTAAATGATTTAACTAACTAACAATCAGAAACAAAAATACTCTAAAATGAGGGATGTTTTTATAAGATTGAGGTGTAAGAAGATGGATATTGCTGTAATTGGTTCTAATATGGTGGATTTAATTTCTTATATTACCCGAATGCCTCTACAAGGAGAAACTTTAGAAGCAATAGATTTTAAAATGGGGTGTGGGGGCAAAGGCGCCAATCAAGCCATTGCTGCCGCGCGCTTGGGCTCTGAGGTTTTGATGTTAACGCGCGTGGGTAATGATATTTTTCTGATACGACAATTGCCAATTTTGAACAAAACGGCATCAATACGCGCTATGTATTAAAAACAGAGGCTTCTAGTGGCGTAGCGCCTATTTTTGTCAACACACAATCTCATAATTCTATTTTGATTGCAAAGGGAGCAAATAATTTTTTAAGCAGTGATGATATTCAAGCTGCAGCTGAAGATATTAAACAATGTCAGCTTATTGTATTGCAATTAGAGATTCCAATAGAAACGGTTTATGCAGCCATTTATTTTGGGAAAGAGCATCAAATTCCTGTTCTGCTCAATCCAGCACCCGCCCAACCTGATTTAATATTAGATAAAGTTAAAAGTTGTGAGTTTATTGTGCCAAATGAAACAGAGCTTTCATTATTAACGGGAAAGCGTGTTGAAACAGAAGAAGAGATTAAAAATGCTGCCGCCATACTGCAAGATGCAGGAGTGAGAAATGTAATTGTTACATTAGGACAGCGTGGCGTGTTATGGCTTTCTCAAGATGGGCATGAACAATTTTTTGCACCCGTTAAGGTTCATGCAAAAGACACCACTGGCGCTGGTGATGCCTTTATTGGTTGTTTTGCAAATGTCTATGTAAAATCTAAAGGGGATATAGAGCAGGCAATCATGGTTGCAACACATTATGCCGCTGACTCTGTAACGCGTTTAGGAACACAAACCTCTTATCTAGAAAAAGAAGTTTTTTTAAAGCAATACCCTCAGTTTTTAGGAAAAATCTAGCGCCTTAACAGAGTTAAAAATAAGAATATAACCTACCAATGTGGGAGCGCTACATTACTGCTCATATTATTTAACCCATAACTATTAAATGTCGCGTTTTTATCGCTAAAACCATCTAAGGGAATCTTTTCTTGCCAGATAGACAGTTGATACGGATGTTCATTGGTCTGACTGGTTAGGGTTATATAAGGATAGAACTGATTAGGTTTTTTATACTCTAAGCAATGTTGCCGTGCTTCCTGTAAGCTAATTCCCCTAAACTCAGCAAATTCTCGTACTTGTTTTTCAAAATTAACAGGACGGTAGCGCTTGACAATAACCTGTGCGGTGGCTTTATTCCCCACAGGTTTTATGGTGGTTAGGTGAATGTAATCAATCAGCCATGCCAGCCGCAGGGGCAATGCCAGTTTGTCCAAGTCATCTTCGCTTTGGGCAAAAATTCGCACTTTATCGCCAAGGCTTGCAAAGGTTTTACCGTTTTTTTGTTCATAGCGGTAATTGGGGAAGCTGATACCAATGGTGTTGATACCGTGCTTGTTTTTGATGTTTGCCAAGGCGATATGCAGCTGGGTCATCACCTTACTCCATAAGAAGTAAGGCGAAATGTCAGCGTTGGCAATCAAAGTGATTTCTTGATAAACCGTCATCGCTTACTCCTTGCCACTGGCACCAAACACACCACCACGAATCAGCACCGCCATAATATAATGCTGTGCATCCACGTCAGGTTTATCGCCTTTTAATACCCAGTTATCAAACAAAGTATAAAAATCTTGCTTTTGTTTGGGCTGGCGAAATGCGGTGCCAAGCGTGGTTACCGCACCATAGGGTTCGACAGCAATGGGAAATTCGGCATTGGGATACCAGTTGTCAATGGTGCGAATGGCGTTGCTGATTTTTTGTGAGTGCATTCCTGCGTGGTTTTTGGCGACATCGCCGACACGGTATAAAACCTTGCTTTTATTGCTTTTATTATCATCTTTGCTTATACCCAATATCAGCTCTTGAGACGGATAGACCTCTTGACCATAGCCAATTTGGGCGTGAGCTTCCACCGATAAAATCACAAATTTTTCACCATTTAACCCTTGCTCAATCCATTGCGACAGTTGGGTTAATTCGCTGTTGTTATGATTAAATGTATTTAAATCAAATTCTTTGGCGTTAAAGGTTAGGGTTTGGTTGTCAAAATGCACGCTGACGGTGATTTTTTCTGCCCCAACACGGTTACGCCACAAAAAGCGGGCATTGGCAATGTTGGTGGCATAGCGTTTGGCAAGCTCACCCAGCCCTTGATTTTGCTTATAATCATCAACAACCGCCATTAGGCTTGCCCATAATCTTGGTCATTACAAACGTTGGGCTTGCCTGTAAAGGGCAACACCTTGCAGGTGAATTTGACAATCAGCGTGTCATTGCTTTCATCAAGACTGCTGGCGTCCACGGTTTGTGGGTTGGGGCTTTCTATTTTGGCATCTAATTTGGCAGGGTCATTGGCAACGGTGTTTTTTTGCCGATTGCTGATTGTGCCACGCACCGATTTTTCTTTTACGCCAACAATGCTTGGGGGATTGCTTGGGTTTTGGCTGTCTTTTTGCCACAAAAACGCATCAGAAATATCCAAAACACGTTCAAAAGCCAACACCGAAGCGGTTTTTAAATTTGCCATAATCGTTCTCCTATATAATGGCGTGAGGTTAAGATATAAAACTAAAATAAACTAAAAAATAACTTGGCTAAAATTGCCTATCAACAATTATCAATTCAATAATCATTAATCCGTTTGTGCAACCAAATACAACCCATTTTCGGCATCGTATTTTTGATACCAAAAGGCACGGGCAAGATGCTCAATAGAATGGGGGAAAACCCATTTGCCAAGGCTATAAATGCACTCTACATATTGACTGGGATATTGGTTATTACGGCTGTGTTGCATTTGTCCTTGGTCAAATTGCGGTGAAATCGCCTGATAGCCTACAGGGATTGGTACAAGCCAGCCACGCCCTTTTTTGACGCTGGTTGTCGTCCATTCACGCCCTGTCTCATCACTTGGAATGTGGTGGAGCGTGGCAGTTTCAAGCAGGGCATCCAAAGCGGTGGTGGTGGGGTCATTGGCTTTTAGCTCGCTGGTTATCGCCTGCAACTGCTCAAAGGCATCAATCAGCACAAAGGCAGGCAATAAGTAAGGGGTCATTTCATTCACATCAGCACCTTTATAAAATTGCACAGGATTGTTATAAGCTAAGCCCACCACACTACCGCCAGCAATGCGTTGCTGTTGTATCAGTCGCCAAACGCTGGCGGTAAGTTTGGTTTGTTCATCGTCGCTTAAATCATCATCGGCATAAACGCCAATTGCCAAAGACACGGTCAAATGACAGCGACCTTCTTCAATGATAGAGGCGGTTTTGCCGTCTTTTTTGATTGGGTTGCGAGTTTGGATAAAGCTAAAATCTTTATAATCGCTTTCACGATAGATTTGCGGTTGGCAATCAAAGCAAGCGATTAACACACCGTCCAACCGCACGTTGTTTAATCCGTCAATATCGCCTATTTTTCGGCTTAAAGCGTGGATTGCCCCTGTAAAACCTGTAATGGCAGGAAAACCGTAAGTCAATGGGCTAGATATGGCATTGGCATTGTTGATTTTAATGCGATTGACCAATAAATAACCCACGCATTCTAAGTTTGGATAAATAAAGCTCATACCCATTCTCCTTTGCCCAGTCTTAGGGCTTTTTTGATTTCGTTGTCCATTTCACGTCGCCACTCGTTATGCTCAGGGTCGGCAAAATCGTGGGCAACGGCTTTAAATTCACTTTTTAAAATGCCTTGCAACCAATGGGCAAAATCAATCTCTATGGCACGTTGCCAGTTGTCGCTTGCTCTGGCGTTTTTAAAGTCTTCTTCACCGTCTAAGCTGGCACGCTTGGGGTCAAGCCAGTATTTTTGGTGCATTGGCAAATGGTGATAATCCTTGCTCCAGCCTGCAGGGCGTATGGCTTGCAAGGTTTCGCCCAAACTCAACACGTGATAGGCAATGTCTGACAAAATCGCTTTGCGAGCGTTTCTAATATTGACGTTGTTATAATTGGTTTTAATGAGATTAAATAAGGCGTGCAAAGCGTCTTTAGCTTGGTATTGCAAGGCTTTGGCATCAAAAAAACTTTTGGCACTGCGTGATAAGCGAATATCTTTTGATTGACGAAAAGCAGGGGGCATTGATGGCAACAGATAGTTGCATCCGCCTTGTTTGCTCATCAGTTGGCTCACCCCTTGTGGGTTACTGCCACCAATATTAACCACAGCTAGATTATGAATGGTTGGGTAGCTTTTTTGAATTTCATTGTCTTTGTTGCGGTTTTTTCTGGCTGTTGTGTTGTTTTCATCTGAAAAACGCATTTTTTGCACTTGATTATAAAAATGATTGGTTAGTGAAACAGGATACAAAGGCACCAAACAAATATAATCATCTTCTATCGCCCACAAGATTTGTTTGTTTCGCTCGTCTGTTTTTGGGTTTATGATTTGACTTAACGCCACTTGATAAAAAATGTCTTTTAGTCTTTTGGCTTCTTGAGGGTTGCTGTGTAATACCGCTGTTAGGGCGGGGTGTTGTTTTAAAATTAACTGTCCTATTGTTATATCATTGACCACCACAAAATTAAGAAATGCGGATAACGGCAAAGCAGCTGCGTTACCACTGGCATCAATCGCTGGTTTTGCTAGGCTGTGGTGTCCTGCGAAATTGTGATTATTTTTAACATCAAAAATTAGATTATCACCTTTTGAGCTGGAATGAATACCCTTTGAAATATGTGTACCAAAGCTCAGTTGATTTGCCATTCGGTCGGCTGCATCGCTCAACCAAACATCTTTTTGATATTTGTCTTTTATGGGCTGTAAGGTCTCATTGATTTTGGCGATTGTTGCCACGTCGTTATCTTCTATGGCTTTTTCCAGCTGTTTTTGTTCTGTTTTGGTTTTTTTGTCGTATTGAGCGGTTAAAAATGCTTGAATGGCATCTTTGATTTGTTCGCTACTTATCTGCTCAATCTTGCTTTGTTTGCTCATTTCTGTTCTTACCTTTTATTAAAATTAAAATAAATCAAAATATTATTAAAAATACATCATTACCAAATTAGCTTAGTTAAACTTTTTCCAACAGCCAAAGCGTTCATCAAAATAATAGCTTTGTTGGGTTTTATTGTTTTGCTGGGTTGCTAAGGCAATGTTGGAAAAACGTATCACCACAGAATTTGGGCTAAGCTCTACAAACCGATGCTCAAGCTCTATCAACACTTGCTGTAAATGACTGTCCAGCCACACACTGACAAAAGGACTGGTGGTTGCCATAACATAAGGCTCAATCACGCTGTTTTCTGTATTGCTACCAGATAGCCCATAGTGCTTGACGCTGTCGGCGTGATAGACGTTAAAGGTGTCATCATTGGGCTTCATTTCATCGGGTTTAAAATCATTAGGTTTGATAATGTAGCTAACATTGGCACGCCCTGAGCGAAATGGGGTCAGACCGCTTAAATGCGTATGACTGCGATTGGCGGTGTGTGCGTCTTTAAAATAGGCATTGACCACATTAAAGCGAGAGTTGTTCATCAAATCCGCCATAACTTGATGCTCCAAATCCGCCAAATTGGTTGTGGGCTTGGGGGTAGCCGATTGTTCTATACGGCTTGTGGCATCTAGTTTTTGTAGGGTGCTTTGGGGGATTAAATCGCTCATATCGTGGCTGTCAAGCTTATGTTGCTGGCTTTCAAACCCAGGTCTGCTAAATACAACTTGACTGGTGTTTGGGTTGGTGTGCTGGCTTTTTAAAGCTTGGATATTGTATTGCCAAATGCCAATATTGGCACAGCTTGCGATTTTGTCTGGACGATGTCGCCACACACGCCCTGCCAGCTGAATGATTGACCGCATTGAACTGGGTTCAACGATTGCCCAATCATAATCATGGTCTCGCCCAACTTCCGCCACAGCGGTGGCAAGCACGATAAAAATATGGTGGGTCTTGTGCGGATTTTTGCCAATGGCGTGAGCAATGTCGGCACGTTCTATGATGTCTTGGTCGCTGGCATTTTGCCGATTGAGTAGGGCATCAAGGCGATTTTCCAAACGATTTCTTAGTGCCAGTACCTGCTGGGAGTGATAACAGCACAAATAAAAATGGCTATCGCTGTCATCAAAGCTTGTCAGAGCAATGGCGGTAGGGTCTATGGTATCTGCTGGCGGTTTGGTGGACAAGTTAGCCGATAAATTAGCAAGCGGTGGGCAAAGCTGATGAATTGCTTGGGCAAGCTGCATCAGCGGCTGAATGTTTGCCATACGGATAAGCCCAACGCTTACTTTTTTGCCATTGGCGGATAAGTGGTGTTGCTGATGAAATGAATGGGCGTAATTCAACAGTTGCCAAGCCAATGCCTGATAAAACTGTGCTTGATTTTCGCTGTTGTATGTTGGCGAAAGCGGTAAAATTTGTGCCATTCGTCTGGGCGGTAATTTTGCCAAAAATTGCGTGCGTTTTGTGGTGAATTTTTTATGCCAAGCGGTAAAATCGCTGGCGTTGTCAAGCGATTCACTGTGGCAATGGTTTTCATCAAACCACGCACAAACCACCTTGGGACTGGCATAACCAAACTGCTGATTATAAATCACTCGCCCTGCCAAATACGCTTGGTACAGCCCTGTCAGCATATCAGGTGGTAATGTTGCCGATGACAACAGCACCTTTGAACCAAATAAGCCCGCCAAATGAATAAGCCGAGACAAGGCGGGCAAGTCGTTTTGGTCAAAATCATCAGGCTCATCAATAATCAAATCACCGCTAAATAGCCTAAGCATTGGAGCGATGTATTTGCCCCCTCGCTGGCATTCTGACGCTTGCATTAAATGGTCAATGGTACAAACCACAATCGGCGAGGCGAGCAATTGGCGAGATGTGTTGTCTTTGATGACAGTGCCCAAATTTAGCTCCTCTAGCACCTCATCATAATCATCACCGTCTACCCAATCATCAACGAGATTTTGTGCCGACTCACTACCCAATTGGGCAAAAGAATTGTTGCCGTCATCGTCTACCGATTCTGTTTTTAACTCAAACAGTTGTTTATGGGCGTGTCCGCCGACCAAAACCGCCAATTGTCTGTCGTCCAACTGTAAGTTTTGGCGAAAACTTTGCCCTGTTTGCAAGGTCAAAACACGCAAACCCAACGCAATGCTAAGTCTCACCCCTGTTTTGGGATTGGCAAGGGCATACATAATACGAGCGTTGCCAATGGTTTTGCCACCCCCTGTTGATGTCATATTAACGCCAAAAAATCCGTGCGTTTGGGCAAGTTCGCTTTGACTGCGTGCCAATTTAAAGGCGTGATTTTGCCAAGCAAATCGCTGATTGGCGGTGTTTTTTGCCAGTGGTTCGTGATTGCTAAGCCGTGGTAACTGTTGATGTAAAATGGGCAAACGGCGGCAAAATTGGGCGGTAAACTGAGCCACGCCAAGCAAATGCTCATCAAGAGACTGATTGGCTTGCCCTGTTTTGCGGTCGGTATTGGCAATCAGCTTATTTTGCCAATCTTGACTGCCTTTGACTCGCCGTGCGGTGTCTTCTTTGGTTAGGCTAGAATAATTGTGGTCGCCGACCATAAGGCTAAGCCTTGAGAGCATCAGCAAAAAAGGGTCGGCAATGGCGGTATTTGCTTGACTGGCAAGCTTGGAAAGTTGCCCCAAAACCGTATCTTGTTCGGCTTTTTTGGCATAGCGTTTGAGCTGTTTTTGCCAATCTGGACTGTATAGCACAAGCTCATTAAAGCAAAAAAACTCTGATAATTGTTCTTGGGTCATTATCTCAAAGGACGCTGGATTTTTGACCCAATAATCGTAGGCTTTGAGATATTTTTGATAGTAGCTAGTCAAATTGCGTTTAAAATAACGGTTGTCCACCTTTAAATATTCATCTTTTTGCTTAGCTTTAAAAAAATACGTCTCCAAAGGCGGTAGGCGGTGATGTGTAACAATCAGCCACGCTATCCATTGGGCGACAGGCGGTAGACGGTCAAACTCGCTTGGTTCAATTTGGTTTGGTTCAATGGCGGTTTGCAAGGTGTTGGCAGTCAGCTGTTGGCTTGTCAAAAATTCATCAATCGTTTGTAATCGTTGCCATACCGCTTGGTCGGTTTGGCAATCTTTTATCAGCCACACCCACAGCTTTAACGACAACCATTCGTGGCGGTAGGGGTCGCCTGCTTTGCTTGGGTGAAATAGTTTATGCTGAAAACCATTGTTTGATTTGCCAATGTCGTGCAACAACGCCGCTAAGGTGCTAACAAGCGTTATTGCATTGAGCCTTTGCCAATTATTCTCCCATTCGTTGTGCAAAATAGACCGCTTGGTGCGATTGACCGCCACCCAGCCTTGAGTGTCAAATTGTTTGCGGTTGCCCACCACCCACACCAGCTGGGTGTGCTTGCGAGTGCGGATACGATGACAGCTGACGGCGGTGGATTTGGTCGCCGATGCCTTAAGCAGTCTTCTTACCGTCTCAAGTCCCTCTTCGGTAATCGGCGTTTGCCACACGTTATCGCCAATGCGATTTGCAAAAGTATCTAAAATCCGCCGAGTGCGTTTTAGGGCGTTTTTTTGACATTGTGATACAAAAGTAACCAGCATTTGACACTCCAAGCGGTGAGTTTTTGATTGATATTTATTTTAATTGGTATTAGTGTTAATGGCGGTTTAATTGGCTTACTAAATAACCGTGAAAAAGCTAAATACGCTCAGTTAAAACAGCTAAAAATGGTTTTTAATGATTTTAGTTTAAAGCGTTAAAAAAATTATTGCACCAATCACCAATCACGATTTAATGCCAAGGTTTTCACCGTTTCAAACAAATAATCCAATACCTTATACGTGGTAAAATAATTCAAACAATCTTGGCGAAATTCTTGCTCACTTAAATTGTCCATAGCCCCAATAAATGCCAATGGCAACACAATGGCATCTTTGATAATATCGGCAACATCAAACACCAACGCCCCTCGTCGTGTCTTGCCGTGCATCACCGCAAAACTGTGGGGAATGCCAAGCACCCAAGTGGTTGCCCCAAGTCCATACGCCAAATAATTGCCGTGATTCAAAAAATTATTGGCTTTGTCCGTGCCGTTATGATTGCGACCAAAGCCTGCATTGGCAGTACACAGAGCAGCAAAGCGGTATAATTCTTTGGTCATTCGCCCCTCAAGGGTGAGCAGTTCATTGACATTATTTTGGCATATAATTTGTTGTTGATAGTGATTTAACAAGCTTGCGATTTGTGGATTTTGACTGTCAAAACCATAACTTTTTAAGGCATTGTCTCGCCCCCAAACTTGAGCCAAAAACTGCAAACGTGCATTTTGTAGCCGTTTTGCCATTGCCAAGCGTTTGGTATCATCCCACCACCACGACAGCCAGCCTTGCACATATTCGGTGGGACGGTATTCACTTTGTGGCGTAAACCACGCCACTTCTGACGCCTGTTCTGTGCCCATAAATAAAGGCGTGCCACCACCGCCACAAAATCCAACCAACACCCCGGCCGCTGCCAGCATTCGCATTGCTGCTTGGGTAATGGACGTACCCGTCCCAAGCAAAAGACAGGTGGTGTTGGCAATGGGAATGTTGTAATACAGATTTTCTTTGTCGCTTTCGGTTAAATACAAAATCCGCCCGTCTTTTTGCATCACACGGCAATGCTCTAAATAATACAAATTGGCACGCTTGGAGTGGAGAATGGTTTTAAGCTCTATAGGCTCAATGAGGCGGTTGTTTTTTCTCATGACGACTTATTTAATAATTACAATCCCTCAATACTAGCACACTATAGGAAAAGTAGTAGAAGGATAAGCTTATGGTTTGGGAAGCTTCTAAGGGTCTTAAACGCCAAATTGATTCGAAAGTTTATAAAAGTAATTGCCACATGCTTTTTCAACATCTTTATAAATAGATTTACCACTCGTTATAATAGCAAGATAATCAATACCAGCGTTTGTTAACGCAAGTTTTTTAATATTATCACGTACTTGAGCATGTTGTGCATAATGCCCTGAACCATGAATTTCTATCGCTAATATAGGGATAAAATTAGCATCAGTAACAAGAAAATCAACACGCTTAGACATAATATCGCGATAGTGTTTTTTGTGACTGTGCACGAGAATCTCTCCAAGAGAGACTTGTGCAAAAATCTGCAATGCAAGTCTACCCCTGGCAGCAAGAATGGCTTGATAAGCAATTTGCTCTGTTTTATTGAGCAAAGCCTGTTTTTTATATCCCCCCAGTTGCACGCGCTCAGTTTGTTTTTGATAGAAATTTTTAGAGTTAAAGCGCCTTTTCTTAGTTAAAGTAACTCCAAAAATAAAAACAAAAGACAATAACAGCAAAACTAGTCAAACCAAACAATAGTTGCATCATATTTAGACCACTAGGTGAAATAAGCCAATCCATATTATGGTTAATTTGCCTAGCTTTTGCTTGATTCTTTTGTGCATTATGCTCAATCTAACTTTTTAAGTCATGGACAGGAAGTAAAAGTCCAAGTACCACACTTATGAGAGGGAACAGTTGATATTGGGCGCTTGTCTGTTTTTACATTCTGCTAAAGGGTCTATGCCTTTACGTAAATGATAACGTAACTCTAGCGCTTCATCTCGTGCGCCTCTAATACTCATGGCAGGATAGCGCCCCAAAGACATATTGCGTTCACGCTGATTAAATTGATAGCGAAAATTCCAAAAGTAAGACCCGCTGTTGGTGATTTTTAGAGTTAATCCATCTCCATCAGTTAAGCGTAAATAACCCTTGCTAGGAATTTCTGCAGATTGAATGATTTTGTCAGTTAATTTCATGATGCTAGAAAAATAATTGCTTATCTTTAGACTAGCAGCAAGAAACCCATTTAGGAATAGTCCAAAAAAAACCACCCCAAAAAGCGAAATATACGGACATGATAAGACATAAACGGACAGGATTAAATTTATCTAATACTTTGAATTAGCTGATTTTTAAACCGCCAAAAAAAGAAAAAGGCAATAAAAAAAGCGACTTGTAAAAGTCGCTTTTTGCTTGAGGTGGCGGAGGGACAGGGATTCGAACCCTGGAAGGGCGTTAACCCTTGCCGGTTTTCAAGACCGGTGCATTCAACCGCTCTGCCATCCTCCGCGGCAAGGGGATATTATAGCTAGATAAAGTTGGATTGTCTAGTTTTTGTAAAAACTTTGTATGCAATTTTTTGCAACAAAAAGATCAAAATAATTGCTTAAATTATATTGTTTCAAGCATTTAATTTAAAAAACCGACTCTTTGGGAGTCAGTTTTTGTGTTCGAAGAAAATTTGACTTAACGTTTTGAGAACTGAGTTGCTCGGCGTGCTTTGTGCAATCCAACTTTCTTACGCTCAACTTCACGAGAATCACGAGTTAGGAATCCTGCTTTACGCAATGGCTCACGAAGATCTTGATTGTAAGATTGTAAAGCACGCGAGATGCCATGACGAATAGCACCAGCTTGACCACTAGAGCCACCACCGCTTACGGTGATATAGAAATCAAAATTTTCCTTCATATCCACAACATCTAATGGCTGACGAACAATCATTCTTGCAGTCTCACGACCAAAATATTCGTCCAATGGTTTTTGGTTAACAATGATATTACCGTTGCCACGACGTAAAAATACGCGTGCTGAAGAAGATTTACGGCGACCTGTAGCGTAGTATTGTTCTGTCATAATAATAATTTCCTTAAATCTCTAATGCGATAGGCTGTTGTGCGCTATGTTCATGCTGTTCACCAGCATAGATTTTTAATTTTTTCAATTGAGCACGTCCTAAAGGACCACGAGGAAGCATGCCTTTTACAGCAAGCTCAATGATTTTTTCTGGTTTTTTAGCTTGTAATTGCTCAAAATTTGCTGATTTTAAATTACCAATATAGCCAGTGTGATGGTAATACATTTTATCTTGTCTTTTTTTGCCAGTAACAGCGACTTTTTCAGCATTTATGACGATAATGTAGTCGCCAGTGTCGATGTTAGGAGTAAATTCAGGTTTGTGTTTGCCACGTAGACGGTGGGCAATTTCTGAAGCTAAACGTCCGAGGGTTTTGCCTTCGGCGTTCACTAAATACCAATCACGTTGTATTGTAGATGGTGTGGCGGTAAATGTTTTAGACATGTTTATAGTCTCTCCGAACACGAAAGTTAAAGAAAGGCGCGGATGATACCGAAGTTTTTTGTTTATAGCAAGTAAAAACATCATTTTAATGTTAAAGTGTCCGTGTAATTTATTGGATATTTGATGAATTAATTTATTGTTTTATCTTAAACTGGTGAAGTTTGTATATTAGTCCCTATCAGGGATTTACAATGACATCTTTATTATGGCTTTTTGGAGGATTTATGTCTGAATTAGAAACTTTTGTGGCTGAGGTTGAGTTTACGCAGGCTGCAGCAGGTAAGGTGGCGCAGTTGATGGCTGAGGAGGACAATGATGCGCTTATGTTGCGAGTATTTGTAACAGGTGGTGGGTGTTCTGGTTTTCAGTATGGATTTACTTTTGAAGAGGAGATTCAAGAGGGAGATTCTCTAGCAGAAAAAGATGGGGTGACGTTATTGATTGATTCTATTAGCTATTCTTATTTGCAGGGCGCTGAAATTGATTATAAGGAAGATTTACATGGCGCGCAGTTTGTGATTCGCAATCCCAATGCTCAGTCTACTTGTGGATGCGGTTCTTCTTTTTCGGCGTGATAGGATAATTGAATTATTTAATGATTGAGTAGTCTTTTTAGGGCAAGGGCGGTTTTCTTGCTGTGCTGTGTTTTGCTTAGGTGTGGTGCGATAATGGCTTGTAATAGTGTTTTGAGTTGTGGATGTTCGCTAATCCATTGGTGGTTGGTTAGAGCTTCTACAAGTTGGGCGTCATAACCACTGGGACTAGCAATGAAAATAGCGGGGTTATGTAATTGGCTGAGTTGGTAATGGGTGCCTGCAGGGGAATTTCAGGCCATAATCCTAGTTGATGCAAAATTTGATATTCAAAGTAGCGTAGGCTTTTAGCATTCAGATTGTTTAGGGTGCATTCGTAAAGCTTAAAGAGCTCAGGTTCAGAGTAATCAGGAGGAAGCAGCCCTAAAATTGTTTCATTAAGATAATAGGCTAGGAGAAGATTTTTATTTTCAATATGAAAGCTGTGTGCAAGATCTGTATGTGTTACGGTAATCAGCTCATGACGACGTTGCCCAGTGAGAAGAAATTTTTGAAAAGGGACGTGCAAGCTGGTCTGACGGTGTGTTTTCTGATTGGGTATTCTAGAGACTGCCCGAACTATGCCGTGATTTTGGGTTAATAGGTCGAGTAGATATTGTTGTTCACGATAAGCAGTACGTTTAAGAACGTAAGCGGGTTCTTGAGTATATCGAATCATAATGAATTAAATTGGGTATTTTTATAAGCTATGACAAGTTTTTACTAGATATTTTTACAAATTTTTTAGTGCGTATAATAATTTAATGCAGGCAATAGAGAGAGTGTACGTATAATTGGCGCTTTATTTTATTTGCTTTGATATTATAAACGTATATTTTAGGGTGTTACATGCAGTTTAAGAGTGAGATGATTGACCTATGAGTGGGTACGATGAATTAATTGCTTATTTGGTTCAGCAAAAAATAGCAACTTCAGAGCAAATTCGTGAAGTTCAGACAAGTGCGCAGAAAAAAAGAGGGAGCTTTATTCAACAATTACTAACAGATGGACTGGTTGACCCAGCAAAATTATCGCGCATTAATCGGGTTGTATATAACTTGCCGCTTGTTTCTTTGCGTGAGATGGATATTAGAAGGGAGCTGACTGCGCAATTTAAAGAATCGGTGGTGCGCAAGCATAATGCGTTGCCAGTTTATACTAATGGCGGGCGTTTATATGTTGCAACATACGACCCCGGCAATCGGATGATGCTGGAAGAGTTTAAATATCAAGGTAAATTTACCTCTGTAGAGCCTATTGTTGCTAATCAGGATGTTATTGAGGCGCTTATTGAAGACCACTATGCGGGTATGGGGGTATGGAGTCTTTGTTTGAAGATGAGGGGAATCTTCGTTAGAGGCTATTAGTGATGCATTAAGTAGTTTTCGCGTGGAGGGAGAGGAAGAGGCTCCAGTAGTGCGTTTTGTGCAGGGCATGTTGTTAGACGCTATTCGTACTGGTGCTTCGGATTTGCATTTTGAGCCTTATGAGAATACTTACCGCGTGCGTTTTCGTCGAGATGGGGTGCTACAAGAAGTTGCCGCACCACCGCCTACAATTGCTAATCGCATTACTGCACGTCTGAAAGTTATGGCTGATATGGATATTGCGGAGAAACGTGTACCACAAGATGGGCGTATTAAGTTAAAAGTTTCTGAAAACAAGGCTATAGATTTTCGGGTAAGCTCAATGCCGACGTTATTTGGCGAAAAATTGGTATTGCGGATTTTAGATAGCTCAGCGGCAAAATTAAATATCGAAGTATTAGGTTTTGAACCTGAGCAAAAGAAAAATTATTTGGAAGCTTTAAGCAAACCGCAAGGATTGGTGTTAGTAACTGGTCCTACAGGTTCTGGTAAAACGGTTTCTTTGTATACAGGCTAAATTTATTAAATAAGCCAACAGTTAATATTTCAACAGCAGAAGACCCTGTGGAAATCAACCTTCCTGGGATTAATCAGGTGAATGTTAACCCTAAATCAGGCATGGACTTCGCTGCCGCTTTGAAAGCTTTCTTACGTCAAGATCCTGATATTATTATGGTGGGGGAGATTCGGGATATCACGACAGGTGAGATTGCGGTAAAAGCTGCACAAACGGGTCACTTGGTTCTTTCTACGTTACATACTAATGATGTGCCACAAACTATCGCGCGTTTGGTCAACATTGGGATTGAGCCATATAATATTGCCGCAAGTGTGAATTTAATTATGGCGCAGCGCCTAGTCCGTAGATTGTGCCCTAATTGCAAAACGCGAGACCGCAAACATCGTCATGAAGAATTGGTGGCTTTGGGTTTTGCCGAGGACGAAGTGGATGATTTACGCATTTATATGCCTAAAGGCTGTGAGCGTTGTAGTTACCAAGGATACCGCGGACGTGCGGGCGTGTATCAAGTTGTGCCTATTTCTGAGGCAATTTCTGAGTTAATTTTACAAAATGCTTCTGCTGCAGAAATTGAACAACAATGTCAGAAAGAAGGCTATTGGGATTTAAGACAGTCGGCTTTGCATAAAGTCCGCTTAGGTTTGACTAGTATTGAAGAAGTATTGCGCGTAACAACAGACTAGATTGATGCGTATTTTTATTTAAGGAGAGTGTAATGGCACAGAAAAAAGAATTAAAAGCCTATATTTGGAAAGGTAAAAATAAAGAAGGGCGCGAGTTAAGTGGTGAAGAAAATATGCCTAACGATGCAATATTGCGCGCATTTTTAGCCAAACAAGGGCTAACAGGTATCGTTATTAAAGAAAAGCCAAAACCGCTTTTTGGTGAATCCAAAGGTAAAATTAAACAAGCTGATATTTTGTTTTTTACACGTCAAATGGCAACCATGTTAAGAGCAGGGATGCCTGTATTGCGCGCCTTAGATTTAGTAGGGCAAAGTATTGAAAAACCAAAACGCATGAGTGAGCTAGTATTTGAGTTGCATGATAGTATCGAAAGAGGTGCAAGTTTTGCCGAAGCGTTAAAAGCACATCCACTGTATTTTGATGATTTATATACTAGTTTGGTGAGCGCTGGTGAGGAAGCGGGGATGCTTGAATCAACTATGGATAATATCGCGCTGAATATGGAAAAAGGAGCAGCTACTAAGAAAAAAGTTAAAAAAGCGCTCACCTACCCCGCAATTGTTATGGTTTTTGCTATTGCAGTAACCGCTATTTTGATGATTAAAGTTGTGCCTGTCTTTGCTGGATTTTTTGAAGATGCAGGCGCAGAATTGCCTGGCGCTACAAAAATGGTTGTCGCAATCTCTAATTTCTTTATTAACAAAGGTATATTCATCCTAGGAGCAGTAATTCTTTTCGTGATGGCATTTCTGTATTTTAAAAAACGCAATGCGAAATTCAGAGCACAGGTCAATCGCTTTGCTTTTAAAATTCCGTTAATTGGCGGTATTTTAAGAACTGGCGCTAATGCGCGTTTTGCTCGAACCATGTCAACACTCTTTAACGCTGGTGTGCCTTTAATGAAAGCTTTAGGCGCAACAGCGCCTGCAACAGGCAGCGTGGTCTTTGAAGAGGCAATACAAGATGTACAAAGAGATGTACAAAATGGTCAGCAAATGAGTTTTGCTATGAAAAATACCAATTTATTTCCAACAATTGCAGTACAAATGACCGCAATTGGTGAGGAATCAGGTAATTTAGGTGAAATGCTAGGTCGGGTTGCTTCATTCTATGAAGAAGAGTTAGATTGGCGTATTGATGGCTTGACAGCGATGATTGAGCTTTAATTATGGCTTTCTTGGCCGTTGTGGTTGGTGGCTTATTGATTGCAATGTACATGCCAATATTTAGTATGGGTAGTATGTTCTAATGCTAGGCGAAATATTTTCTCTACCACTTGGTTTGTTCCTTGTCGGTTTGCTGGGTTTGGTGGTAGGTAGCTTTCTAAATGTGGTCATCTATCGCCTGCCTATTATGATGGATAACGCCGAAAGGCGTTACGCCAAAATGGTAATAGAAGGAGAGTCTGGCGAAGAAGAAGCGCAGGTGCAAAAGTTTAATTTATTGTACCCACCTTCTGCTTGTCCAAAATGCAAGCATGCCATTCGATTTTGGCAAAATATTCCTATACTGAGTTATTTATTACAAAGAGGGAAATGTGCTAATTGTCGTGCACCAATTTCTATTCGTTATCTACTGGTAGAACTTCTAACCGCGGTTTTAAGCATTTTGGTAGCACTAAAATATCCTGAGTTAATAACGCTAGGATTTGCACTTTTATTCACTTGGAGCCTAATTGCATTAGCTTTTATTGATGCTGAACATCAAATTTTGCCTGATGTAATAACACTCCCTTTATTATGGCTGGCACTCTTAGCCGCGGTATTTGGCTATATTGTTGATTTACAGACAGCCGTTATTGGCGCAATGATTGGTTATTTATCCCTTTGGATTGTTTACTGGATATTTAAGCTTTTAACAGGTCGTGAAGGCATGGGCTATGGTGATTTTAAATTATTAGCCGCACTTTGCGCATGGCAAGGTGCCATGATGTTGCCAATTATTTTATTTTTATCAGCAATACTTGGATTGATATTTGCTTTATTAAGTCGATTAAGGCAAGGCATTCCTATAGCTTTTTGGTCCTTTTTTAGCTATTGCCGGTTGGATAACCTTCATGTACGGCGAGCACTTGTCTGGCTTTTTAATGTAGTACCATGATTATTGGTCTAACAGGTGGAATTGCCAGCGGGAAAACAACTTGCAGTGATTTTTTGCAGACAAAAGGCATCAAAATTGCGGATGCAGATGTTGAAGCAAAAGCAATTTTAGCGCCAAATTCAAAAGCTTTGGCACAAGTAGTCAAGAATTTTGGTTATGAAGTCTTACAAGAAGATGGCACACTCAATCGTGCCGTCTTACGTGAGAAAATCTTTGCACAAGAATCTGCGCGCAGACGTTTAAATGAAATCACACACCCTTTAATTCGCAAAAATCTTATTGCTCGATTGCATGAAATACAGCAAACGCCTTACGCCTTATTAAGCGCACCATTATTATTTGAAAATAACTTACAAAAGTTTTGTGATGCAGTAGTAGTGGTTGATTTACCAGTAGAACAGCAATTAGAGCGTGGCGCTCGCCGAGATGGGCAAAATAAATCAGCAATTTCACAGATTATTAAAAAGCAGATAACACGCGAAAAACGTTTAATACTCGCAAATTATATTATCGATAACGGTCAATCGCTTGATAATACACAGCAACAACTAGAAATATTACACCAACACTTAATCTATTTATCCAGCATATAAATACCATCTTTCAAGCACCATTAAGGTGCTTTTTTATCATCTGAATCCGTTTTTCCTTACTTTTCCTTATGTCCTTACATAAAACTTATCTGTTTGGTTGAGTGGCTTATAGCGGTAGCGTATTGAGCTATTACGGCGAACGCATCGCTATTGACCTATCCACCCTAAGCCTACAAGAAAAGCAAGTACCCCATCTGCATAACCGCGACCGCCATGTAGGGTTTGGCTGGTTAAGCCTAGAAGACAACAAACTCATCGTCCACAGCGACATGCTAGACCACCCACCCAAGACATCATTCAAGTGTCGGATGACGGGCTGGAATGGCAACTCAGCGTCTACATAGAAAGTGGTAGCGTTACCGAGCAACAACAAGGCACGGTGATTAATGGACGCACACTAGAGGGCGCGCCTGTCAAACACTTTGAAAACGCCGTTATCCGCGAAGTATCCTTCACCCCCACTGGCACTGCGTGTCTTTATTGAACAAATACAAAGACCACATTTGTGTAGCTGTAATTGATTCATAGTAACTCATAAAAATAACTCCATAAAAAAGTTAAACAAATATGAAGAAAATTATTCTTCACAGTACCTTTGTATGTAAGGCAATCCATTGCTATACTCAGAAAACACTCTTACATACATATTTTCATCAATATTATAAATATCAATGAAAGTTTTTTGCCAAGTGGTGAAAACTTTTCCATACTGTTTGTAGTTTATATATCTAGCATGATTGCTTGCTTTTAAGTCAGTTTCTAAATCAGGTTTATCTTTCCAATATGTATCACTATATTGATTATCAAGAGAGCCCAGTGGATCATATTGAAAACTACAATTTATACTATCATCCATACGAATAAACGATTTATCAGAGAAAATAGTTCTCATAAGTCCAGCCTTAAACTCAGCTTGGTTATCTTTTGGGTGAAATTGTTCCACAACTGCATAGCGTCGGGATGGACTGATACTATTCCAATATTCTGGTGGATTAACGAATTCTCTACCATTTTTCCTTTCTACATCCTTTAGGCATATCTCCAACTGCTTCCATTGTCTAGGCACTGAAGCGGTGGTTCTGTCAATAATAATGCCGTCGCTATCTATTTTTGCAAAAACATTCTCCGCATTGATAGCGAATACGAGATTTGCAGGCAACCATTTGCTATGAATGTGCGTTTCTTTAACAGTTTCTTTATAGAAATCATCATTTTTTAGGATTTTTTCTTTCACATAAAAGTCAATTTGCGGATTTTGCTTGATGGCGTTTTCCATATCATCAGATAAAGCATATTGATTTAGCTCAGATAATTTTTTAGGTTTAGATAAGGAATAGACATCTACACTACACAACAAAATAGGTTGCTCTCTAGAAGGCTCAAGCCCTTCTTCAAATAGATTTTCTTTAATCTCATAATGATAAACCAGCCCCTTCAATCCTAATTTAGCGTATTCTTCCTTGAGCCTATAAACTTCTTTATGTTTAATTCCATTTTTTGTATCCGTCTTATAGATTTTTTCCATTGGACTTTCCAAGCTATATTTCTTCCATTCTGGTTCAAATACCCCCAAAAACCAAGCCGTTAATACTCCAGTAAGACAAATCACAAAACTAAATAATAGTAGCACCTTAGATTTTTTTATATTCTCCTCCTTATTAAAAACAATCACAGAATAAATTACAAAAAACACCTAATAATTACATAAACCACAGTATCCTTACCTCTTATCTCTAAGTAATAATTGAACCAGCTCCAAGCTCCAAGCTCCAAGCTCCAAGCTCCAAAAAAACGGTTTAATAATTTAATTATTTAATTTTGTCGGATTACTTAATCTAATCTCTAATCTCTAATCTCTAATCTCTAATC
>NZ_LXHZ01000020.1 GCF_001888055.1 Rappaport israeli
AAAAAAAAGCCAACAGTAAAAACTGTTGGCTTTTTTGTACGCTAAATAATTAGCGTATCGGCAGGCTTGGGCTTACATCATGCCGCCCATGCCTCCCATTCCACCCATACCGCCCATATCAGGCATTGCGGGTTCTTCTTTAGGAATTTCTGCAACCATCGCTTCTGTGGTAATCATTAATCCAGCGATTGAAGCAGCATTTTGCAAGGCGCTACGAGTTACTTTAGTTGGGTCAATAATGCCAGCCTCAACCATATTGACATACTCCCCAGTTGCCGCATTAAAGCCATCATTTCCATTAGAGGCTTTAACTTTATCTACGACAACTGCTGGCTCTCCGCCTGCGTTGCTAACAATTGTACGCAATGGATATTCCATGGCACGACGCGCAATATCGATGCCCACTTGTTGGTCATAGTTATCGCCTTTAAGTTCAGCAATTTTGGTAAGCGCGCGAATTAATGCTACACCACCGCCTGGCACAATGCCTTCTTCAACCGCTGCACGCGTGGCGTGTAAGGCATCTTCTACACGTGCTTTTTTCTCTTTCATTTCCACTTCAGTTGCTGCGCCAACTTTAATCACCGCAACCCCACCTGCTAATTTTGCTACGCGCTCTTGTAGTTTTTCGCGGTCATAATCAGAAGTAGAATCTTCGATTTGCTTACGAATGGTTTCAACGCGCGTATTAATTGCTTCTGCTGAGCCATTACCCCCAATAATGGTTGTATTGTCTTTGCCTACAACGACGCGTTTTGCAGTTCCTAATTGTGATAATTCAACAGATTCCAACGTCATACCCAATTCTTCAGAAATCACCTGACCATTAGTCAAAATGGCGATATCTTCTAACATGGCTTTACGACGATCCCCAAAACCAGGCGCTTTAACCGCTGCTACTTTAACAATTCCGCGCATGCTGTTAATGACCAATGTTGCCAACGCTTCGCCTTCTACATCTTCAGCAATAATCAATAATGGCTGACCTGATTTAGCAACCGCTTCTAAAGTTGGCAACATATCGCGGATATTAGAAACTTTCTTATCATGTAATAAAATGTAAGGGTTTTCCAACTCAACATTTTGATTTTGCGCATTATTGATGAAATAAGGCGACAAATAGCCACGGTCAAACTGCATGCCTTCAACCACATCTAACTGGTCTTCTAAGCCTTGACCTTCTTCGACAGTAATCACACCTTCTTTGCCTACTTTTTCCATTGCTTCAGCGATTTTATCGCCTACAGTGTGGTCAGAGTTAGCAGAAATTGTGCCGACTTGTGCAATAGATTTATGGTCTTCACAAGGCACAGACATGGCTTGTAATGCTTTTACCGCTTCAACTACTGCTTTATCAATCCCACGTTTTAAGTCCATAGGTTCATGCCTGCTGCAACAGATTTTAACCCTTCAGTTACAATCGCTTGTGCCAAAACGGTTGCAGTAGTGGTTCCATCTCCTGCCACGTCATTTGTTTGTGAGGCGACTTCTTTAACCATTTGCGCGCCCATGTTTTGGTATTTATCTTCAAGCTCAATTTCTTTTGCAACAGAAACACCATCTTTGGTAACTGTTGGCGCACCAAATGATTTATCCAATACCACATTACGCCCTTTAGGGCCTAAGGTTACTTTTACTGCATTAGCAAGAATATTCACGCCTTTAAGCATTTCATTGCGCGCGTCTTGTCCAAAACGTACATCTTTTGCTGCCATATTTATTACTCCTAAATTCTTAAATAAAACTCTATTGAATCGAAAGCGCGTATTGCTTAGCCTACGATTGCAAAAATCTCGTCTTCGCGCATGATGATGTATTCCTCACCATCAACTTTCACTTCACTACCGCTAAATTTCCCAAATAATACCGTGTCTCCTTCTTTGACTGAAAGAGGGGTACGCTCGCCATTTTTATGCAACTTACCTTCTCCTACAGCAACCACTTTGCCTTGTGAGGGCTTTTCCGCTGCGCTACCAGGAAGCACAATACCCCCTGCTGTGGTCTTCTCTTCTTCTTCACGTTTAACAATTACACGATCATGCAATGGACGAAGATTCATAATTTACTCCTAATGATAAGAAAAAAGTTTAGTTAACAATCTAATTAAGTTAAGCGCCTTCAATCAGGCAAATTAAACTTACCAGCATTTATTGGGTTGGGCATTGAAATTTCAAGGCAGATTCTTATTAAATAAAATTAACCACAATCCTTTTATGCTTCCACAGGTTCAATCCACTGATTGAGAATATAGCCCGCCATCATGAAACCAAATAATGCTGGCAGATAAGAAATTGTGCCATTAACTGCGCGCGCACGCCCCGATTCAGCGCCCGTAATCGGTTGATGGGACAAAGGTTGACGACGGGGTTCATCAGAAAACACCACGGGATAGCGCAAATTTGCTCCCAATTCTTTAAGCGCTTTGCGCAATTCACGTGCCAATGGACAACCGCTGGTTTGATTAAGCGTGCGTAAACGTACTTTACTGACATCCACACGATTACCCGCACCCATGGCAGAAATAACCGCGACATTGCGTTGTTGTGCTTGATAAACCAAAGCTGCTTTACAAGCTATTGAATCAATACAATCAGCCAACACATCAGGTTGATATTTTTCCAAAACATCTTCTGCTGATTGCGCACGAATAAATTCATCGACCACTATTAATTCTAAATTAGGATTAATATCGAATAAACGCTGTTTCATTATCTGCGTTTTTTTCTCCCCCAAGGTGCTATGCAATGCCAGCAGTTGACGATTTAAATTAGAGGGTGAGACTACGTCATGGTCGATGATAATCATGCGCCCTACGCCTGCCCGCGCAATAGCTTCAGCGCAATAACCGCCCACACCGCCTAGCCCTGCCACCATCACCGTTTTGTCAGCCAGCATTTGCACACCCTTTTCGCCTAATAAAATTGTTGTTCTTGCCTGTGGTGTTGGCACTTTTCCTCCTGAACTATTGTCTTTATACGCCTTGCCTGTCCAATGCAAAAAAAAGGGCGCTATTGTGCCAGCTTTGGCGTGCAATTTCATCGACAGACTCATGACGCAATTGCGCCAAAGTGCGCGCCACAGCGAGCACCTTTGCAGGTTCATTGATTTGCCCTTGAAAACCACAAATTGGTTGGTCAGGCGCATCGGTTTCTAATAAATAGCGTGAGGCTTCAACCTCTGCCAACTGTCGACGCAAACGTTGTGCGCGCTCATAAGTGGAGGTGCCCCCTACCCCAATATATCCGCCTAAATCCAATAAGTGCGTTAACTGCTGATTAGAGCCAGTAAAACTATGCACCACAAAACGCACCCCAGAAAATCTACGCACCATCTGCAACACCTCGTCTAATGACTTACGCGCATGCACGATGACAGGCAAATCGTAGCGCACCGCAAGGTCAAGCTGGGCAGCAAAATATTCACGTTGTAGCGCCCTATCTGCTTCAATAGCATAATCCAATCCACATTCACCAATTGCCAAAGTGGGATAGGTTTTAATCCAGCGTTCTAACTCTTGCAAATGCGTTTGACTATGCTCATCTTGCGCAATAGGGTGCAAACCATAAGCCGCATAACAGCCCGTTTCTTCTGCCAATTGCGCAAGACGCGCCCAGTTACTTTTTGCCACCGCGGGAATCAACACACGCTTTACGCCCACCTCCTGTGCCCGCGCCCAGCTGTGTGTTTTCCCTGCCTCAATCACATAATCCAGATGGCAATGCGTATCCATTAGCCTCATCTACTGACTACTCCTAGCGTTGCCATCTCTGCTAATAACACGGACAACGTCGCTAAATTTAATGTTTCGCGCGCCTGAAGTGTGACCACCAATGAATCTATCTGTTTTAAAAGCTCCTGATGTGTTGTTATCCAAGTTGAAAAATGCTCTTGTGCTGACCCCTCTTGCAACAACGCCACCACCACCGTACGCAATAATCCATCAACATTGGACAAAAGCGCCATTTTTGCGCGTCTTTCCCAATAATCTTTGGCAGGTAGCGCCTGAATTTGGGCAAGCAACCACTGTCCATGCAAGCGCTCTAGGACTTGAAAATAAAATGGCGCTACCCGCTCTACTTCCATTTGTGTTTTATTCCCAATCCACACAATCTCCAACACGCGTCCATACAATGGCAACGCTGCAAATCCTCGCGCCTGTGCTTCAGACAATCCTTTATCTAGCAAAGGAACAATAGCTTCTTGTAAAGTTGTCGCAAAATAGCGCGCAAAAAATCCATCTTGAGCGGTTAAATGCTCAACCTGAACGGCATATGCTCAATTGTGCTGGCAACTTCTAAAGGTGATGCATTACGCAAAAACCAAAACACCGCCTGCGCTAACAACTGCTGAATTGACACAGCCAATTCAATCTGCACATCCGCAGCAACCTGATTATCTAATGCCTCTAACTGATTCCAATAGGTATTGGCATTAAATACTTCTCTTGCAACCACATATGCCCGCGCAATCGTTGCTGCAGGCATCCCTGTTTCTTCCATCGCTTGCAAGGCAAAAGTCATCCCCATACGATTTACCCAATCATTGGTTAAATGAGTACAAATAATTTCGCGGTGTAAACGATGCTGCAACATTGCCTGAGCAAATTTCTCACGCAAAGGCTTAGGAAAATAGCGCACCAATTCTTGGATAAAATACGCCTCATCGGGCAAATCTGAATCCAACAATTCATCGTATAACCACATCTTGCTATAGGCGAGTAACACCGCCAACTCAGGATTAGTCAACCCTTGACGTGCTTGCAAACGCGCTTCAATGCTCGCTTCATTAGGCAAATATTCAATCGCGCGCTCCAAGCGCCCCGCGCCTTCTAAAAACTTAAGCAAATGCACATGCTCAAGCAATGCCTCAGCACGCATCGCGCTCATCTCAATAGCTTGTGGCTGTAGATAATTTTGCCTTAATACCAACTGTGCCACCTCATCAGTCATCGACTCAAGCAACTCATTACGCTGTTTATGCGTTAAATCGCCCTGCTCAACCACCTTATTGAGCAAAATCTTAATATTCACCTCATGGTCAGAGGAATTAACTCCAGCGGAATTATCAATAGCATCAGTGTATAGACGCCCACCGTTTAGCGCATATTCAATCCGCCCTAATTGCGTCATCCCCAAATTACCCCCCTCACCAATCACCTTAGCACGCACCGCCACGCCATCAACACGCAACGCATCATTTGCACGATCCCCTACCTGAGCATGCGATTGCGCACTATGTTTTATATAAGTTCCAATACCGCCATTCCAAATTAATTCCACAGGCGCTTTGAGCAATTTTTGAATCAATTCACTGGGCGTCAATTGAGTTTCCTCAATATCAAAAACACGTTGCATCTCTGGTGTAATCGCAATGGACTTATCCTGACGAGAAAACACCCCACCGCCCTCACTAATCAACTTCTTCTCATAATCCGCCCAACTTGAGCGCGGTAGCGCAAACAACCGTGCGCGCTCCTCATAAGACCCCTCACAATCTGGATTAGGGTCAATGAAAATATGCAAATGATTAAAGGCAGCCAACAACCTAATTTTGCGCGACAACAACATTCCATTACCAAATACATCTCCACCCATATCCCCAATGCCAATCACCGTAAACGGCTCATTTTGAATATCTTTTCCCATCATGCGAAAATGGCGCTTCACCGATTCCCAAGCCCCACGCGCGGTAATCCCCATCTCTTTATGGTCATAACCTGCCGAACCACCCGAAGCAAACGCATCTCCCAGCCAAAACTCATATTCCGCGGCAACCGCATTGGCCAAATCAGAAAAACTTGCCGTCCCCTTATCCGCGGCAACCACCAAATAAGGATCATCTTCATCATGACGACGCGTATCCTTCGGCGCAACCACCACGCCATCAACCAAATTATCTGTAATATCTAACAATCCACGAATAAACGTCTGATAGCATGCCTTCCCTTCTTGCAAAAACGCCTCACGCGAAGTTATCGGCGTTTTAACTACAAAACCACCTTTAGACCCCACAGGCACAATCACCGAATTTTTCACCATTTGCGCTTTAACAAGCCCCAACACCTCCGTGCGGAAATCCTCCAAACGCTCAGACCAACGCAAACCGCCCCTTGCAATTTTCCCCCCACGCAAATGCACCCCCTCCACACGCGGTGAATACACAAAAATCTCAAACATTGGTCTTGGTTTAGGCAACTGCTCAATTTTGCTGGCAGCAAATTTAAACGACCAATACCCCTTATGCCCTCCATCAGCGCGACGCTGGAAAGCATTGGTACGCACCATCGCTAATAGTAAAGTCAAATACCAGCGAAAAATTCTATCCTCATCCAAACTTTTAACCGAAGCCAACGCCGATTCAATCGCCGAAACCGCCTCATCTTCTGCACTCTGCTCTGCTTTAAAATCAGGCGCAAAACGTGCCTTAAACAAGCGTATAAGCCATTGCGTTATCTCACGATTATTCAGCAATACATTTTGAATATAAGCCATAGAAAACGGCACACCAGCCTGCAACATATATTTACCCAGTGCGCGCAAAATCACCACATCTTCAACATCCAGCGTTGTTGTTAGCACCAACTCATTTAAGCCATCGCTTTCAACCTCCCCCGACCATATCCGTTGCAAACCCTCCTCAACCTGCGCACGCACCGCTTCAATATCTACTGCCTGCGCGCCAACCAAATCATAGCTTTGCAACCAAAATCTTTGCCCCTGCATATCATGGAATTCATACGGATACACCGCACGCACCGACACACCAAAATCCTCCAGCATTGGCAACACCTTCGACAACACCGCAGGTTCATCACGACCATAAAGCTTCAAATGCAACACATTAGAGACCTCCCCCACCGCGCGATACAAATACGTTCCAATCCCCTCTACAGACAAAGCCGCTAAACGTTGCATATCTTTAACCGCCGCTTGTGCTGAAAAGCGCTCACGATATCCCACAGGCAATCTAGTTGCAAAACGACTGACCAATTGCCCCCCCTCACGCTCCCCACAAATCGCCTGCGCCTGCTGAGCAAAATCATCACTCCAATCACGCGCCGCTGCCGCTAGTTCCGCCTCAATCTCCGCTAAGTCAAATGCACGAATTTCACCTGCAACCGTACGCACATGAAAGTGCACCCGCACATGATTGCCCTCATTAAACTGCGTATTAAACTCCAACGATGTCCCAGCAAATGCTTTAAGCAAAATCTCACTCATCTTAAGACGCAACGCCGTATGATATTTCTCACGCGGAACATACACCAATACCGAAACAAAGCGCTGATAATCATCCACACGCGCAAACAACTTCACCTGATTGCGATCATGCAAATGCAAAATCCCCATTGCCGTTTGATACAAACTCGCCACAGAAGCCTGAAATAAATCATCGCGCGGCATTTGATTCACAATAACCCGCAAACGCTTATAAGCATAGCCATCCTTTGGCAATTGCGCCTTCACCAACACCGCATTGACCTTATCGCACAACAGCGGAATCTGCTCAGGCATCAAATGATAAGCACTGGCGGTTAAAAGCCCAATAAAACGATGCTCCCCCACCACCTCGCCTTGCGCGTTAAACTGCTGAATACCCAAAAAATCCATATAAACATCACGATGCACAGGCGCAATCTGGCTAGATTTAGACAACAACAATCCTCGCGGATAAGTGATAATCTCACGCAAATTAACAGGCAACTCATTAAAACTCTGCGAAGCCTTATCCTCTTTCTCATTGCGCAACAATCCCAAACCACTCCCCCCCACGCGGTACAACCCTTCCTGCGTAACCTTATATTCGCGATAGCCCAAGAAAGTAAAATTCCCCGCCAAAATCCAATCTAAAAATGCCTCAATATCCTTAGGCGCATAAGCAACTCAAGCGACTGTTGCGCCTCAACTTGCGCCTTAAACTGCGACTTAATCTCGCGCAACTGCATTTCCATCGCCCCCCAATCCCCAATCACCAAATCCAGCTGTGCAATTTTATCCTTCAATAACTGCGCCACCTCAAGCCGATTTTGCACCTCAGGCAAGCGCTCAATCTCACAATAAATCACCGATAAATGCTGTTCATCTGAGCGCTCCACCTCCGCAATCATCGCCAAATGCCCCTCTTGAAACGAGGCATCTATAATCGTATGCCAAAAATAGTGCATCGCAATCTCTGCACGGTGCAAAGTTAATAACAACGTATCAATTAAAAACGGACGATTTTTAACTACTAACTCTACCACCGTATGCGTGCTGGAAAACCCATCTTCCTCCTCAACAGGATTAAACACCCGAATCATCGGCGCTGTTTTATCGTATTGTTTTAACAATTCAAAATGCGTCAGCAAAGCTCCACTTAACTGCCTATTACTTAATGATTTTGCATCATCTTTTGCCAAATGGCGAAAATACAAACGCGCAAAATCGTTCAATAATTCCTGCTCTTGTGGTGCAACTGACTGCGCTGCCAAATCAATAATCTCTGTTAATCGCTGTGCTAATGTCATCATCATTTTTCTCCTCTTTTATATTTTTAATCTATCTTGGTCTATTAATGCCCAGTAAAGCCCAGTTTAAATAGACCCCAATTCTTCTTTAGTCATTTTTTCAAAACTTAGAACACATTTTTACAAACACACTAAAACAATAATCCATAAAATAATACGCCTACCCCATCTCCTTATTTTCTCCGCTAAAAATTGGCTAATAAATTTACAAAAAAGGCAGGAAACCCTACCTTTTGATTTCTTTTTACTCAGTGCATCCCAATATCATTGAATCGCCTGCACGCCATATTGTGCCAACGCTTCTGCATCTGCAGTACGTCCTAATGCCCGTAGAGACTCAATCAATTTCGCCAATGCCATCGGCGCTTTATCGCTATTTGGATTATTTTTCAAAGACGTCGCCAACAAGCGATTCGCCATCTCAAAATTACGTTGCGTATAGTACGCATCGCCTAGCCAATATTGCGCCAAAGGCACACGCACATCGTTCAATTGTGTTGTATTTAAAAACTGCTCAAATAACGCAATTGCCTGCGCCACATCCCCAGCGCGATAAAGATTAAGCGCCGCATCAAATTCTCCTCCAGCCGCTACAGCAGAAGCTGCCGCCCCTGCACGCGTTACTGGCACCACCGCCACACCAGTAGGCAAGCGTGCATATTCTGCCAGAGTCGCCACCTGAGCCTTCAGCGCATTTTGCTCCTGCTCCAATCCAATCACACGACGCGTTAATTCCTGCAATAACTGCCCCTGAGAATCCACCTTAGGCTCAAGAGGAGCTGACTGAGTAGCGCACCCTGTCAACAATCCCATCACCACCAAACATCCCACCATAGATAGCTTAGCCATCACAAAACTCCTTTTTATGCGTTTTTATTCTCTTAATAGATAATGACCACACGGCGATTTTTTGCATAACTTAATTCATCTGTCCCCCACACCGCAGGACGCTCTTCTCCATAACTCAACACACGCATTTGTTGTGGATTTACGCCAGCGGCTTGCAAATAGCTTTTCACCGAATAGGCACGACGCTCACCCAAGCCAATATTATATTCACGCGTTCCGCGCTCATCCGTATGACCTTCTAAAACCACCATGGTTTGCGGATGACTACGCAAATAATTGGCATGCTCACGAATCACATTTTCAGAACGTGAATCAATATTACTGCTATCAAAGGCAAAATAAACCACTCTATCGCGTTCCGTACCGCTAGGGCCTCCAATCACATTCACCCCATACATCGGGTCTTGATAAAAATCCCCTAACCCACTATTGCCCGTATAATTACTATTTATGCCAAACGCCCCTGCTGACTGATAAGGATTAGCGCCATACAACCCCGTTGAATTAACCATTCCCACATCTCCAGCAACAGCGCCTGCGTCTGCATTTTCCAATTCATACGGCTTGCTACAGCCAAACAACGCCAAACTCAATACCAAACAACCCAAACCTGCTTTAAAATTCATAACATATCCTATTGATTAAACATTTAAAATTGCAAAAACTTTCTTTTAACCTATCTAAGCCAACCTACTTAAGCTCAGGACCCCAAGCAGGGTCACGCAACCTCCTGCTGGGTCAGAAAGCGTTTGCGCCACCTCACCATAACGATTAATCATGCGCAATACCGAACGCCCATTTTCACGAGTTGCATAGACAATCATCTGCCATTGGGAGAAAAGCTTGCTCCTTCATCCAAACTACCGCTGGTTAATGTCTCAAAACGTCCGCTTGCCAAATCATACAATCCGATTTGAAAGCCACCGCCTGATTGACGCGTTAACACCATTGATTGCCCATCAGGCGATAAATCACCATTTGCCTGATAACCATTACCAACCACCGCACGCTCTGCACCGCCGTTAATATCACGGCGATAAATCTGTGGTTTTCCAGCTCTATCAGAAGTGAAATAAATACTACGTCCATCAGGTGAAAACGTCGGCTCAGTATCAATGCCTGCATGTTGTGTAATACGCGAAACCGCGCCACTAGCCAAATTCATCACATAAATATCAGGATTAGAATCGTGCGATTGCACATAGGCCAATGCCCGTCCATCGGGTGAAAATGCTGGCGCGCCACTAATCCCATCCCCTTGTACCACCACTCGTTGCGCCCCACTTGCAACATCTTGAATTACAATCTGCGCGCGATGATTATTAAACGTCGCAAAAGCAATCTGACGCCCATCAGGCGACCATGCAGGGGATAAAATTGGTTGATTATGCGTAAAAATCTCGCGACGATTTGCTCCATCTATATCAGAAATCACCAATGAATATTGGCGTGCATGTCCCAAATCTTTTTCCAATACATACGCCAACTGCGTTGCAAACGACCCTTGAACCCCTGTCAAACGCTCTAAAATCTTATCCGCCATACGGTGAGCAACCTGCCTTGCATCACGCGCATTCACCGCCTCATTTGCCAAAACATTTGCAACAGGCACATCACTTAACACAAACTGTCCAGCAATATTATTCCCCAACATTCTTCCCAATACTAAATAATCAGCCCCCAAAGCCTGCCATGCTGCATAATCAATTTCCTGTGGTGAATTTGGACGCATCGCTGCAAAACTTTCAGGCGCTAACGGCTGAAATAGCCCAGTTTTATGCAAATCACTGGCAATAATAAAATCCATCTGCACACCAGGGTCGCCACTAATTGGCAAAATCGCAATTGGACGCGCCACACGTTGCGCGCCACTAACATTAATAACCACCTGAGCGCTTACCAAAGTTGTCGGCAATAAAAGCGCTAGTACTAGTGTTTTCAAACCTTTTATCATCATCTCCCCCTATTTATAACCATTTAACAATCAATCTATTTTAAGGCGTAAATACAATAATCGCCCCTTCTTTGACCAATAATTGCGCTGCTTCTTGATTGCGTGGCATCGGTGCAGGTGCAGAAGCATAAGCCGTTTCTACTGCTGCCGCATCGGCAGAATAATTTCCACTAGAGCGCGTCACACGCACCTCAGTCAGTTGTCCATTTGGCGCAAAGCGTACAAATAATTCCACTTTGATATTATTTGGCACATTGGGCAATAGTTTCCAGCGTGATTTCATTTTATTCCCAAATGCGCCAATAAAATTTTTCAAGGCATCCGCTTTAGCTTTTTCTGCCCCATCATTTAGGCTATTAAGCGTATCCCCTAGCGATGGCTGGTCTAATTCGGCTAATTTTTTGGCAGCCGCCTCTTCTGCTTTACGTTTTTCCTCAGCTTTCTTTTTCGCCTCCGCTTCGGCTTTTTTCTTTGCTTCTTCCTCAGCTTTCTTTTTCGCTTCTGCTTCGGCTTGTTTCTTTGCTTGCTCCGCCTTGCGCTTCGCTTCTTCCTCGGCTTTTGCTTTTGCCTCTTTCTCGGCTTTTGCTTTTGCCTCTTTCTCGGCTTTTTGTCTAGCTTCTGCCTCAACTTTTTGTTTAGCTTCTAACTGCGCCTTCTCTTTTGCGATAGCCTGCGCTTTTTGTTCAGCAGCTTTTTTCTCTTGTGCAATTTTTTCATTTTTAGCGCGCTCTGCCTGCGCCTGACGCTCTGCTGCCAACGCCTCTTCTTTGGCTTTCTGCGCTTCAATTTTAGCCTGCTTTGCCGCCTCTGCTTGACGCTTTGCCTCTTCTTGCGCCGCTTTCTTCTCCGCCTCTGCCTTAGCAATCGCCGCTAAACGCGCTTTTTCCTCAGCAATTTTGCGTTGTTCAATCGCTTCAAACTGCGCTTGCAACTGCGCTGCATCCACTACTGTCGCCTCAATGGCTTTTATCTCAGAAGTTTGCGCTATCTCGTCAGCGCTCCCCCCAGAGGCCGACAACACCACATCACGGTTAGACCAAAAAAATGCGCTCATCGCGCTTAAAGCCAATCCCACGCTGATAAGCCCAACAATATTTTCCCCTAGGCTCTTAATTGTCGTCGTTTCATAACGCAGGAGCTTCCTCTGGTGCTTGTGTGGACAACCCTACCTTAGGGGCGCCCGCCTGTTGCAATAAACCAATGCCAGTAATAACTTTTTCATAGGAAACATTGGCATCCCCTTGCACTAATACTAAGCGCTGGGGCTGTTGTTGGATTAGCACATTTGCAATCGCTACCACTTCTTGCGCACTCAAGGCTTGAGCAGGATTAGGCGCCAAATTTAAAAAATAATAGCCTGAGGGTCAACACTTAAAACCAAAGGCTGTGGGTCATTTTCATCCAAAACCACTTGCTCAGCGCTTGATTGAGGCAAATCAATTTCAATGGCCTGATTAATCAAGGGGGCGGCAATCATAAAAATCACCAACAACACCAACATCACATCGATATAAGGCACGACGTTCATTTCTGCTTTAACGCGTTTATGGCGATGTCTACGACGTAATTTCATCATGATTTAGGTTGACGCTTGATTTTTTCACGCGCCAATAAAATTTGGCGTTGTAGTAAATTAGAAAAATCTTCAATAAAAGACTCATAATCCACGCTCAAACTCTCAGAACGCGCAATAAAGAAGTTATATGCCAATACTGAAGGAATTGCCGCTAACAATCCAATAGCCGTTGCAATCAAAGCCTCTGCTATCCCAGGCGCTACGCTTGCAATACTTGTTTGTTGCGCCCCACTAATGGCAATAAATGAATTCATAATGCCGTAGACTGTCCCTAACAAACCGATATAGGGAGCAGAAGAGCCAAAAGTCGCTAACAGTGCCAAACCTTTTTCTTGATAGTGCACCTCGCGGTTAAGCGCCGATTCCATCGCACGTCGGCAATTATGCACAATGGCATCTGGGTCTTCTAATTGACTGTTTTTGAATTGCAGAAACTCACGAAATCCATCCACAAAGATTGCTTCTGTGCTTTCGCTTTCTTTTTTATTGTAATGCTCAAATAAGGCTTGCAAATCTGAGCCTGACCAAAACGATTGCTCAAAGCGTTTGTTTTTAAAAGATAAGCGCTTAAATTGCGTCCATTTTTTGCCAGTGTAAAACAGTGTGATGACAAACATCAAAAACAACATTGCCATTAAGAACTGTACAAAAAAACTGGCTTGGGCAATTAAATGAATAATAGAAAACTGCTGTTGCAAGGTTATATCCTTAATTAATGTTATTAACTTATGGTTAATTTAAACCTCTAAATCATATCACAGCCATTGCGCAAAATAGAGAGCGTTTAAATAATTTAACCGATTGAGCGCCAATATTAGAGTGCATTACCGACATTAAAAATTAGTTTGGCATAATCAATCCCAAATGCTGATAAGCATTGGCTGTTGCCATGCGTCCTCTTGGGGTTCGTTGAATAAATCCATGTTGAATTAAATAGGGTTCAACCACATCTTCCAGCGTGCCTTTTTCCTCGCCAACACTGGCTGCCAATGTATCTAACCCCACTGGCCCACCACCAAAATGCTCAATAATGCGGTGTAACAATCGCCTATCTAATTCATCTAAACCCACGGCGTCAATGGCTAGCAGTGCCAACGCTTGGTCTGCCATGGTTTGTGTAATCACCCCTTCACCGCGCACCTGCGCAAAATCACGTACACGACGCAATAAACGATTTGCAATGCGTGGCGTTCCTCGCGCGCGTCTACCAATTTCGCGCGCCCCACCTTCTTCAATGCGCACATTTAATAGTGTGGCAGCACGTTTAACAATAGCGGTTAATTCCTCGTGCGAATAAAATTGCAGATGATGCTAATGCCAAATCTATCGCGCAATGGCGCGGTTAGAAGTCCTGAACGCGTGGTTGCGCCTACCAAAGTAAAGGGGGGCAAATCTAATTTCACTGAGCGCGCAGCAGGACCTTCGCCAATCATGATATCAATTTGAAAATCTTCCATGGCAGGATAAAGCACCTCTTCAACGGCAGGCGATAATCGATGAATTTCATCAATAAACAACACATCATGCGCTTCTAGATTGGTCAAAATTGCCGCCAAATCCCCTGCTTTATCCAATATTGGCCCTGAAGTTTGGCGCAAACTGACCCCCAATTCAGCTGCGATAATGCTGGCTAAAGTTGTTTTCCCTAACCCTGGTGGGCCAAATAACAACACATGGTCAAGCGCCTCTTTGCGCGCCATTGTTGCCTGAATAAAAATTCCCAATTGCGCTTTTAAATCCGCCTGACCAATATATTCTGCCAAGCGCTTAGGACGCACCGCCCGCTCCACGCTTTGTTCTTCAAAAGCGCTCAACCCTGCCTGCACTAAACGGTCAGATTCAATCATCGTCTACTCTTAAATTTGTATTGCAACGCTTTTTTAAGCAATGTATCCGCCGCCACTAGCGCTCCATCTTCATAGTCTTCCAATACTTTTTCCAAAAGCCGCGCCGCCTCGGCAGGTTTATAGCCAAGCGCTATCAATGCCTCTTCACTGTCTTTTACGGCAAGATTAGACGATGATATTGAACCACTTACTTTCACACTAGGCGTTATAAAGGCTTTCCCCACACGGTCATTTAATTCTATGAGCAAGCGTTCAGCAGTTTTTTTCCCAATCCCTGGCAAACTGATTAACGCCGCACTATTTTGTTCGCGAATAATCTCCACCAACGCCTCAACGCTAAAGCCAGATAAAATCAACAACGCCAATTTAGGGCCAATTCCACTCACGCGGATAAGCTCACGAAATAACTGTCTTTGCTCAAAAGATTGAAAACCAAACAAAAAATGCCCATCTTCACGCACATTATGATGAATAAACAGCTCAAATACCTGTCCCACCACCGCTTGAGCCATCAGCGCAATCGGCACACTCACCTCATAGCCCACACCAGAGACATTGATAATCAAGCTATTGGCTTGTTTATATACAACATTGCCTTGCAAATATGCAATCATCTTACCACTCCCAAGCCGATTCTAAGCCTGCCTGTTGCTGACGTTTATGGGTTTGCAGATGGTGTCCATGGGTTAACGCAACTGCTAGCGCATCTGCTGCATCACTTTGAATTGTCCCAGTACGATTAAGAAGAATTTTAATCATATGTTGCACTTGGGATTTTTCTGCACTGCCCTTACCAACCACCGCCTGCTTAATGCTACGCGCTGAATATTCAGAGATAGGCAACTGCGCCAAAACCGCCGCACAAATAGCCACCCCACGCGCCTGCCCTAACTTCAGCGCTGAATTGGGATTTTTATGCACAAAAATAGACTCAATCGCAAATTCTTGTGGCTGATAGTGCTCAATTAACCACTCAATGCCCTGATGAATTTGCATCAAACGCACAGGCATCTCTTCTTTTGCCAAACGAATACAACCACTATCAACATAGCGCGACTGAGCCCCGCACACATCAACAATCCCATAGCCTGTTACCAACGAACCAGGATCAATTCCTAAAATGCGAATTGTTCGCGCCACAAAAACCGCCTACCCCTCAAACTCATCTGGGAAATCGGCATTGGTATAGACATTTTGCGTATCATCTAATTCTTCCAAACGCTCAATCAAGCGCATCACCTTATCGGCATCCTCCAAGCTTACAGGAGATAGATTATCTGCACGCATCGTAACCTCACTATCATCAGGGGTAAATCCAGCGGCACATAGCGCCTCATAGACTGCGGCATAATTTTCAGGGGCAGTTAACACCTCCACACTCCCCTCTTCTAACACCACATCCTCAGCACCAGCCTCCAAAGCTGCTTCTAAAAGCGCCTCATCATCTTCCACCTGCTCAAAAACAACACACCACGCTCATTAAACTGAAAAGCCACTGAACCAGCTGTTCCCAAATTACCGCCTGCCTTAGAAAAAGCATGGCGCACCTCACCAACGGTACGATTTTTATTATCCGTTAAACAATCGACCATAATCGCCACCCCCCCAGCGCCATAGCCTTCATAACGAATCTCCTCTACTTGCACCCCTTCTAGCTCACCTGCCCCCCGTTTAATCGCTCGCTCCATCGTATCTTTAGGCATATTTTCCGCCTGCGCCTTACTGATGGCCAAACGAAGACGTGGATTAGAATCCACATCTGAACCGCCTTGGCGTGCTGCAACCGTCAATTCACGAATCAAGCGCGTAAACACCTTGCCACGCTTTGCATCTTCCTTTGCTTTTTTGTGTTTAATATTTGCCCATTTACTATGACCTGCCATAACTCCCTCACTTAAAACTAAAAAACATCAAAAAATTTTAATCCCTACTGCACTGATTCTAATCTGAGTGTTGGTTCATCTAAATCCTGCACCGACTCCAAAGACAGCGGCGCAACCTGTTGTTGCGGTAAAAAATTTTCCTCAGACGTAATATTAGGGCGCCTGATAACCCCTCGCTCTGTTTCTAGCACCATCTCACGCGCCACAGGTTCATAAGGTCTTAATACCGCCTTAGAGGTATCAGAACGAAAAAACCGTCCCACATAATCTGGCACATAGCGCCCACCCCACTGCGCCAAACTCATAAAAGTTGGCGCAAGTTGCGAATTTTGCCACATTGATTCATGCTTAAGCGGTGTAAACGAACCAAAAAACACCAACAACGCTCCAATTAACAGCCCACGCACTCCTCCAAACACCATACCCAGCACACGGTCAACCCCGCTTAAACCCACACGACTAAATAATTGTGCCAACAATAAATTCAACAATCCAATTGCAAAAAGCGATAACAAAAACACTCCGCCAAAAGCAGCAATATAACTAATTAAATTATCATTTATAAAATGATGCACATAGCGCTGACTCACCAACTCAGCAAAATACCACGCCACATAAATTGACACAAACCACGCCAGCAAAGACAGCACCTCGCGCACCAACCCACGCGCCAGCCCCACCAACGCTGATATAACCAGCGCTGCTAATAACACCGCATCCAACCAATTTAAATCTTCCATTGCATATCCTCACCTAAAGCACAATTAGCGCGTAATTTCTCGCGCATTAATATCCATACTTTTCAGCACATTCAAATAATTAGGCACATCACTAGGCGCCAAAGGACCCACCAACACCCGATGATAGCGCTTACCCTGCACCTCAGCGATAACAATCTCGGCAGGCCATTGTCTTTGTAGCATCTGCTCACGTCTAACTTGAGCATTTTCACTATCGGCAAAACTACCTACCTGCAACCAAGCCCCACCACGATTAACCGTTTGTTGCGTAGGCGTTAGTTGTACGGGCACAGCCTCATTTTGCACTGGTTCAAGTGCCGTTTTATCCACAACAATTGCCTGCTCTATTTGTGGTTGCATTCCCCCATTGTCTTGAATGCCTTCTGCTGAAAGTAGCGTAATTTGAGGAGATTGTGTTGTTGATACTCCCCCAACAGGCACACGACTCACCCCTACAGACTCCCCATTTGGGGAAGCCACTTCTACACGCACACGGTCATTTTGCAACGCCTGAGGCAACTCAGGGCGAAACCAATAGTCATAAAATATCAACACCACAATCCCAAGCGCAAAAAGCCCGATTAACCGTACAATCCACTTATTCATATATTCCCCTAAAAGCCAAACTCAACATTTCAAACCTCCCTTTCTGCCTGCATCAGCAAAAGCGCCTGCGCCACCGTAACAAACGACCCCATCACCACATAAAGCACGCCCTGCGTTTTCTCATGGTTTAACATCATTTCAATCCCCTGCGCCACATCTTCTGCCACCTCGCACGCCTGAGCTGACACCCCCGCAGCCAACGCTTGCTCAAACAGCCATTGCTTATCCCCACCACGTGCCGTCTTAAGTGAGACCAAATACCAACGTTGAACCTGCGCTTTTAGCGCCTCAAATACCGCAACCGCATCCTTATCCGCCAACATACCACACAACACCACCACCGACCGCCCAACCGCCTTTTGCGCTAAAAATTGCGCCAATACTACCGCACTATCCCTATTATGCGCCACATCCAACACCCAATCACGACACCCAAACGCCATATTCATCAAACGCCCAGCATGTTTTGTATGGACAAGCGCTTGGATTAAAGCCTCACGCTTTAGCGGAAAAAAATCAGCCAAAACCACCAAACACGCGGCAAAATGCCCTAATTGATGCGCTCCCCACAACCATTTTGGCAAAGGCAATTGGCTAAAAGTTTGCTGTGAAAACACCACCTCAAACTCAGCCTCTTGCGCATTGACCTGAAACTCCGACCTTAACACCCATGGACGAACCCCCAACTCACGCGCGCACTCCAATAGCGCCTTCTCAGGATTACCATCTGCACAAACCACCCGCTGACCTGCTCGCATAACCCCAGCTTTCTCGCGCGCAATCTCCGCCACTCCCTCCCCCAGCCACTGCATATGGTCAAGCCCAATGGTGGTAAAAAATTGCCGCCTCTGCATCAATAAGATTAACAGCATCTAAGCGCCCACCCAGCCCCACCTCCAACACCGCCACCTGAGGAAAATCCTGCGCCATCAAATAAAACGCCGCCAACGCCGCCCATTCAAAATACGACAACGAAATCTCCCCGCGCGCTTGGTCAATCTGAGCAAAAGCGCTCACCAAACGTTTCTCCGCCACCCATTGCGCATCAAAACGAATCCGCTCTCGATAATCAATTAAATGCGGTGAAGTAAAACTCGCCACCGACACCCCATGCGCCATACAAAGCGCCTCCAACCAACGCACACACGACCCCTTACCATTTGTGCCCGCCACCACCACCACATGCTCTGCCAACTTAGGCGCTCCCATCCGTTGCCAAACCTCACCCACCCGTTGCAACCCCAAATCCCATGCTTTGCTATGCGCGCCCTCCTGCCAACTCAACCAGCGCGACAACGAATCATTTTCCGACAAACCACTATTCATTACGCCTTCCCGCTCTCCGACTCATCCACCTCATCCGACTTATCCACCTCATCCAACGCCCCTTCTGTAGAGGATTCATCTGATACCGCCTGCGTCTGCTCCCGCACCTCCACCATTTTAGGCATTGCCTGATTAAGCAAAAGCGCGCACAAACTCGCCAATTCCTCCCGCATCTGCCTACGGTCAACAATGCGGTCAATCGCGCCCTTATTCATTAAAAATTCACTGCGCTGAAATCCTTCAGGCAACTTCTCGCGCACCGTTTGCTCAATCACCCTAGGGCCTGCAAAACCAATCAACGCATTAGGCTCTGCCAAAATCAAATCCCCCAGCATCGCTAAAGAAGCGCTTACTCCACCCATCGTTGGGTCAGTTAAAACAGAAATATACGGCAAACCCGCCTGTGTTAGTTGTGTTAGCGCCGCGCTTGTTTTCGCCATTTGCATCAAAGAAGTTAATCCCTCCTGCATCCGCGCACCACCACTAGCAGAAAAACAAATAAACGGCGTTTTATGCAAAATCGCATATTCCACCGCCTGCACAAAGCGCTCCCCCACCACAGAACCCATTGAACCGCCCATATAAGAAAATTCAAAAGCCACCACCGTAACAGGCTGAGCAAAAATCTCACCAGCCATCGCCACCAGCGCCTCATTTTCGCCACTGGATTTTTGTGCAGCACTAATGCGGTCTTTATAGCGCTTAGAATCTTTAAATTTCAAAATATCCACTGGTACAAGATTGCCCGCAATTTCTACAACCTCTGCCTCTTTATCCAACAACCATTGCAATCGTTGACGCGCTTTAATGCGCATATGGTGCCCACATTTTGGACACACCTGCAAATTAAAATCCAAATCTTGGGCATACAACACACTGCCACAATTCTCACATGTCTTCCAAAGCCCATCTGGCACTTGTTGATTTTTGTTTTTTGTTTTAATGCGCGAAGGCACTAAATTTTCAAACCAGCTCATAGACTCTCCTTTGCCATTTATCTATTAGACAACCCTCTGATTAACAGAGAATTAATCAATCAAACCTTGTTCAATCAAAACTTTCGCAATGCCATCTTCTTCCAAGGTTGGCGCAACCACATCCGCCACTGCCAACAACTCTGGTTGACCATCTGCCATCGCCACCCCAACACCTGAAAATTCAATCATCTCCAAATCATTAAATCCATCCCCAAAAGTCATAATTTCCTCTGCTGATAGACCCAACTGCTCCAAGATCACCGTAATCCCACGGATTTTAGACGCCTCTTTTGGCAACAAATCCACCGCATTATGCCGCCAAGCAATCAATTTAAACCCAGCAAACTCTGGTAAATCCATCAAAGACGCCTTAAATTCTTCTTCAGCAAACAACAAAATCTGCTGAACATCATGTTCAAGATAATAATCAGGCTCAACCGAAAAATCCGCAATATAGCGCAAAGCCTTTTGTACACATTCATGATCACTACTTGTCGCTATACGCTCATTTGAGACCAACCCATAATGCAAACCCTGCGCACGCACCACAGGCAACATCTTCTCAATGGCTTGTTTATCGATAGACTCAATAAATAACGTCCGCCCTTGATATTGCACACATTGCCCATTGGTCGTAATAAGTGCCTCAATGCCCACCTCCTTTATCAAATCAACCACCGCCTCAGGCAAAGCACAGGCACTGCGCCCCGTCGCAATCCCAACCAACACCCCAGCCGCCTTTAGCGCTTTTAAAGCAGGCGCAAGCGATGAAGGCAAATATTGCGCCTCTTTACGATACAACGTGCCATCAATATCAAAAAATACCGCTTTAATCGTTGGCTTATGCGCATTACTCATCATCTTCCTCCTTTGTGCGAACGTATCGCTAAAATTGATACGTTAGCGAGAGCGACCCAAAAACTTGGTCATCTGCTAACGGTGAATGAAATTCCTTAGAACGCCAATTTAGCGTATAACTTGCGCGCCAGTTATCATAACTTGCTGTTACCCCTAAAGCAGCGTCATGCACCCACCATTGCCGCCCCACCCGATGGCTCTCTTTAAACGTATTGCCATCTAAAAACAAATTACGCCCCATCAAACGCGTATCCCAACCTAAAAACACCATCCAAGACCAAGCCTCTGACGCCCGTTCAAAATAGCCACTTCCTGGAATAGCAGGACGCACACGCACTGGTTGGGTTTGCCAACGCAAAGCCTTTGGCGTTAAATCAATGGTAAAACCTGCATTTGCATAGGTATAAACATTGCCCAACGTCAGCCCCACATGCGGCGCAAAGCGCACAAACCAATCATTTTCAATCGTTGCCGCCCAATACTGCGGCCAATTACGCTCCCACGACAACATCAGCACTGGTTCATCTTTTAATTGAAAACGCCACCCTGAAGGCGTATCTGAACCGATTAATTTATGAAATCTTTTTTGAATGGGCTCACCCAACGCACTCGGGCCCACCCAGCCTAAAGTTAACTCCACATTATCCACATGATCATAAGTTAGCGTATTCACACCTGCAGAAGCATATAAAAAAGCCGCGTAAGGTCTATCCTCGCGGTTTAAAAAATCCTCGGTAATATCTTTAGGGGAATACAAATTATGCCCAAAAGTAAAATAAGAATTTGAGCTCTCATTATGCTCATAAGCAGGCACCAAACGGTCAATCCATTGCACATAAAACGGCTGTTTAGTGGCGGTATTGTAGTAAGTTAAGCGCAGTCCGTTGGTGTAATCTTTATCCGTACCATTGCCAAATTTATCATTTTCCACACTCAGCGTAATAAAACGCGCCTGCGCAGTTTTTACAGAAGGCGGAATTTCATCGACCAAATGCCTAACCGCTGGCTCAACCGCCACCTCTGGCAATTTATCCCCAACCGTATCTTTTGCCTGTTGCATCCGCGCCATGAGCGCCTGCCAAGCGCTTGGTGCTTCTTGCGCGTTTGCCTTGCCTATTACAAACACCACCGCACACAGCAAAGCTTTCTCCCAATTAAACGAAAGCATGGATAACCTCACAACAAAGGACTCAACAGACGCACACAGCGCTCAATAAAACGGCTCATTATCGGGCGCTTTTGCCACAAACTCAAGTCAACCCCCTCACAGCCTTGCAAGTAGCCCTCCTGCACTTTCACAATCTCCGCCACCGTCTTTTCATCATAGACTGCCAACGACACCTCCATATTCAAATAAAACTCCGCATATCCATATTCACCGTGCCAAAAAGCGCATAGCGCCCATCAACTACCACCGTCTTACTATGCAACAACCCCTGAGAAAACATCGCCAGTTCTACCCCCGCCTCCAACAACATCTGATAATAAGCACGCGAAGCATAACTCACCAACCACGAATCAATCGCCTTAGGTAAAACAATCACCACCCGAACCCCACGCTTAGCCGCTAAAACAAGCGCCATCAACAACGACTCATCAGGGACAAAATAAGGCGTTGTAATCACCACAGAATCCAGCGCCGTATACAACGCGGCAATAATCGTCTCATAAACGATAGACCCCTTTTGGTCAGGCGCAGACGGAATTACCTGCAACAACGCCTGCCCATGAGACTCCTCCACCGCACCCACCACAGGCAACTCTTGCAAATAACGCCCCAAATAAGTTTGCGTATCGCGCAAATTACGGTCATTTTCCACCGCCCAATCCACATAAAACACACTCGCCAACCACTGCACCACCGCCCCCTCACAGCGCATCATCACATCCACCCACTCCCCCACTCCTAATTCTTGTTTAAAAAACCGCGGGTCCACCAAATTATAGCTCCCCGTATAAGCTATTTTATGGTCAACAATCAACAGCTTACGATGATTACGCAAATCATTGCGCACAAACAACATCTTCAACACCCCAATAGGCAACGCACGCGTCAACGCCACCCCATTTTCTTGCAACCGCTTAGCCCACGGACTATTAATAAACCGCTTACTGCCCACATCATCAACCATCAACTGACAGCGCACCCCACGCTTTGCCGCCGCCTCCAAAGCCTCCAACACCGCCTCCACCCGTCCAGTTGCCTCCACAATATAAAACATCACCAAACAAGAGCTCTGCGCCCGCTCAATATCCTCTACAAACGCTGCCAAAATCGCCTCAGGCGTTGTAAATAACCGCGTTTTATTCCCATCGCCAATCCCATAACCCATCCGCCGATACGTCAGCGCCCCAAGCCCCAAAAACCGCTTTTCCACCCTCCGCTTATCAAAAACAAACGCCTCTTTAAACTGCTGATTAAACTGCTCATAAAAAGAGCGTATTTCCTGCTTACGCCTTAAGCGCTTTACCCCCAACCGAGGCTCCCCAAAAAGCAAATACGCCAGCGTCCCCACATAGGGCAAGACAAACAAAATCACCAACCACGCCAACGCCACACTCGATGCTCGCTTACTGTAAATAATGCGTACCGCAAAAAACAAATTCAGCACAAAATGCCCAATGAGCAACAATTCCGTAAGCGAATAAGTAGAAAACATAACAACCTTCTAAAAGCAAAGCAAAAGACAAACAGCTGACAAAAAAAGCAACATAGCCTATCATACCCAGCCCTAAAACCGCCGAATTTTTACCGATGCGCCTACTCACCTACAACATCCAAGCCGCCATCCACAGCCAAAGCTATTTAAGCTACACCTACCAATGGCCACGCCAAATCCTCCCCACCCCCACCAAAACGCGCACCCTGCACCGCATCGCCGCTTATATAGATACCTTTGACCTCGTCTGCCTACAAGAAATCGCCCTCGGCGGACTAAGAAACGGCTTTAAAAACCAAATTCATCAACTCCTTGAACACACCCACTTCCCCCACAGCCTCCACCAACTCACCCGTCGCATCAGCGCACTTTCTCACCACGGCAACCTCATCCTAAGCAAACACCCCCTAACCCCCATCCTCAACACCCCACTCCCCAGCCGCATCAAAGGACGTGGCGTCTTAGCCGTTCAAATCCAACATCAGCAAACCCCACTTGTCATTGCCAACATCCACCTAAGCCTAGGACAAACCGACCAACAGCGCCAACTCACCTTCATCTGCGACCAACTCAAAGACCACCCCAACGTCCTACTCATCGGCGATTTTAACTGCACCCCACAAAGCCCACCCCTGCAACACCTCCAACACCTCGGCTACCGCCCCCTAGGCGACCAAAGCCCGACCTTTCCTGCATGGCAACCCAAAAAGCGCCTAGACCACGCCTATATAAAAGGCAATCTAAACGCCCAAAGCCACGTCAGCGAATTCAACCACTCCGACCATCTCCCTCTTATCATCGAACTCTAAATATGCGCATCGACCTCATCACCATCGCCAACAAAGCGCCCAACTGGGTCAATCAAGGCTATCAAGACTACAGCCAACGCCTAAAAGACCCAAGCCTACACCTCATTGAAATCCCCCTACAAAAGCGCACCAACCCAAACCAACTCGCCCAACACCTTGCCAAAGAAAGCGAACAAATTTTAAAAGCCTGCCAAAACGCCCAATACATCGTCATCCTAGACTCATCGGGCAAATCTTATACCAGCGAACAACTCGCCCAACGCCTCCTCTATTGGCAAAGCCAAGCCCAGCGCCTCGCGCTAATCATCGGCGGGCCTGAAGGACTCTCGCCAACCATCAAAGCGCGCGCTCATGAAAGCTGGTCATTAGGCGCACTCACCCTCCCTCATCCCCTTGTGCGCATCGTCGCCGCCGAAGCACTCTACCGCGCTCATAGCATCAACCAAAACCACCCCTACCACCGCGCCTAATAATAAAGTAGCGCCCATTGTCAAAATCACCCATTTTTCCAACAAAAATTTTATGTCATATAGTCGGAGAAGTGAAAAAGTAGTACAAGGCGGCGAGCCGCAGACAGTACAGATAGTACGGCAAGGCGAGCCAACGCTGTAATACTTTTTCAATTCTTCGACTATATGGCTCCTAAATTTCTTTTACCTTCTCTTTAAACACCTCATCATAAATGCGCAACACCTGCTCACGCACACCCTGCCAATCTTTCGCCGCCACTACATTATTCTGTCCATTTAAATAGCGGTGATGCGCCGCCTCACGCAATCGCCGATACGCATCGCGCAAGGTCATCGCCATAGAAGAGCCAATAATCCCCGTCGCCTCCAACGCCGCCAACTGGCGAATATTATCACTCATCCGCGCAATCACTGGCTCTTCATGCGCATGATTTAACAACAAAAACTGCACCATAAACTCAATATCAATCAACCCCCGCGCGACTGTTTCAAATCAAACCATTGCTCCTCAAGCGCCTCCCCTGCGCCATGTGCGATAAAATTTAGCCACATCTTCTCGCGCATCTCCTTTACTTGGCTAGCCAGCGTCTGCGCACGTGGCAAACACAACACCTCACGCCGAAGCGCGGTAAAAGCCTCCCCTAACGCCATATCTCCACAAATAAAACGCGCACGCGACAACGCCTGATGCTCCCACGTCCACGCATTATTTTTCTGATAAGTCGCAAATCCCGCCAAAGAAGAAACCAGCATCCCCGCACGCCCACTCGGACGCAAACGCATATCCACCTCATACAACCGCCCCCCTGACGAACTAGACGCCAAATAATGCGTCAAGCGCTGCACCAGTTTGGCAAAAAACACCGCATTATCCACCGACTTCTCCCCATCGGTCACCCCCTTACCGCCCACCTCATCATATAAAAACAACAAATCCAAATCAGAGGCATAACTCAACTCCACCCCGCCCAATTCCCATACGCCACAACCGCAAACAACGCACGATTACCAGCGCCATCTAACGGCAAACCATAGCGCCTTTGCGTATCTAACAACGCGCGCTGATACGCACACTCCAACACCAACTCCGCCACCTCACTCAAACAATCACTCACCGTCATCAACCCCATCGTGCCATGAACATCTGCCCAAGCAATCTTAAACAACTGCGCATCTTTAAACGCTCTTAGCGCCTGCACCCACAATTCATCGTCCTCAAGCCCCTGCAAACGCGCCGCCAAATCACGCTCCAATTGCGCGCGCTGACGAAACGCCCGCCGCTCACCCAGCACCTCATCTAACACCAACGGATGCTCACAAATAAAACGCATCAACCAACTTGAACTCACCGCAATATCACATAAATGCCCTACCACATTCGTCTGCTCCGCCAACAACTCCACATATTGCGCACGCTCACTGACCGCCAACAACAACGCCAAAAGCCCCTGCAAAGCTTGCGCCTGCCCACGTTGCACCGATTGCATCAACATCTGCGCCAATACCTTTTGCAAACGCGCCACCGCCTGCTCTGACAACTCCTCCCAACGCATCTGACGGGCAAAATCCACCAGCAAACGCCCCATTTGCTCCACCTCCTCAGCGCACACCCCCTGAGCTTCAAGCCAAAGTGCCAAACGCTGCAAATCAGGCGCGCGCCAATCGATCATCAACAACCCCTCATCCACCCGCATTTCATCGCCCACAAACACCTCCTGAAACACCCCATCGACACACATCCGCGCCGCCTCAAGCGCCTGCTCAAGCGCCTCTACTGACAAAAACCCCGACGCCAACGCCAAACGTTGCCAATCCGCCGTCGTCTCAGGCAAATGATGTACTTGTTTTTCCTTATCAAACTGCAACGCATTTTCCAGCGTCCGCAACAACAAATACGCCTCAGACAACGCCTGCGCCTGCGCCTTAGACCACAACTCCAAACGCGCCAAATTCCACAGCGCCTGCAAAAAATTCTGCCCCTGCAACAGCGGATAAATCCCCCATAAATCATTTGCATCGCCTGCACACAAAACTCCGCCTCACGAATCCCCCCCACCCCCAACTTCAAATGTCGCGCCATCCCCTCCTTTTGAATCTGACGATTAATCCCAAGCTTCATCTGCGTAATCGCCTCAAGCGTCTGATAATCCAACTGCCTGCGATACATAAACCCCTGCAAACGCCCAAGCAACACCGCCCCACCCTTTTTATCGCCTGCAACCGCGCGCGCCTTCATCAACGCATAGCGCTCCCAATCCCGCCCATGGCGCACATAATATTGCGCCATAGCCTCAAACGTTATCGCCAACGCCCCAGACTGCCCAAACGGACGCAAACGCATATCCACCCGATAAACAAACCCCTCCACCGTTACCGCATCCAAAGCATAAATCACCTTCTGCGCCAACTTACGAAAAAACACCGAATGCTCCAACGACCGCTGCCCCACGCCTGCCTGCGTCATCCCCTCCTCAGCAAAGGCAAACATCAAATCCACATCAGAAGAAAAATTCAACTCCCAACCGCCTAACTTCCCCATCCCCAAAATCACCATCCCCATCTTCTCACCCGCCCCATCCAACGGATACCCATAACGCTCAACCAACGCCTGCCAATGCCAATCATACGCCGCCTGCAACAAACACTGCGCCAACGCACTCAACGCATATAAAAAATCCACCTGCTCCAAGCGCCTAGACACCACCGCCTCAATCAAAGCCACCTGATGACGATGCTTAAACAAACGCAAAGCCCGCATCAACGCCTCTTCATCCGCCCCCACCTGCGCGCTAAACTCCTGCCACTGCAACATAAAATCATAATTTCGCCAATCTCTCGGTGCACAAACAAAATCCCACCACATCGGATAACGGCGCAACTGCTCACCTGCATACTCACTCACCGACACCAACCGACAAGCCGACTCCCCTGCCACCCAATCCAAATCCGCCTCCGACTCCTGCCAAAATGCCAACCACCGCGCCACTCGCTCCTGCATCTCATCCTCCCAACACATCATAAAAAACCTCTATAATACGCCCCTCACCCACCACCAGCACCCCAAATGACCCCAACCTACTGGCAACAAGCCACCCAAACCCTAAGCGCCACCTGCCCCATTCTCGCGCATCTAATTCACAGCCATCCCAATAGCAGCCTAAAAATCCGCCCCCGACCCCCTACAAAACCTCATCCGCGCCATCATCGGACAACAACTCTCCACCAAAGCCGCCAACACCCTCTGGCAACGCCTCAACCAACATACCCCCATCACCGCCCAAGCACTACAGCAACAACCCCTCACCACCCTACAAAGCCTCGGACTCTCCCAGCGCAAAAGTCAATACATCCACGCCGTCTGCCAGTATTTCCTCCATAACAACATCACCAGCGCCCACTATTTCGAACAAAAAAGCGACACAGAAATTATCAACGAACTCACCAGCCTCTACGGCATCGGTAAATGGAGCGCACAAATGTTTTTAATCTTCACCCTCGCACGCCCCAACATCCTCCCAAGCGCCGACCTAGGACTACAACGCGCCCTAAGCCAAAACTACCAACATGAACGCCTCACCCCCTCACAAATAGAAAAACGCTACATACCGCTTTTTAGCCCATGGTGTAGCGTCGCTACATGGTATCTTTGGCAAAGCCTTAATGAATAATAAACACCAAAAGACTAATCATTAACCTGAGTTCGGGATAAGCCACCTCTATTTAGCAGCCGCCAAAGCATTCTTCCCAAACATCTGCGGCTTATACGCAAACAAGCAATATGCCGTTAATCCAGAAATCAGATTCAACAAAAATCCCTTCTCTGAACGATGGCGAGTATGTTCAATTTGGCATAGATTCTTTAACTGATCAAAAATTGTTTCAACAACACATCTTTGTTTTAACAACCTTTTTTGTTCAGGACGTTGGGGCGGGGATTTCATATTCTTTTTCTTGCCTGTCAGTAAAGTGATGTTGTATAGTCTCTTAACTTCAAAATGAGATTATTCTAAGCGCTTCTCCTAACAAAATGTGTATCTCTAAGTCTCA
>NZ_LXHZ01000012.1 GCF_001888055.1 Rappaport israeli
GACTATATAAGCGCAAAACACATCGACACCCACTCACCTAATTCAACCATTAAAACCACAACCATCACATCAACAATCTTTTCTAAAAAATAGACGATTTATTCAGCCACCCAAATAAAAAAATTCATGATCTACTAAATCAATATCTCTATATCTCATTAAAATTAAATACGAGAATAAAACGCCATACAAAAAATCCCCCATAAACTGGAGGATTGTAAATACTCAATAATCGCGCAATTCATCTTATCTTTTCTCAAGACGCTTATAAGGTATGCGGTTTGTACCAAGCTCAGAAATAGTAAATTTATTCGCATCTTTAGACACCAATAATTCCTCTAAAAATATATGAGCTTCAACTATTTCTTTAGTTGGAACTAAAACAGATTCTACTGTTCTCGTACCTTGTATAAAAAGACCATCCTCTTTATTAGTAATTGTTTTAAATTCCGCCTTCCAAGTATTGATATTTTTTAAAAAATCTTTGTCTTTTGCGCTAAGTTCTGTTTCAGGTATAACATCACCGGTACAATCATTATTTTTATACTGCAAAAAACCAGTAGGTGTCATAGCAATATCCCACTTATCTGATTCTTTTGTGGCTTTAATTTTTCCCAATATCGCAAATCCAATATCAGGTATATCGTGAATCACACAATGCATCCAATCACCTTGCAAAGCTTGCGCAATTTCTTTTGCCGTACTGTTTGCAGACAAAGGTTTTGCGGATTGATTCACCAAATCGTTAGAGCTATTTCCAGCACAAGCCGATAAGGTAGCGCCTATTGTTATTAATGCCATGGCAAAACTTGTTTTAGTAAAATATTTTTTCATATTAATGCTCCATAAAATTTTTGTAAAAAAGACGCTTAATAATATAACAAAACACCGAAGGGTTGCTCGGTGTTTTGTTATTTTGGCGCTTAATCTTGAGTTGTAGCGTTTACTCAAGGATTACGCCAATCCATGGTAAATTAGATTTATTCTTCGTGAATAAAATGCATATGACGCTCGTATTGATTCAAAATATCGTTGATAATCTGACCTTTACTGTATCCCATAACGTCATACCCTTGACCGCCTTCGCGCAAATAAACCTCCGCGCGCCAATAGGTTTCTTTTCCATCGACTTCTTTATAGGTATTGCCACTGGCTGAGTAGACAAAGGTGGTTTATACGCTTTGGTTGGCACGACCTGATAGACAAAATCCATAGCGTCATCGTGTTTGGTTTGTAAGCTTACACTGAAAGTCTCTTCATCAAAGCTATACTGCGCTTCCACGCCATTTTTGCTGAGTTCGGTTTTAACTTCTTCCATAGCGCTTTGGATGCTTTCGCGGATAAAGATTTCTACTTGTGCGCGCTTAGGATAGCTAATGATGCGTGAGAGGCGCTTTCTCCAGCTGATGCCTTCGCCAATAGAATGCGTGAAATCGATACCGCCTGCATTGCGCTTTTTGCCTTCAAGGCGCAAGCTCCGCATTAATGCCCACATATAGAGCAATAAAACCGCTGAAAATGGCAATCCAGAAATAACCACTACAGCTTGCAAGGATTCAAATCCGCCAGCAAATAATAGTCCCAAGGTAATCAAACCAATACCGCATGCCCAAAATAAGCGCAACCATACAGGCGCGTCTTCTTCAGGGGATAACCCTTTAGTAGAGAGATTAGCCAAAACCAATGCGCCAGAATCTGCTGAAGTTACAAAGAATATCAACCCAACAATCACCGCAAGGCTTGACCAAAACATTGTCCATGGATATTCATCTAATAGCGCAAATAAGCCCATTGCAGGGTCAGATAAGGCAATATCCCCAATGCTGGTAATACCATTAACATATAAATCAATGGCGCTATTGCCAAAAATGGAGAACCACGCAAAGATAAATCCTAGTGGAATGAATAAAACGCCAAAGACAAATTCACGCAAGGTGCGTCCGCGTGAGATGCGCGCAATAAACATTCCTACAAAAGGTGCCCATGCAATCCACCATGCCCAAAAGAAGATGGTCCATGAGGCTTTCCAACCGCTGGCTTCACTGCCTTGATAGGCGTAAAGGTCAAAGGTTTTCGCCATCAGGGTTTGGAAATAATCCCCAATATTTTGCACAAAGGCATTAAGTAAAAATACGGTTGGCCCCATAGCAAGCAGGGCAATTAATAATAAGGTCGCCAAGCCCATATTAATTTCAGATAAGCGCCGAACACCGCGCTCTACACCACTCATCGCCGATAAACTCGCCACCACAATAACAGCAATAATAATAATGGTTTGCACCATTTTACTGCTTTCAATGCCAAAAATATGGGTCATGCCTGCGTTGGCTTGTAAAACGCCAATCCCTAAGCTGGTTGCAATCCCAAAAATGGTACACACTATGCCGAAAGTATCGACTGTATGCCCCATCCAACCACGCGCACCTTTTACGCCCACCAATGGCACAAGCGCACTGCGCAAAGCAAGCGGTTGACGTTGGCGATAAGAAAAATACGCCAAAGACATTCCTATCAGCGCATAAATACCCCAACCGTGGATTCCCCAATCTAAAAAGGTTGTCGCTAAGGCAATGCGCGCGGCTTCAATTTGCTCTGGTCGACCGCCAGGGGCAACTAAAAAATGGCTAAGCGGTTCAGATGCCCCAAAAAACAATAAATCAATGCCAATCCCTGCGGCAAATAACATCGCCGCCCAAGTAAGCAGTGGAAAATCAGGCTTGGCATGGTCAGGACCAAGCTTAATATCGCCGTAGCGGGATAGTCCGATGATGAGCATACAAAGCAAATAAGCCGCTACAACCAGCATGTAATACCAGCCTAGGCTATCTGAAATCCAAGTAGAGGCGCCCCACAGTAATTCACCGCTTTGCTCAGGGAAAATCATAGTATAGAGCACGGTGAGCACGGTGATGGTGCTGGCAATATAAAACACCACTTTGTTCAAAGATGTTTGATGACTCAGTGAATCACTTTTTGGCGGCGACACCTGAGGCTGTTGCTCGCGATTGTTGGTTTTAGTGTTCAAAACTCTCTCCAAATATATAGGGTTTAAAAAGCCTTGCACTGGGCAAGGCTTTGTAATATTGAAAATTCTTTAAAGGGTTTCTGTGTTACTAGCGCTTGATTCCTTTTTAGGGGCATTTTTTCCTGCCACATAATACGGCGCATCAGATTTTGGCAAAGGCGCTCGCCCACGGATTTTATCTGCAATTTTTTCCGCCATAGCGATAACCGTGGCATTCAAATTCCCTGTAATAATGCGCGGCATTAAAGAAGCATCGACAACGCGTAGATTTTCCATGCCATGCACCCGACCTTGTCCATCTACAACACAATCCTCACCCTCTCCCATGCGACACGTCCCGCAAGGATGATAAGCGGTTTCCCCATGTTGACGCACAAAAGCATCCAGTTCTGCATCACTTTGCAAATCAGCACTCGGAGAAATCTCTTTACCAGCATAAGGCGCTAATGCAGGTTGGGCAAAAATTTCACGCGTAATCCGAATGCCTGCGCGAAATTCACGCCAATCTTGTTCATGACTCATGTAGTTAAACAAAATGCTTGGCGCGATATTGGCATCTCGGCTTTTAAGTTTAATACGTCCGCGACTAGGAGAGCGCATAGACCCCATATGCATTTGAAAGCCATGCGCATCTACAGCATTGCGTCCATCATAGCTCACCGCGACTGGCAAGCAGTGATACTGGATATTAGGCCATTCAAATTCATCACTTGAGCGAATAAATCCACCTGCCTCAAACTGATTGCTTGCGCCAATGCCTGTGCCTAAAAATAACCATTCTGCGCCAATCATAGGTTTATTCCACCATTTCAATGCTGGCGCAAGTGAGACAGGCTTTTTGCATTCATACTGAATATAAAGCTCTAAATGGTCTTGCAAGTTATTTCCCACACCCCAAATATCAGCCACCACATCAATGCCTAATTCTTTAAGCCACTCAGCAGGACCTACGCCACTGCGTTGTAGAATTTGTGGCGATTGAATCGCGCCTGCGCACAAAATAACTTCACGCTCAGCAAAAATACGCTCTTTGTTATCTTTGATAAACACATCCACGCCAATGGCTTTCTTGCCATCAAATAAAATTCTATCTACCAAAGCATGCGTTTGAATCGTCAGATGCTCGCGGTGTTTAACGCGATCAAGATAGCCACGCGCGGTAGAAGAGCGACGCCCTTTGGGCGTTACAAAACGATCCATCGGGCCAAATCCTTCTTGCTGATACCCGTTTAAATCCTCTGTGCGCGGATAACCTGCTTGCACCCCTGCCTCAATCATCGCTTGGAATAATTCATTATTATTTTCTTTCGGCGTGGTTACCGATACAGGACCATCTCCGCCATGATAGGCATTCCCCCCAATATCGCGACTTTCCGCCTTGCGATAGTAAGGCAACACATCATGATACGTCCAATCTTCCAACCCATCACGTTTTGCCCAATGGTCAAAATCTAGCGCATTCCCACGGATATAACACATGCCATTAATCAACGACGAGCCCCCTAAACCTTTCCCACGCCCACAATCCATACGGCGATTATCCATATTGGGTTCAGGGTCGGTTTTAAATGCCCAGTTATAGCGCGTGCCCTGCAGTGGATAAGCTAATGCCGCTGGCATTTGCGTGCGAAAATCCAAACGATAATCTGGACCACCCGCTTCTAATAATAAAACCGACACCCCTTCATCTTCTGTTAAGCGCGAAGCCAGCACATTCCCCGCTGACCCCGCACCGATAATAATATAATCATATTTTTTTTTCATAAATATCCCTTTAAATTTATAGCGTTACATCAAGCAGTTCATCTAATTTATTGCTAAAAGTATCACAAAAAAACGCACATACTTTTGGCAAAAAGCGTATTACGCTAAGTCTAAAAAGCAGGCGTAAATGGTGCTAAAGAGAGCATAATCGATTTATTGCGCGTATAGGACAACAGCGTCTCCACCCCATTTTCACGCCCCACACCCGATTGCTTATAGCCCCCCACAGGCACAGACTCAGGCGAATCCCCCCAAGTATTCACCCAACAAATCCCAGCCTGCAATTGATGAATAAGCTTATGCGCACGGCTAATATCAGGGCAAACCACCCCAGCTGCCAAACCATAAGTGGTCTCGTTAGCACGCTCAACCGCCTCTTCCTCACTGTCATAAGCCAAAATACTCATTACAGGGCCAAAAATCTCTTCTTGCACAATCGCCATATCATCTTGACAATCGCTAAACACAGTAGGCTCAACAAAAAACCTTTATCCCCCACACGCTCGCCACCAATCACCAATCTAGCGCCTGCTTGTTTGCCTTTTTCGATATACTCTAAAATCTTATCCAACTGCGCTTGACTAGCAATTGGGCCAAAATTGGTTTTTTCATCCATTGGATTACCCAACCGAATGCGTTTAACGCGCGTTACAACCGCCTGCTCAAACGCCTCTAACATCGATTTAGGCACAAATACGCGCGTCCCGTTGGTGCATACTTGCCCCGAACTAAAAAAGTTTGCCATAACCGCCACATCCGCCGCCATCTCAACATCGGCATCTTCTGTGATAATCAAAGGAGATTTCCCCCCTAATTCCATCGTTACCATCTTAAGCGAACTTTCTGCCGCCGCTGCCATCACTTTTTTACCCGTCGGCACACTGCCAGTAAATGAAATTTTAGCGATATCAGGATGATTTGTAATTGCCGCCCCCACTTCACCTGCCCCCAACACCACATTAAACAACCCATCAGGCAACCCAGCCTCTTGATAAATTTCTGCTAATTTAAGCGCTGTTAACGGCGTTACCTCACTAGGTTTAAACACCACCGCATTCCCTGCCGCCAAAGCAGGCGCAGATTTCCACAAAGCAATTTGAATAGGATAATTCCAAGCGCCAATCGCGCCCACCACGCCTAAAGGCTCTAAGCGCGTATAAGCAAATGCTTCTGCCGAAAGGGGGATTTGCTTACCTTCAATCACAGGCGCCAAGCCAGCATAATATTCCAACACATCCGCACCCGTAACAATATCCACCGCCTTGGTTTCGCTAATCGCTTTACCTGTATTTTGCGTTTCCAACTCCGCCAATTCATCATTACGCTCACGCAAAATCGCCACCGCTTTTTGCAAAATACGACCTCGCGCCATCGCGCTCATGTCTGCCCATTCTTGCTGAGCTTTAGCCGCCACCGCAACCGCCTCATCAACCTGCGCTAGACTAGCAAAAGCCATTTCAGCCAACACACTGCCATCAGCAGGATTGATTACCTCTGCCTGCGCCTTATCAGCAGACACATAAGCGCCATTAATCCAAGAAGAAATCATCATAACTAAACCTTTTTATTAATGAATTTAAAAATGCGTATAACTTTGTGTTATCAATAGAAATTCTCAAAAATAGAGAAAAGAGGGGCGAGTGTAGCACAGCCCATCTATTCCCCCAAAAAAATCTAAATAAATGGTAAATCCCTCAGCGCTTCCTCTTTGCTTTCCCATAAAAGCGAACCGCCAAATACCCAACCTAGCGCCAGCGCCTGCTGATAAGCAACTACCCAAAAATGCGCTTCCTCACACTTTAACCATCATCAAATGCGACCCGCTAACGGGGCGATTGGGAGGGGAATGGGTCGGTGTATCCTCATAAGGCGCGACACGCTAAAGATTGCGCTATTGATAGCGCCACGTTGTCCCACTTGCCCCATCTTCAATCACCACGCCCTGCGCCGCTAATTGTGCGCGAATGGCATCTGCTTGGGCAAAATCTTTATCTTTTTTTAGCTTGCGCACGTTTAGCAATAAGCGCCTCAATCTCGCTACTTTCCATGCCTTTTTCGGCTTGACGCGCTTGTAAAAACTGCTCGGGTGGGCGCGTTAATAATCCCAAACGTGCCGCTAACGTTTTAAGTGTATGCGCCAAATCAACTCGCTTTTTATCATCAGCCTTATTTAAACGCCGCGCCAAATCAAACAACACCGCCAGCGCCTTTGGCGTATTAAAATCATCATTCATCGCCAGCATAAACAAATCCACTTCCGCCTCTAACAACGCACCTTCTTGTGCAGGCGCTTCTTGCAAAGCGGTATATAAGCGCGTGAGCGCGCGTTTAGCCTCCTGCAAACCTGCATCACTATAATTTAGCGGGCCGCGATAATGGCTGGCCAAAATAAAATAACGCAACACCTCACCATCAAATTGCTTTAGTACCTCGCGCACAGTGAAAAAATTGCCCAATGATTTAGACATTTTTTCATTATCAATCTGCACAAACCCATTATGAATCCAGTAATTAACATGCTGATGCCCCAAACTCGCCTCACTTTGCGCAATCTCGCATTCATGATGCGGAAATTTCAAATCCATCCCCCCGCCATGGATATCAAAGTGCGCGCCTAAATTCATCTGCGCCATCACAGAACATTCAATATGCCAACCTGGTCTTCCCGCACCCCAAGGCGAATCCCAACTCGGCTCTCCCTCTTTAGCGCTTTTCCACAAAACAAAATCCAACGCATCGCGCTTCTCACCACTCACCTCCACCCGCTCACCAGCGCGCAACTGCGCTAAATTTTGATTGCCCAACTTGCCATAATCCGCAAAACTCTCAATTGCAAAATACACATCGCCATTTTTCCCCACATAAGCATGATTTTTAGCAATCAAAGTCTCAATCATCGCAATCATTTGCACAACCGCCTGCGTCGCGCGCGGTTCATGATCTGGCGACAAACACCCCAAAGCCGCCTCATCCTCATGCATTGCCTGAATAAATCGCGCGGTAAGCGCCTCAATGGATTCACCATTTTCACGCGCGCGCTGAATAATTTTGTCATCAATATCTGTAATATTGCGCGTAAAATTCAAACGATACCCCAACTCGCGCAAATGCCTAGCAATCACATCAAACACCACCATCACCCGCGCATGACCCACATGGCAATAATCATAAACCGTCATACCACAGACATATAACCCCACTTCATTCTCATGGATTGGCGAAAAACGCTCTTTTTTACGCGTTAAACTGTTATAAAACTGCAAATTCCTCATACCTTTCCCACCTACAGCGACAAAATTTGCTAGTATAAGCGCTTATTTCTAACAGGCAAGAAAATGAAAAAACTCCTCTTACTTTGTGCTTTGGTCGCAGGAAGCGCCTACGCTAACCCAGTGGTTAAACTCCAAACCAATCGTGGCGATATTCTTTTAGAGCTCGATGAAGAAAACGCCCCCACAACTGTTGCGAATTTCTTACGCTATGTTGAGGACAATCATTATGACGGGACAATATTTCATCGCGTCATCGAAGGCTTTATGATTCAAGGCGGTGGCTTTGACAAACAGCTACAAGAAAAATCCACGCGCGAACCAATTGCCAACGAATCCCATAACGGACTTACAAATAACCGCGGCAGCATCGCCATGGCGCGCACCAGTGAACCACATTCTGCAACCAGCCAATTTTTCATCAACACAGTGGACAATAATTTTCTCAACAAAGGCGAGAGAGACCCTTATGGTTATGCGGTTTTTGGTCAAGTCATTGACGGCATGGACGTTGTAGATGCCATCGCCGCCACCCCAACAAAACGTTTTGCTCGACATGGAAATGTCCCCACACAACCCATTGAAATTATCGATGCGGTAATTGTAGAACCCTCTACACAAACCCAAACAACAACACACTAAATCCACAATTTATTAACAAAAAAGGACAAAAACATGATTAGATTTAGCACCAATAAAGGCGACATTGACATCGAACTCGACTTCGACAACGCCCCCATCACCGCAAAAAACTTCCAGCAATACGCTGAAGAAGGCTTTTATAACGGCACCATTTTCCATCGCGTCATTCCTGGTTTTGTTTTACAAGGTGGTGGCATGCAATCAGGAATGAAAGAAAAGCCCACCCGCGCCCCCATTGAAAATGAAGCCGATAATGGGCTTAAAAACGACCGCGGCACCCTCTCCATGGCGCGTACCCAAGACCCACATTCTGCTAGCTCACAGTTTTTTATCAACCTTGTTGATAACAACTTTTTAAACCACAGCGGAAAAAATCCCCAAGGTTGGGGCTATGCTGTTTTTGGTAAAGTCGTTGCAGGCATGGACGTTGTTGATAGCATCGCCAAAACCCCAACAGGACGCTTTGGCATGCATTCAGACGTCCCCACAGAAGACATCATTATCGAAAACACCACCATTCTCTAACCCTAACCGCTTAGGCACGCCATGCATTTAACCTCTCCCGCGCGCCTAAGCGCCCCCATCTACTTTTTAGCCGACGTTCATTTAAGCGAAGCGCAAGACGCCATCACCCAAGCCTTCACCCAAACCATCACCCTACTCACCGCACAACAACCACAAGCCGTTTTCATCCTAGGCGATTTATTCAATTATTACCTAGGCGATACCCTCATCACCCCTACCAACGCCACATTGCCAAACATCTACACACCCTAAGCGCCCACACCCCCCTTTTTATCAACACGGCAACCGCGACTTCCTCCTCAATCAAACCTACGCCCGCCTAAGCGGACTCACCCTACTGCCCGAGCGCTACAGCTTTACCCTTCCCCCACCTGCCCCTCATCTTCCCCCCCATCAACTTCTTCTTGAACATGGCGACCTACTTTGTCGTGACGACCACGGCTATCAGCGCCTGCGCAAATTCCTACGCCACCCACTCACTCAACGCCTCTATCATCACCTCTCCCCAGCTCTCAAACACCGTCTTGCGCGCTATTTACGCCAGCAAAGCCAACAACGCGGACAATACAAATCCCCAAGCCATACCGACGTTACCCCTGATTATATCGACACCCTATTTAAACAACACCACGCCAACATCCTCATCCATGGGCATACCCACCGCCCACAAATCCATCATCATCCCCAAGGCACTCGCTACGTCTTAGGGGATTGGCACCCACACGGCAAAATATTGTGTTACCATCACGGAAAATTTTGTTTACTAGAAAGTCATGAATTAATATAAATCCGCCATAAGGAGCCCCTATGCAACACACCTGTGCCGACATCCTCAGCCCAAATCCCATCCTCTTACACCCCAAAACCACCCTATTAGAAGCACTCAACACCATCCGCCATGCTGGTGTACGCTATCTTCCTGTTGTAGATGAACACAATGAATTTAAAGGAATTTTTTCCTCCCTTACCCTTCTCACCTTACTCCTTCCCAGCACCATGAGCATCAACATGGGCACCCCTTTAGTCGATTTAAACTTCATGACCACCAACCTAGAAGAACTACGCGAACAACTCAGCCACTGCCAACACGAACCCGTTTCCAACCACCTCACCAGCAAACTCTCCACACTCACGCCACAAAGCACCATTATGGAAGCCATCCACCTACTATATGACAAACACGCTCACGTGGTCGTCTTACAACCCAACAGCCAGCAATTTGTCGGCATTATCACCATTAGCACCCTACTGTCTGTCATTCAATCCACCCCAGAAGCCTAACCGAGACCCTCTATGCAACATATCACCCACTCCAGCGCAATCTTTGGACTCAACCCCATGTGGTTAAGCGGCATCATTTTAATCCTCGTTTACATCGTCCTTATCAGCGAAAAAATTAACCGCGCCATCATCGCCCTAATCGGCGCCTTCATCATGATTTATGCAGGATTACTCAACCAACACCAAGCCATAGAAGCCATTGATTTTAATACTATATTCTTATTAATTGGCATGATGATGATGGTTTCTATCACCGCAAAAACAGGGGTTTTTCAATACGTTGCCATCAAATCTGCCAAAATCGTACGCGCAAATCCTATTGGCATCATGCTCATGATTGCCAGCATCACCGCCGTCTTTAGCGCCCTATTAGACAACGTCACCACCGTTTTACTCATCACACCCGTTTTGCTATTAATTACCGAACAACTACAAGTCAAAGCCTTCCCCTACCTCTTTACCACCATTATCGCCTCCAACATCGGCGGAACCGCCACCATGATTGGCGACCCTCCAAACATCATCATAGGCTCAGCAACCCACCTTAATTTCAGCGACTTTCTTTATCATATGGCGCCCATCGCAATTGTCATCATGCTCTGCCTATGCACCTTATTTTGGCTTATTTTTTCAAAAAGCTACAAGCCAACCTCAAAGCACGCGCCCGCATCATGCGCTTTAACGAACGAGAAGCCATCACCAACCCCGCACTGCTCAAACAATGCGCAGCCGTTTTCGCATTAGTCTTAATTGGATTTTTTATAGGACACAGCCTACATCTTGAACCTGGCACAGTCGCCCTCTCAGGCGCCTCCCTACTCATGTTATTAGCCTATGGCAGACAACATTCTGAAAAACAAAGCGAATCCGTCCATCATGCCTTTGCCGAAGTCGAATGGATAACCATCTTCTTTTTCATGGGTCTATTTATGATAGTAGGTGCGGTAGAACACTCAGGGCTTCTATCCCTTATGGGTGAAAAACTCCTCGCCGCCACAGACGGCAACATAGAAAAAATGGCCTTTGCCGTCTTGTGGGTCTCTGCCCTTCTCTCCTCTTTTTTAGACAATATCCCCTTTGTCGCCACCATGATTCCCTTACTCGACAGCGCCGCCCAGCAAATTCCCGACAGTGGCAACTTTGACACCGTTTGGTGGGCATTAGCCCTTGGCGCGTGTCTAGGAGGCAACGGTACACTCATCGGCGCAAGCGCCAACCTCACCGTAGCTGCCTTTGCAGAGAAAGCCAAACAACCCATCGGCATGCTTGCATTTACCAAATGGGCATTCCCACTAATGCTTCTCACCGTTTTGCTGGCTCACTTTTACCTCTGGTTGCGGTATTTTTAATCTTAAAAAGATAATAATTAGACACATCTTTTTGATTAACTTAATAATTATTCTTATCTAACAAGCAAGAAACTTTCTAAATAAATTGTTAAATTTATAGGAAATGGTATAATTTCTGCGCGTCGCGCAAGCGACACTCCTAGGATTATTTTTTTCATGAGGCAAAACAGATGACACCAGATACCACTTATAATTATCGGATTGTCAAACAGTTTACTTGGGCATCCATTGTATTTGGCGTAATTGGCATGCTAGTTGGCGTGTTGATTGCAGCGCAATTGCGTTGGCCTGAGTTAACCGACGGCATCCCCTACCTAGTTTATTCTCGCATCCGCCCACTGCACACCAGCGCAGTGATTTTCGCATTTGGCGGTAATGCTTTATTTGCCACCTCCTATTACATCGTCCAGCGGGTTTGTTCGGTGCGCCTAATCTCCGACAAAATGGCTGCTTTTACCTTCTACGGATTTAACCTTGTTATCCTAGGCGCAGTCTTTACCTACCCACTGGGCTTTACACAATCTAAAGAATATGCCGAGCTCATTTGGCCTTTAGATGTTTTACTTACCATCGTTTGGGTTGCTTATGGCTACGTCTTTTTCTTTACCATCGGCAAACGTAAAGAAAAACATATTTATGTAGGATTATGGTTTTATGGTGCTTATATCATCGCCGTTGCTATCTTGCATATTTTCAACAACCTAGCCCTACCCATCGACTGGTTACATTCTTATCCTGTTTATTCAGGCGCAGTGGATGCCATGGCGCAATGGTGGTATGGGCATAACGCTGTAGGCTTTTTCCTTACCGCAGCATTCTTGGGCATGATGTATTATTTTGTCCCTAAACAAGCTGAACGCCCAATTTATTCCTATCGCTTATCTATCGTGCATTTTTGGGCGCTTATCTCCATTTATATGTGGGCAGGGCCGCACCATTTGCACTACACCGCACTCCCTGATTGGACGCAATCACTAGGCATGGTATTTTCTATCATTCTCTGGGTGCCTTCATGGGGTGGCATGATTAACGGCATGATGACCTTATCAGGCGCTTGGCATAAACTTGTTACCGACCCAATTATCCGCTTCCTATTCGTCGCACTTGCTTTCTACGGCATGTCTACCTTCGAAGGCCCTATGATGGCAATCAAAGAAGTAAATGCCCTCTCGCATTACACCGAATGGACTGTTGGACACGTTCACTCAGGCGCTCTTGGTTGGGTAGCTATGATTACCATGGGCTCTATCTATCACATGTTACCACGCCTATATGGCAAAACCGTTATGCACAGCAGTCGCTTAATTTTCGTGCATTTCTGGTTAGCCACCATTGGCATCATCTTATATGTAACCTCTATGTGGGTAGCTGGCATCATGGAAGGCTTATTGTGGCGTGAGACTTTTGCCGATGGCACCCTCACCTACACCTTCGTAGAAATTCTCAGCAAAAAATACATCTTCTATTTTGTGAGATTCCTTGGTGGTGTCTTCTTCCTAAGTGGCATGGTACTTATGGCTTACAACTGCATCCGCACCGCACTTGAACCTGCTAGACCTGCCGTTGCGTCAACTAAGACTCAACCGCAAACAGCTTAAAAGGAGCGATACAATGAATTTTTTAAGTCATGAGAAAATTGAAACCAGTGTAGTCGTGTTAGGTGTGCTCACTGTAGTTGCTGTTATTTGGGGTGGATTGGTGCATATTGCACCACTGCCTTTTGATAAAAGCTTAACCACCTCAGAATACGTTAAACCTTATGAGCCTTTGCGTTTGGCGGGTTTTAACATTTTTGTTAGTGAAGGATGTTATGGCTGCCACTCTCAAATGATTCGTCCATTTCGCTGGGAAACCGAGCGCTATGGGCATTACTCTGTCGCCGAAGAATCCATCTACGACAGACCTTTCCAGTGGGGTTCTAAACGTACTGGTCCAGATTTAGCGCGCGTGGGAGGAAAATACTCCGATGACTGGCATTATCTACACCTCCTCAACCCACGAAACGTTGTGCCTGAATCTAATATGCCAAGCTATCCATGGCTTGCCGAAAGACCAGCAAACATCACACTCACTGAGAAAAGTATTCGCACCAAAATGCGCCTAGGCGAACCCTATACGCAAGCAGATATCGACTCAGTTGCAAGCGCCTTAGAAGGCAAAACAGAAATGGACGCACTCATTGCCTATCTACAAGGGTTGGGAGTAGCATTTAAGGAAAATAGGTAAGCATTATGAGCGCTTGGGCATTTGCAACCATTGTTTTATTCACATCATTTGTTTTGCTGTGTGTCGTGTTGTTTTTGCCCTCGCGCAATCAAGCTTATAAAGATGCCGATAAACTAGCGTTAAAAGATGAGCAAGAAATCATTACGCCTCGGCACAAAAAATTACATCATGATGAGGAAACAAAACTATGAATGTCGCAATATTTGTAGGGGTCGTAACCATAGCGCATTTAATTGCTTATGCCTATTTGTGCGTTGGACGAGCAAAGTCAAACCCAGTGATAACGCCGCAGAAGGCGAAATAATCAAACATGAGTGGGATGGAGATTTATGTGAACTAAACAACCCACTACCTGGTTGGTGGTTGAAACTATTTTATTTCATGATTGCAGTTGGCGCTGTTTATTTAGTCCTTTACCCTGGCGTATTTGCTGATAAATTTGATGGACTATTAAATTGGTCCCAAATTCAGCAATACGAGCGAGAAAGCTCTAAAGTTGATTCTAAAGCCTCTGAATATTTTGCTGTTTACGAAAGTAAAAGTGTCGAAGAACTTGCACAAATTCCCGAAGCGCTCGCCTCAGGACGACGCATTTTCTTAAACAACTGTGCCGTATGCCATGGAACTGATGCTGGCGGTATTTCAAGTAGCTATCCCAACTTAACTGATAACGATTGGATTTGGGGTGGCAAGCCTGAGAATATTGTAACCACCATTACTAATGGTCGCATCGGCGCAATGCCTGCAGGTGGTGCCCTACCTGATACCAGCGATGAAACCCTAACCGCGGTTGCTCATTATGTTATGCAACTTGGTGGGCATCCTGCCGACGAAACATTGGCACAAAAAGGACAAGAATTATATGCACAAAGCTGTATTGCTTGCCACGGTGCAGACGGCACAGGAAATCAAGCGCTTGGCGCACCTAATCTTGCTGATGATGTTTGGTTATATGCTGATAGTGCAAATGTCGAAGACATTAAATCACAAATCATCAACCCAAAAATTATCAAATGCCTGCATGGCATGATGTATTAGGGGATACGCGGATTAAAGTAGTAGCAGCTTATGTCTATTCATTAAGCCATTAAAAAAACTCTCTCGCTCAAGCCCATCGCAAACCAGCTGGGCTTTTTTATATCTGTATTACATGAAAGATAACCGCTTAAAAACTAAAGTTATGTTATGATTGTGCGCATAAATTAAAAACAACAATATCTACTAATTCTTATTAATTATCATAATGTTGGCACTATGGCAGAACAAATTCAAACCCTCTACGAAAAGCACGTTAAAATTAGACCACGCCCTGTAAAAGGTCGTTTTCAAAATCTCCGCGTAATCGCAGTTATCAGCTTATTATTTATTTTCCATGCTTTGCCTTTTATCCCATGGCATGGGCGCCAAGCTATTTTATTCGACCTTGCCGCAAGGCGGTTTTATATTTTCGACCTTAATATTTGGCCGCAAGATTTTATCTTACTGACCTTTGTTCTGCTTGGATTAGCGCTCATATTATTTTTTGTAACCGCTTTATTTGGGCGCGTGTGGTGCGGTTATGCCTGCCCCCATACGGTCTACACTGAAGTATTTATGTGGATAGAACAACGTATTGAAGGCAACCGCTCCGAACAACTCAAGCTCATGCGCCAACCATGGAATACACAAAAAATCATCAAACGCTTTGGAAAATATGCCTTATGGTCTGCCTTTGCATTAATAACTGGCATTAGTTTTGTGGGATATTTCACTCCCATTCGTCCCCTAATTGTTGATTTTTTCACCCTCCAAGCCAGTACAAGCGCTTATTTTTGGGTTGGTTTCTACGGATTGTTCTGCTACCTACAAGCTGGGATTGTGCGCGAGCAGTTTTGCAAATACATTTGTCCTTATGCTCGCTTTCAAGGCGCGATGTTTGACCAAAATACCCTCATCATCGCCTATGATGAGCAACGTGGCGAACCCCGCCGCCGCCTAAAACGCAAAGACCGAGAAAATCCAGAAAATCTAGGATTTTGTGTCGACTGCACCATGTGCGTACAAGTGTGCCCTACGGGCATTGATATCCGCGAAGGTCTGCAATTAGAGTGCATTGCCTGCGCCGCCTGTATTGATGCCTGCGATAACGTGATGGATCAAATCAACGCCCCGCGCGGACTCATTCGCTACACCTCTTCAAACAAACTTGCAGGAATCGACACCAAGTTTTTACGCCCCAAAACCATCGGCTATGCCATGATTTTAACCATTGCCTTTGCATTATTTGTCCTTAGCATTGTGCAAAAAAGCAACGTAGACATGAACATCCTACGCGACCGCAACGTCCTTGCGCGCACCATCTCCAACAACCGCGTGCAAAATATCTACACCATTAAAGTCCTCAACAAAACCGAACAAACCCGACTATTTAATTTAACAGTCAGCGGATTAGATGGATTAGAAATTGATGGCGAAACCACCTTCAGCGTTGAACCAGCAGCCGTTTATGAAGAAGTTGTGCGCGTCAATGCGCCAAAATCAGCACTTGAGAACGTCTCTAACGAACTCACCTTCAGCGTCAGCCCAAGTGATAATCCCAAAGACGCCAGCCGTCAAACCAGTAAATTCTTAAAACCTCTACGTTAAAAATCATGCAAGAAAAACAATCCCACCCACACATTCCTTGGTATAAAAACCATATTCTTCTTTTGATTATCTTTATCCCCTTTGCAACCGTCTGCGCTAGCATGTACACCATCTACCTTGCTATTAGTAGCAAAGATGCGCCTGTACTCGATGGCTACTACAAAACAGGTGTCTCCCCCAACAAAATAAATCTAAACGACCAAAACATCCAAAGCGCCACCCTAGACCCCACCCGCGCCCTTCTCATCCTAAAGCGCACAACCTCCAGCAAAGAACCCCTCACACTCACCCTTGAGCATCCCACCATCGCCGCCTCCGACCACACCTACCCGCTTATCGCCAGCGCCGATAACCAATACCCCCTCCCGCAAGAAATCCTCACCCACCTAAAAAATCAACGTTGGTATCTCAAACTCACCCCCCAAACCAACCCCAACTGGCGACTCCACGCCCAAAGCCAAAACACCACCACCCCCATTGTCTTTCATACTCCATGAGCCAGCATTGCTACCATTGCCATAGCGCCATAGCTCAAGGCACAGCCGTTAGCGCCACCATCAACGGACAGACTCAGCAATTCTGTTGCCATGCCTGCCTAGGCGTTGCCAGTCTCATCGACCAACACAACCTCAACCAATATTATCAAGTTCGCCAACAAGCCAGCCCGCGCCCCAATCAAAACCACGACCAAAGCCACTGGCAAGCCTACGACATCGACGCCATCGCCCAACAATACCTCCACAGCGACAACGATTCACACGAACTCCACCTCTATCTTGACAACATCCACTGCGCCGCCTGCGCATGGCTTATCCGCAGCGCCCTACAAGACATCCACAACCTACAACACATCCACATCAACACCACCACCGCACGCGCCCAAATTCGCTGGCATAAAGACCACCCCCTAAAACTTAGTCAACTGCTACAAACCCTCGACCAACTCGGCTACCCGCCACATCTCCATACCCCAGAGCAAAGCGAACGCCACTACCACCAACAACGCAACCAACAACTCCTACGCCTTATCATCGCAGGACTAGGCAGCATGCAAGTAATGATGCTCTCCACAGGACTCTACACTGGCGCTTTTCACGGCATTGACCGCAATTATTCCGAACTCCTACGCTGGGTCAGTCTCGGCATCAGCATCCCCGTATTGTTTTACAGTGGTCATCCTATTTTAAAAAGTGCTTGGCAAGGGCTTCGCCAGCGCCACATCAACATGGATCTTCCCATCGCACTCGCCACAGTAGGCGCCTTTATCGCCAGCGCCTATCATACCCTCCTTGGGCAAGGCGAAGTTTATTTTGACTCCGTCACCATGTTTATATTCTTCATCTCCATTAGCCGCTTTATCGAATTTCTCACTCGCCGACGCGCTCAACACAACGAACACCGCTTCGCCCGCCTACTGCCCGACGCCGTCTACAAACTCATCAACAACACCCCCCAACTAGTCCCCCTAAACACCATCCAAACCAACGACCACCTCCACATCCCCCCCACCCACACCATCCCTGTAGATGGCATCATCCAAACAGGCACCACCCGTATTGACCAATCCATGCTCACAGGTGAAAGCGACGCCCTTTACAAACAAACAGGCGACACCGTCCTAGCAGGCACAACCAACCTAGAAAGCCCCATCACCCTCAAAGCCACCCAAACAGGACAACAAACCACCCTAGCAGGCATTCGTCGCCTCATCGCCCGCGCCGAACAACACCGCTCACAAAAACTCAAACGCAGCGAAACCATCGCCCAAAACGCCATCCTTCTCGTCCTCATTCTCGCCATTGCAGCTACCTCATCTGGCAAACCATCGACCCCAGCCGCGCCTTTGAAATAGCACTGGCCATCCTCGTTGCCACCTGCCCCTGCGCCCTCTCACTCGCCACCCCCAGCACCCTCACCGCCGCCCTAAACAACGCCCACCGCCACGGCATCCTCATCAAAGACAGCCAAACCCTAGACAAACTCACCCAAATCAAACACATCATCTTTGACAAAACAGGCACCCTCACCCAAGGCACCCCCCAACTCATCGCCGAACAATACCAAAGCCCCCATAGCGCCCACACCCTCTGGCGCATAGCCAAAACCCTCGAAAGCCACAGCACCCACCCACTAGCGTGGTATTTCATCCAACAACCGCACCCCACCTATCCTGCCACCAACATCCACCATCAAAACAGCGCAGGCATCAAAGCCACCATCAACCAAGAAAACTGGCTCATCGGCAGCAAAGCATGGCTAATCCAAAACCACCCCCACCTACAAATCCCACAACCCACACAAAACGGCACCCACGTCTACCTCGCCACCGCCGACCAACTACACGCCACCTACATCTTTGACGACCCCCTACGCCCCGACCTCCCCCACCCTCCTACAAAGCCTAAGCCCCTACACCCTCCACATCGCCAGCGGCGACCGCCAACAAACCGTCAAACACATCGCCACCCAACTCAACATCCCCAACCATCGCGCCCAACTCAGCCCCGAAGACAAACTCCACTATCTAGAAAGCCTAAAATCCCCCACCCTCATGATAGGAGACGGCATCAACGACGCCCCCGTCCTCGCCGCCGCTCACGTCTCCATTGCCGTAGGCAAAGCCAACCCCCCTAAGCCAAACCCACGCCGACATCGTCCTCCTAAACCAAAGCCTACACGCCATACCCTACCTCCTACGCCTTAGCGAAAAAAGCCAACGCCTTATCAAACAAAACCTAATTTGGGCAAGCGCCTACAACCTCACCATCCTCCCCCTCGCCCTCAGCGGACACCTCACCCCATGGCTTGCCGCACTAGGCATGTCCCTAAGCTCCCTCCTTGTTGTCGGCAACGCCATGCGCATACATCACACCCAACCCCCAACCCAACCCACCGCCCAAGCATGAACATCCTCTACCTTCTTATCCCCATCTCACTAATCATCGTTTGCATCGCCATCCTCGCCTTTCGCTGGGCCATCAAAAACGACCAATTTGACGACATGACCGCCCCCAGCATGATTCCCCTACTAGACGACACCGACGACGAACGCCAACGCCAAACCCCACCTAAAGACCCCAAATGAACCCCAACCACAGCGCCCTACTCCTCACCGCCCTCGCTACAGGATTAGCAGGAAGCGCCCACTGCCTAAGCATGTGCGGCAGCATCAACGCCACCCTCTCACTCAACACCCAGCACAAACGCCACCTCCCAAGCTATCACCTCGGACGCCTTCTCAGCTACACCCTACTCGGCAGCCTCCTAGGACTTATCCTCCCCTTACTAGGACTAACCCTCCACCAACCCAAAACCGCTCACCTCATCCGCCAACTCACCAGCCTCCTCATCATCGCCACAGGACTCTACCTATTATTTGACCTCACCCTCATCCGCCGCCTCGAACGCTACGGACTCATCCTCTGGAAACCCCTTGCCCGCCTAACCCAAAGCCTGCTTCCCATCCAAAGCCACAGCGACGCTCTTCTCATCGGACTACTCTGGGGACTCCTCCCCTGCGGACTCATCTACACCGCCCTCGTCCTCGCCATCAGTAGCGCCAACCCCCTCATCGCCGCCCTCATCATGCTCAGTTTTGGCATCGGCACCCTCCCCGCCATGCTCAGCATCAGCCTCTTTTCAGGCATCATCCTACGTACCCTCGCCCATAGTTATGGCAAAAAAATCCTAGGACTTTTCATCATCACCCTAGGCAGCTGGACACTCCTTGCCCTCCACTAGCCATAAATTTCACAAATACAATCATATTTTTTCCTTTCAATAAAGAAAATTAAACGGTAGAATGGGTGAGATTTTTTAAACCATTATTGACAACACTATGATTACATTACGCCAAATCCAATTCGCCCTTGCCGTAGAACGCCACCAACATTTCAAACGCGCCGCACAAGAATGCAACATTTCCCAATCCGCACTCAGCCTAGCATCGCCGAACTAGAAAAAAATCTAGGAGTCGTTTTATTTGAGCGCAACAACAAACAAGTCCTCGTCACCTCCATTGGCAAAGAACTACTCGAACGCGCCCGCCAAATCTACCTAGACGCCCAACAACTCGTCGAACGCGCCCATGCCGAGCAAAACCACCTCAGCTTCTCCATGAATATAGGATTTATTCCCACCATCGCCCCCTACCTACTCCCCCAAAGCCCTCCCCATCCTGCAAGAACAACACCCCAGCTTCAAACTTCATATCCACGAACAACCCACCGAAACCCTACTCAGCAACCTTTATACTGGACAAATCGACGCCGCCGTCATCGCCCTACCTTATCCCCAGCAAAACCTTGACATCATCCCCTTTGCTGAAGAACGCTTCTACGTTGTCGCCAACAAACAACATCCCATCGCACAACAAAACAGCGTCAAACCCAATCAACTCAGACAAACCAACCTCCTCCTCCTTGAAGAAGGACATTGCCTGAGCGAACAAATTATCGACTTATGCAAAATTGAACCTCAATTTAACAAACAATATTTCAACGAAGCCAGCCTCAGCACCCTCTTCCAACTCGCCGTCAATAACATGGGCGTCACCCTCATGCCAGCCATCTCACTAGAAAGCATTGCCCATTACCAACAAATCAACACCATCGCCCTCAACGTCCCCAGCCCACATCGCCAACTTGCCATCGTCACCCGCAACCACTACCCACGCCGTGACGAACTCCTCCACCTAGCCAAACTCTTCGCCCAATCCCTAGCCAACCAACAAGGCGTCAACCCCCTCCTATGAAAGCCCCACTCTGCCTGCTAGAAGCATTTAGCTGGCTCACCACCCCCAGCCTGCGCAAATATATTGTCTTACCATTGCTTATCAACACCCTTCTCTTTGCAGGCGCAACCTACACACTCATCTATCACCTAGAGCGCCTCATCAACCTCCTACTCCCAAGCGACAGCTGGCTACACTACCTCCATTGGCTCGTGTGGCCACTCATCGCCCTCACCCTCCTCATCGCCATCTTTTACAGCTTTCATCTCCTAGCCAACCTCATCGCCGCCCCCTTCAATGGCTTTTTAGCCCAAGCCGTTGAAACCTTAGAACGCGGACAAAGCCCCGACAGCGGACTCACCCTCACTCAAGAAATCTACCAAAGCCTCAAACAAGAACTACAAAAAACCCTCTACTTTCTCACCCGCGCCCTCCCCATCCTCCTCATCAGCTTCATCCCCGTACTCAACCTCACCGCCCCCTTTTTATGGTTTTATACGCCGCATGGGTCAGCGCCCTCCAATACATGGACTACCCCATGGCAAACAACGGCATCCCCTTCCGCCAACAACGCCAAATTCTAAAAACCACCCCCCTCAACACCCTAAGCTTTGGCAGCCTCACCACCCTCCTAATGAGCATCCCACTGCTAAACCTCATTATCATGCCCGCCAGCGTCATCGGCGCCACCCTCTATTGGAGCCGCCACCTGTGCCCCCAACACCAACCCTAAAATCCCCCCATCCGCTGCCATAACAACAACACCGCCCCCATACTCACAAACGACGCCAGCGTACTCACCACCACCATCGCCGCAATCCGCTCACCATAGCCATAACGTTGCCCAAGCATCGCCACCGTACTCGCCACCGACACACTTGCAAACAACGCCCCCACCCAAACATCCTGCAACGACGCCCCCCCAAAAACGCAAAACACCCCCACCACCAACAACGGATGCAACACCACCCGCCCCCAGCCCCACAAACCCAATCATCCCCAACTCCCCACGCACCCGCAACCCATACAAACTTCCCCCAATTACAAACAACGCCACAGGTGCCGCCGCAGGCGCCAACAACCCCGTAACCCTCCCAAGCGTCTCAGGCACCGCCACCCCACCAAGCGAAAACCCCAACGCCACCGCCAACGCCAACAGCAAAGGATTTCTCAGCAAACGCCCCCCCAAACGCCCAAACACCACCCACCAACGCCCACCATCTACCCTAGAAAAATCCGCCAAAATCAACATCAAAGGAATCAACAAAAAATTCTCCACCAACATATTCATCGCAAAATAGCGCGCCGCCACCTCAGACCCCAACACCATAGACAACACTGGCAACCCAATAAACCCACTATTTCCAAACGCCAACCCCAAACCATTTAACGCCGCCGCTGCCAACGGCTCACGCCAAAACCACCGCGTCACCACCACCCCAAGCAAAAAAATCACCAACGCCGACCCCCCATATAACCGCAAATACTCTGGCTGCCACACCCCCGAAAAAGACTGCCCCGCCAAAGCATGAAAAATCAACGCAGGCAACGCCACATTCAACACAAACACCCCCAACCCACGCACCTGCTCCGCCTGCAACAACCCAAAGCGCACCGCCCCATAGCCAAACGCCATCACCAAAAAAATCGGCGCAACAATCCCCAACACCTCAGACATAAATCCCTCCTAAAAATACCGTAGCGAACAAAACCAATCCACCTAAACCCCAGAAACAGCATGGAATAAGCATAAAACTCTTACCATTCCACCCCCTCAATAATTACTTTATACTCACCACGTGCTGACATTAAATTTAAAGCACATTATCTTTCTAATGACACAAGCGCCACCAGTTTTTCAGCCGACAGATTCGATTAATCCTAAACCACCTATTAAAAAAGGGTTTCCAAAAAACCCTTTTTCTCTTTAGTCCACCAAAGCCAATCGTTTATAAAAAAATTCATGCAAATAAAAACTTGGCTAACTTAGACAAAAATATCACTTCCAGCGATAACTCACCCCCACCCCAAACCAGCATCATTGCGATTCATATTAACCGCTCCTTTAACAATCCAACGTCCATTATCACTGACCATCGAACCGCCAACAGCCAAAGCACTTTCACCACGAAAATGCGCAACACCTGCTGAAATTGCGCGCGTACCTGCCAAATATTCCTGTGGCAACATCGCTGTAGCCATAGCAGAAGCAACCCCACTACGCCCACGCATATCCACCTCATCCAAACGCGACTGCATCTGATACAACTGATGCCCATTCACTGCATCCCAACTCCCCTGTTCCACCCGTGCTGGATAGACATGTTGCACCCGTTTATAATTTGCATCCAAACCTTCTTGGCTGACATACGTCTTCCCATCAACACTCAACCCCTCTTGATTAAGCGCCACATCGCCCGTTGCTACACTATCAACCTGCAATGAAGAAGCCAAGCGCACCGAATAATTATCCCCCAAACGACTGACCACAATATTGCCATCCCCAGAAGAAACAGTCGTATTATCCACAACATACGTATTTCTCACCACAGGGCGCGACGCCAGTGCAAATAACTGACTCCCATTAACCGCATCTGTTGAAGTTGCAGAAAGTTCACCAGCCGCTACATTCATCACTCGACGTTCCTTGCCCGAAGCCCCTACAGTAACCCCACCAACAGACTGAGCACCTGCAAAATTGCCATATGTTGTGCCATCAATCGTCGCACTTGATACCGTCCCCTTCGTGCCAGCTGTTGTCGTCGCCCCATTCGCCCCAGTGCTTGTAATATTAGCCACATTCTGATTAGGCTGCTGCTGATTGCCTTCAACCGCCGTACTATAATCCCCCAAATATACCGAATCTGCCTGCGTACCAATAACCCTATCTTCAACAGTATAAATCTCTGTTACAAAACTACCTGTTACTTTATCATCTTCGTCGAAAGTATAAACCCGACGCCGACCAATAGATTTAGGCGAAACATCGGATTTCACACCCACATGACTCCCCAAAATATACGTATTAGAAGAACTCACATAATTGTCATTACCAATCACCTTAGCGTTATCCACCACTGTCTTTTTAATCTCTACTGACGAATTAGGATTACCCGTAATCCTCCTAATCGCCCGATCATCATTAATTAACTTATAATTTTCGCCATCATGGTAGTAATAACCTGTTGCTCCAAATGAATTATTATTCCCCATTATATTAATATTTGAGTTCCCTGGCCCAGCCAAATTATCATTGCCAGCAGCATAAGAAAAATCAGCCCCCAGATAACTAGGGTCTCCAAAAGCTCCTGAATGATCTCCCAAAACCACATTCCCCCACCCCAAAAGCAATACTTTGCTTCCCACCTGCCAAAGTATTATCCCCAAACGCAATTGCCTGTGAACCAGTAGCTTTGGCGTTAACACCGAACTCCAATTTTTTTACAACCCCACCAACAGAAGGTTGAGAACCTTGAACAGAAGGGACACCCTGACAAACTAACGCCCCACCTGCCCCAAGAGCACAATTTCCACCCCCAGATGGCACAATCGTATGCTGCGCCATCGCTTGTCCAAAAATAACACCCAAACCCAAACTGCCCAACCGCAATCCCTGAATCATAAAAAAACCAACCACATTATTCATATATCAATATAATCCTTATTAATTTGTAATAGATCCCTACAAGCCACGCTATAGTTGGAGAAGTGAAAAAAATATCATTAATTCCAAACACTTAACCGCATCACTTCTTCAGCCCTATAAAAAGGCATAGCCGCTTAAGATAGCATATTCTCTACCGCATCCCAATAACACCCAACCAACCCCCTACCCACCTCATTTGCTTGCACACTCACAAACCGCACCCCCACATCACGCAACCGCGCCTCCCATAACGCAAACGCATTCACATAAGCATCACGCGCCCCACAGCGTAACGCATCCGCCACATCAGAAACCGCCTCCACCGCCTGTAAAAACGGCGGACACACATTCACCACCACCACCCTATGCCGCAACGCCAAACGCCGCACCTCTTGCTCAAGCCTCTCCACATCCGCCAGCGCCAACATCGTCACCACCACCACCAACGCCTGCTTCCCCTCACACCGCAACACCTGCCCAATCCCCTGATAATCGCGCACCTCATCCGCCCCTATATCCAACACCCCTGTCAAAATCCGCTCATATTGCCCGACCCCATCCGCAGCTTCCACCGCCACCTGCAAACCAGCTGAAAACCCATACAACCCCACCGCATCACCACTACTCAACCCCAAGCGTGCCAACTCTGCCACCATTGCCAACACCTCATCCAACACCCCCACCTCCCCATAGCGCGCCAGCATCATCTGCGAACCATCGACCACCCACACCACACGCTGCTGCTGCTCCTGCTCAAACTCCCGCGCCAACCAACGCCCCAAACGCAAACTCGCACGATAATCCAGCGCATGCAAACCATCCCCCCATTCAAATTCCCGCAACTGCCGAAACTCCCCCCCACGCGCCCGCAATCGATTCCCCACAGCCCACTGCTGCGACTTCACCTGCGACAACGCCCGCAGCGCCGAACCCGTCAACCTCGGAAACACCCGCACCACCTGCACCTCCTCTAAAAACACCTCTCGCACCCACAACCCCCAACGCCAACCATAGCGCACCTGCGCCCCCCAAAATTGCCCATCGCCCCCGCTGCTGCCCACACACCTCATACTCCAAACGTCTCACCTCACCCGCCTGCAAATTAACCACCAACGGCAACCCCTTCGCCACCAACCCCGCCTCCAAATGCTCAAATATCGCCACCTGCACCCTACGCCCCCCCTCATTGCGCACCACCAAGCCCACCTCAAAAGAGCGCCCCACCACCTGCACCCCATCCACCTCACGCACCAACGACACCCTCCCACCCGCACGCAAACACCGCACTCTCGTCCCCCAAAGCACCACTGCCCACAACCCAAGCACCGCCCAACCCCAACCAAGCGCCCAATCAAACCACCCCAACACCGCCAACACCACCATCACCAGCCGCCCACCCCACAAACTGCCCCCAAGCCGCCAACACCCTCATCGCCTAGGCACCGCCACATCAGCAAGCAAACGCGCCACCACCGCCTCCACCTGCACCCCATCCAACTGCGCCTCCAACGCCAAACGCAAACGATGGCGCAACACCAACGGCGCCAACTCCTGCACATCCTCAATCAGCACATAATCGCGCCCCCCGCAACACCGCCAACACCCGTGCACAAACCAACAAAGCCATACTTGCCCGAGGGCCTGCCCCAAAAACCACATCCGCCGCCTCACGCGACGCTCGTACCAGCGCCACCACATAATCCACCACTCGCCCATCCACCCGCACCCCACGCGCGCCCTGCTGCGCCGCCAATAAAGCCGCCTCATCCACCACCGCCTCAACTGCACCCTCCCCCAGCAAAGGACGCTCACCCGCCAAAACCCGATGCAACAACCGCCCCTCCTGCTCCAAAGACGGAAACCCCACCACCACATTTAACAAAAAGCGATCCAACTGCGCCTCAGGCAACGCATACGTCCCCGCCATCTCCAACGGATTTTGCGTTGCCAACACCATAAACAGACGCGGCAATACAAGCGAACGCCCCTCAATCGACACCTGACGCTCCTGCATCGCCTCTAAAAGCCCCGCCTGAGTCTTCGCAGGCGCGCGATTTAACTCATCTGCCAATAAAAAATTCGTAAAAACAGGGCCTTTGCGCAACATAAATGCATTTTTAGCTGGATTAAACACCATCCCCCCGTTACATCTGCTGGCAACATATCAGGCGTAAACTGCACTCTCCGAAATTTTGCCGCAACCGAACGCGCTAACGTCTGCGCCAACAAAGACTTCCCCAAACCAGGCAACCCCTCCAGCAACACATGCCCCCCAGCCAAAAGCGCCACCAACACCCCCTCAATAGCCTCATCTTGCCCCCACCATCACCCGTTGCAAATTACCCCGCAACAACCCAGCCACCTCAGCCAACACCGCCACATCACTCACATCAACCTCCTTAAACATTCCACATCCTGCATAAAGCGTACAAAATCCAACTCCCCCTCTACCACTGGCAACACCCCCACCCCACACAACATCGCCACCCGCGCCCTGTCTAAACCACAGCCTCAACCAACCACTCCAACGCCCTATCCTCCCCCCCAATCTGACGCACAAACAGCCTAAAATCCCCCGCCAGACGCCGCCTCGCCTCAAGCGCCAACCACTCATAGCCCCCCACAGAAACCCAATAATTCCCTGCCGCCTGCAAATGCCCCCACTCATCAACCTGCTGGCGTTGCTCCAATAACAACGACCCAAACCGACGCCCAAACCGCCACAACAACAACCCAAGCGCCACCGCCCCAGCAACCGCCAACGCCCACCACCGACGCGCCAACACAAAATCCCAACCAACCCTACGCACCTCCCCAAACCCCTCTGACAACCACAACACCCGCCGCCCCTCCCCCAATACCGCGCGCAAATACGCCATATTATCCCCCATCGCCACAGGCACCTGCACCAAATCCGCTGGACGCCCCCTCATTCCATACCCCACCTCATTAGACCACCAAGCCAAATCATGCCCCAGCGCCACCACCGCCCCATCGCCCACCGCCTTTATCCGCGCAAATGCCACCCCCCTCACACGCCAAACCCACCCCCAAATC
>NZ_LXHZ01000021.1 GCF_001888055.1 Rappaport israeli
CCAACCAACCAACCAACCAACCAACCAACCAACCAACCAACCAACCAACCAACCAACCAACCAACCCTAACTGCATCCTAAAAAAATTGGGGGTGCGATAATGTCACTCCCAAGCGAATATCTTTTTTCTAAACAGACAGAAAACCCATCAATCACCTTACTAAAACAACATTTCCCTCAATGTTTTGATAAAAACGGCGCATTTTTACCTGAAAAAATGGCAGAGCTGCTGCCCTCTTTGGAGGTAGACATTAGCCGTGAAGCCTATTCGTTAAACTGGTTGGGCAAATCTTACGCCCGCTATTTGCGCGATTGTCCACCGACAACCTTTTTGCATGAGAATAGTCAGCATAATGCCCTACCCCAAAATCAACACAGCCAAAACCTACTGATTAAAGGCGATAATTTAGAAGTCTTAAAACATCTAAAACATGCCTACGCCAATCAAGTCAAAATGATATACATCGACCCACCCTATAACACAGGTTCGGACGGCTTTGTGTATCAAGACGACCGTAAATTCACCCCTGATGAGCTTGCCAAACTTGCCGATATGAGCACGGATGAAGCCCGTCGGGTGCTAGACTTTACCGCCAAAAAATCCAATTCCCACAGTGCGTGGCTGACCTTTATGTATCCACGCCTGTATATCGCCCGTGAGCTACTCAAAGATGATGGCGTGATTTTTATCAGCATTGATGATAATGAACAAGCACAGCTGAAACTCTTATGTGATGAAGTGTTTGGGGAGGAGAATTTTGTTGAGTATTTTTCTTGGATTAAAACATCAACACCGCCAAGTTTATCGTTAAAATCTAGAAAAACAAATGAATATATTCTTTGTTATGAAAAAAATAAAGACAATTATAAATATAATGCAGGAAAGCAAGATGAAGGAGATGAACCTTTATTAAATTCAGGAAATACAAAAAGAATTTTGGAGTTTCCAGCGGATAGTTTAACTTTTAAATTTATTGAAAATGGTAAATTAAAAGCAGGTGAATTTGATAAAGTAACTTTGATGAATGACATTGAAATTGTTAATTTCAAATCTACCACCCCTATTTTATTGTCTGGTGAATTTAAATGGATTCAAGCAACTTTAGACGAAGAAATTAAGAAAGGCACAACATTTATAGCCAAAACAATCAAATTGTCTATTAGATTTTTGCGAAATGAAAAGGGGTCAAAAAGACCAACTAACTTTATTAAAAATGAAATAATTGATCCTTTAATTGATAAGAAAAATTCCAATGTTGATACAAATGAAAAAGCGACACAAGAAATTTTAGAATTATTTGATTCACAAGTTTTTACTAATCCTAAACCTACCAGTCTAATAAAATATCTAATAAATTTTAAAGTTTTGAAAAACGACCTAATCCTAGACTTTTTCGCAGGTTCAGGCACAACCGCCCACGCTGTGATGCAATTAAATGCCGAAGATAATGGCAATCGTAGGTTTATTTGCGTGCAGATTGACGAACCAACCGACCCCAAATCCGAAGCCCGTAAAGCAGGCTATCCCACAATTTTTGACATTACCCAAGCCCGTATTGAAAAAAGTGCGGTTAAAATCCGCCAAGATTTTCCCGATTATCAAGGCGATTTGGGTTTTAAGATCTTTGAAACCATGCCTGATTTTCGTAAATCTTATGAGGAGGAGTGGTTAAATCCACAAATGAAACTGCCTGATATGCTTGATGTCCACTTAAACGACGAACAGTATCAAACGCTGCTCACCACTTGGCGCGCTTTTGATGGCAATTTTCTCACCGAACCAGTTCAAATAATCGGTTTGGGTAATTATTTTGCTCATTTGGCGAGCAATACTTTGTATATTTTGCGGGCTGGGTTTGACAGTTTGGCAATTAAAGCCTTGATTGAACGATTGGATAACGATACCACCTTTTTACTGCAACGGATTGTATTGTTTGGCGCAAATGTAGAAAGCGCTAAGCAAAAAGAACTTAAACAAGCTTTAGACAGTTATACCAACCGTAAAAAACTGGATATTCACTTATTGGTGAGGTATTAAAAATGGCGGGCTTTCATTATGAAAAAAACTTGCCTCATCAAATAGCGGCGGTGCGTTCGGTGTTGGCGGTTTTTAATAAAGCACATAAAATAAATAATCCAATGGGAGAAAATCCAACTATTGAATTATCTGCCAATGTCTTTGCACAAAATATCCAGCAAATCCAACAACAAAATCATATTGAATCGCACTTAATACATCAAGATAAAGTGCTGGATATTAGTATGGAAACAGGCACGGGCAAAACTTATACCTATGCGCAAACTATGTTTGAAATGCACAAACAATTGGGGATATATAAATTTATTATTGCTGTACCAACTTTGTCTATTAAGGCTGGCGCGGAACAATTTTTAAAAAGCGAAGCTTTAAAACAGCATTTTCGTTTGGATTTTGAGGGGGAATATGGCGATACTGAAATTGAATTATATGTTGTGAAAAGCCAGAAATCTAAAAAATCCAAAAATAAATCTAAAAATCACCCGATGCCATAGAGATTGTGCGTTTTGTGCAAGCGGATAATGCGAAAAAAATTCATGTCTTACTTTTAAATATGGGCATGATTAACAGTAAAACCATGAAAGGTAAAGATGCTGGCAATGATGGCAGTGTTTTGTTAAAAGATTTGTATGATAAACCTTTTGAGGCGATTGCATCCATCAAGCCCATATTAATCATTGATGAGCCCCACCGCTTTAACGATAATAATGAAACTTGGCGGACTTTAATAGCATTTAAGCCACAATTTATATTGCGGTATGGCGCGACCTTTAATGATAATTTTTATAATCTCATTTATCGCTTAACCGCGATGGATGCTTTTAATCAAGATTTAGTAAAAGGTGTGCGAGCTTTTATTGAGCAAATAGAGGGCGATTCTCAAGCTAATATTAAATTTATTGAAAAATTAAGCCAAAATGAGGCAAAGTTTGAATTACGTACTAAAGAAGAAAGAAAAAATTTTATTCTTTCTGTTGGCGAGAGTTTGAACAAAGTCCATCCAGCAGTAGATGATTTAATTCTTACTAATATTCATCCCAAAAAAAACTTAGTGGTCTTTAATGAGATGATTGAAGTGGAACTAAACAAAAGTATTAAGCCTTATGCTTATTCAAATCAAGTCGCAGATAAAATGATGCGCCAAGCACTAAGAGAGCATTTTAAAGTAGAGCAAGAATTATTAAATCGCGCGGATAAAATCAAACCCTTAACTTTATTTTTCATTGATGATATTGCTGGTTATCGTGAGGACGGTAATATTTCAGGCAGCTTAAAAGCGCGTTTTGAAGCCTGCGTTAAAGACGAAGCGACAAAAGCATTAAAAAATGTGCAACCAAATTCCGCTTTTTATCATTCTTTGCAAACAGTGTTAAAAGATATCTCTGCTACCCACGGTGGATATTTCTCTAAAGACAATTCCTCAGAGGATGAAAAGACTTCTCAGCAAATTAGCGAAATTTTGCACGATAAAGAAAGTTTGCTTTCACGAGATAATCCACGCCGTTTTATTTTTTCTAAATGGACGTTGCGCGAAGGCTGGGATAATCCCAATATTTTTGGGATTTGTAAGTTACGCTCCAGCGGTAGTGAAACCAGTAAATTGCAAGAAGTAGGACGCGGCTTGCGCCTACCTGTTAATGAATTTATGGCGAGAGTCAAAGATAGCAACTTTATGCTTAATTATTTTGTAGATAGCAGTGAATCTGATTTTGTCTATAAACTAACAGAAGAAGTCAATCAAAATGCACATAAAGCGATTATTTTTGATGCTTTAAATGACGCATTATTTGAAAAGATACAAATGTCTTATCCTGATGAAACAAAAAAATCCATTCGTAATAAATTATCTTATTTTATTGATGATGATGATAAATTTATCCATGATGGATTAAATCAAGTAAAACAGCTTTATCCAGATGCTTTTAAACAACATACACTTAAACAAGGCAAAATCGCCCATGCAGGAAAAGATAAAAACAAGGCTAAAATGCGCGAGGGTAAATATGATGAACTCAAAGCACTATGGGAAATGATTAATCAAAAAGCGATTTTGAATTATCAAATAAGCGAAGTACAATGCCAGCAATTATTGGTTGATTATCTATTACAACATCAAGATAAATTTGCAATCAGTGGACTTTCAACAAAAATTTATCAAATCAAAGTAAATCAGAATTCTTTATATTCTGAATATTGGGATAATAATGAATATGATGAGATTGAGCCAATTGTTACCATGAACTATCGCGCTTTTTTAGAAAAGTTAGCGCAAAAATCTTTTATTCAAATGGCAACGTTGCATCGCGCTTTTTATCAAGTCAGAGATAAAGTAAATATTGAAAAATTTATGAATGAGCAAACCATTTATAGTATTCATAAAGGCTTTAATCAGTATTTATTGCAACATTCTTTTAGTAAATTCCAAGTTGGTTATGAGCAAATATCTGCAAGCGTACATCCTACAAAATTTACTGATATTCAAGGCAACCCTTTAGATGAAATTAATAGCGCAGATTTAGGGGTCAATCATCATGAGCAACCCCCATTGACAGAGTTTTTATTTGAGCAAACTTTTTTTGATAGCGATATTGAGCGCAAAAATATTGTAGAAGATGCGGTTAGTTCAATTACGGTCTTTACTAAAATCCCCAAAAATTCGATTAAAATTCCCGTGGCAGGCGGTGGGACTTATTCTCCTGATTTTGCTTATATTATTGAAAGCAAAACGGGTGAAACTTTAAACTTAGTGGTAGAAAGTAAAGGCGTTGAGGGAAGTGACTCTCTACGCAATGAAGAACAAAGAAAAATTGAACATGCCAGACGATGGATTGAACATATCAGCAGTAGAGTAAATTTAAAAATAATATTCGCGACCCAATTCCAAGGTAGTCAGATTAAAGAAATCATTAAAAAAGCCTTAGACGAAGCATAAAAAACGACCATCACGCGCGATGGTCATTTTTATTAGAATTTTTGTTCTAAATTCCGATGCTTTTAGTAAATATCTACATTAAAATATTTGTCATTAATCGTTTGATACACCCCATTTGCGCGAATCTCCTGAATTGCTTGATTAAACGCTTGTTTTAGCGCCTCTTCATTTTTACGAATTACAATGGATACGCCTTCACCATAATAAGCGGGGTCATCAAAAACAGGCTCTGCAAAGGCATAACCTTTCCCCATATCTGTTTCTAAAAAACCAGTAATGAGCGCTATGGTATCAGCAAGCGTTGCATCAATACGCCCACTGATTAAATCCAAATTCACCTCATCTTGCGTATTGTATTGGCGAATTTCGCCGACGATATTTTTTAGTTTTTCACTGGCAAAGCGATCATGAATGGTTGCACGCTGCACGCCTAAAGTGATGGATTGAAGTTTTTCTTGCCAATTATCAGAATTAATTTGACCTGCTAGAGAATCCTTTAGCACTAATTTACCATAGCTTGAATAATATTTATCCGTAAAATCAACACTTTGACGGCGTTCATCGGTTGCGCTCATTGATGCAACAATTGCATCAATCTTATTTGTTTTAAGCGACGGAATCATTGCATCCCAAGAGATTTGTACCAACGTACAGTCTTTTTGCATTTGTACGCATAATGCCTTTGCAATCTCTACATCAAATCCATATAGCTCACCTTGCTCATTTACTGCGCTAAAAGGCGGATATTCCCCTTCGATACCAATGCGCAAGGTCTGCCCCTGCTCAGCCCATGCCGACGATATACCTATAAAACCCAACACCATTGCAATGCATTGTTTTTTAAACATTTTATTCTCCCAAGTGTAACGCTAATGTTTTATCAAATGGCGCGTATAGCGATTTTCTAACCAACGAAATAACAGCGTAATTAATAAGGTAATCAGTAAATAGATTACAGCTGCCACAATAAAAGGGGTAAACGGCTCATAATATTTTGCATATAACGTTCGCGCTACGCCCGTAATATCCAATAAGGTCACCACAGACGCCAACGCCGAGCCATGCAACATAAAAATCACTTCATTACCATATGCGGGCAAGGCGCGCTCAATGGCGCTTGGCATTATAATGCGCCTAAAAATCAAACCTTTAGACATTCCCATTGCCCAAGCGGCTTCCACTTCACCTTTAGGGGTTGTTTCAATCGCACCGCGCACAATCTCAGAGGTATAGGCTGCGGTGTTTAAAGTAAATGCCAACAATGCCCAAGGCCATGATTGACGCAAAATTGGCCATAAAACACTTTCACGAATCCCCTCTACCGCGCCTAATTGCAACCCCACCCCGTAATAAATAATATAGAGTTGCACAAGCATTGGTGTGCCACGAAATACATAGCTAAATGCTGATACCAGCGCTTTTGCAATCTTTAGGGTAATGCCTTGCGCAGCGCTTGCTAAAATTACACCAAAAGGCACAGCTAAGACCAATCCGCATAATAGAGAAATCCCGACCAGCCAAAGCGTCGTCCATATCCCCTCAGCCAATAAAGGCAAATTATCTAGGATAATCGGGCATATTGTTCAAAAAAATCCATAACCCCTCCCTACATAGAGCGCGGCGCAAAGCCTAGGCTATAGCGTCTTTTTAGCCAATTAAGCACCAGCAAGGATAAGGTCGTTAAGATCAAAAACCCTAGCGCTGCTGCTGAATAAAACAAAAATGGCGCATGTTTACTTTTTGCCGCTAAATTCGCCAAACCCACCAAATCATGCAAGCCAATCAACGATACCAGCGCCGTAGTTTTTAATAATACCAACCAATTATTCCCCAAACTTGGCAAGGCATAACGCAACATGAGCGGTCGTGTAATACGCCAGAACAATGTAAATCCTGATAACCCATAAGCGCGCGCTGCCTCAATTTGCCCTTTGGGAATGGCATTAATTCCCCCGCGCAACGTCTCCGCCATATAAGCGCCAAACATCAGTCCAATAATCATTGTGCCAGTGATAAACGGATTAAATTCAACCCGCCCCCACCCCAATTGTGATGCAAAATAATTCACTAGCCACTCCGCGCCGTAATAAAAACAAAAACAATTGCACCAAATCAGGAATTCCGCGCAATAACGTGATATAGGTTTTTGCAAACCAACGCAGAGGCGTAATTTTTGAAAGTCGCGCCAAACAAAGCAACACGCCCAACACCAATGAAATCACCAACCCACCCAAGGCAAGCTCCACCGTTAGCAGAGCCCCCTTAAGCAGATTCATTTCATAGCCAAGTAATAAAGAGGTGTTTTGCATCGTTTATCGTGCTGCTGGCGGATGGGCAATCACATCATAAATATCGTAGCTAAAATAGCGGTCATTAACTTTTTTATACTCTCCATTAGCAACAATAGCCTCAATGGCATCTGAAAAGCGCTGTGCTAATTGTGGCTCATCTTTACGCACCGCAATGCCAATACCCTCACCAAAATATTTTTCATCATTTAATTCATCGCCAAACAACTCAAACTTCTCGCCTCCTTCGCGGTCTAAAAAGCCATCTTGCAAAGCAATTTTATCAGCAAACAATACATCTACGCGCCCAGCGCGCATATCCAAATTCGCCTCTTCTTGTGAGGCATAACGATTAATCGCAAGCCCCCAATCTTTCATCTCGTGGCTTGCATACTCATCAAAAGTAGTCCCTCGCAAAACGCCAATCACTTTCCCTTTTAAAGACGCTTTATCAAACTCAAGATTGCTACCCTTAGCTCGCACAAACACCCCAGGGTTACCATAATAAGGCTTAGAAAACGCTACACTTTTGCGTCGTTCATCATTTGCATTTAAAGAAGCAACCAACGCATCAGCCTTTCCTGTTTTTAAAGCAGCAATCAAACCATCAAATTCAATTTGCTTAAATTCACATTGCACCTGCATTTGTGCGCATAACGCTTTTGCAATATCAATATCAAATCCTATCATTTGACCTTTATCATCCATCTCAGAGAAAGGCGGATAAGTGCCATCCGTCGCCACTATAATTTTCTCCTCACTAGCATACACCGAGGCCCCAAATAACAAACTCAATAACCATACTTTTTTCATAGTTCACCCCTTTATAATTAGCCTTTCAAATTATTAGACAAAAACCGTCGACAGCGCTCTGATTGACTGTGATTAAACAAATAATCAGGTGTTCCTTCATCTTCAATCAACCCTTGATGCAAAAACATCACATGTGAGGACACCTCACGTGCAAACCCCATTTCATGGTTACCACAATCATCGTGCGCCCCTCTTGAGCCAAATCCTGCATCACTTTTAACACATCGCCTACCAACTCAGGGTCAAGTGCTGAGGTTGGCTCATCAAATAACAACGCATCAGGTTGCATCGCTAATGCCCGCGCAATTGCCGCACGTTGTTGCTGACCCCCTGATAAATGCGCAGGATAATAATCCCTGCGCTCATAAAGCCCCACCTTATCCAACAGCGCCAATGCCTGCTCAATCGCCTGCGCACGTGGCACATTTAACACATGCACAGGCGCTTCAATTAAATTCTCCAATACAGTTCTATGCGACCACAAATTGAAATTTTGAAACACCATCGACAATCGCGAACGCACCCGCGAAATCTGCTTAGAGGATTGAGCATAGCGCGCACCCTTGCGGTCTGTTGCAAGTGCCACTTGCTCACCAGCTACCCAAACCTCCCCACTATCTGGAAGCTCTAGAAAATTCAAACAACGCAAAAAAGTACTCTTACCCGAACCTGAAGAGCCCAAAATTGAAATCACATCGCCTTTATGCGCCGTCAAAGATACGCCCTTAAGCACTTCCTCTTTGCCAAAACGCTTGTGAATATCCACCGCTTTTATTGCTGCAACCGCATTCAAAATCCGCCCCCCCACCCTTAATCTAGCTTGCGAAAAGCGCCTAATTGTACACGATGTTAAAAGCATGTCTATGGCGTATGATGTGAGTGTGCTAGAGTATGCGCCCCAAAAAAACAATCGAGCCAATTATGCACCCACACCCAAGCGAAAGCGAAACGCTACTGCGTCAACTTCTTGAAAAACCCTCTGTTACGCCAGAGGATGCAGGATGCCAACCCATTATTGCCGAACAACTCAAAAATGCAGGCTTTACCATTAAAAATCTTTCTTTTGAGCGCGTTGATAATCTATGGGCGACTCATGGACAAGGCGCACCCCTCATTGTTTTTGCAGGGCATACCGACGTCGTCCCTGCTGGGGATTTAAAACATTGGCACACCCCACCTTTTACCCCCAGCGAACAAAATGGATTGCTCTACGCCCGCGGTGCAGCAGATATGAAATCAGGCGTTGCCTGCATGACCAGCGCTTTAATCGACCTTGTTACTCGCCACCCCAACCACACAGGCACACTCGCACTCCTGCTAACCAGCGATGAAGAAGGACTCGCTATTGATGGCACCCAAGCGGTACTCAATCATCTTAGCGCTGAAGGCATAAAAATTGACTACGCCATTGTTGGGGAACCCACCAGCAATCACACACTAGGCGATAGCGCACGCAATGGACGCCGTGGCTCCTTACAACTACATCTAACCGTTGAAGGACAAGGCGGACACGTCGCCTATCCTGAACACATCACCAACCCCAACTACGGCATCAGCGCGTTAGTTGAGCGCCTAAGTCGCATTCGATGGGATAACGGCAATATAAACTTCCCCCCAACCAGCTTTCAAGTGAGTACCCTACAAGGTGGCGATGGCACAGAAAACGTCGTCCCCAATACAGCATTTTTCAAAGCCAATTGGCGCTTTAATAATGAACATAGCGCTGATAGCCTAAAACATCTAGCTACCGCCATCATTGAAGAAACGCTCACCCCCCTAAACCTACGCGCGCATTACCAATGGCGCTTATCAGCCGAACCCTTTTATACACAAAACCCAATCCTTCTCCAAGCCCTCAGCCAAGCTATTGCCAAACATACCCAGCAACGCGTCCAATTTAATACCGCAGGCGGCACCTCCGATGCACGCTTTTTTGCCAAACACGGCGCAGAGACCATAGAATTTGGCGTAAGCAACGCTACCATTCACCAAGCCAATGAAAACGTGCGCATTGCCGACCTAGTGCCTTTAAGCCAAATTTATGCCAGCACCATCGAACAGATTTGGCAACATCACCAATCCATCTAATAGAAAAATTTATGCACCCTAGCGACCTACAAAACAAACATCACCGCCTAAGCCAACTCCTTACCCCCTACGCCCAAATCCCCATTGAGTGCTACCCAAGCCCCAACCAACACTACCGCCAACGCGCTGAATTTCGCATTTGGCATAACGATAGCGGTGCGCATTACGTCATGGTGAGCCAAGGGCAAAAAGCGCAAAGCGACAGCATCATCTACACCCCCCAATTCCCCCCAGCCGCTGAGCTAATCAACCGCCTCATGCCCCCCTTAATTGATGCCATCAATCAAACCCCCATCCTAAAGCACAAACTCTTCCAAATAGATTTTCTCACCACCCTCACAGGAGAAAGCCTCATTACCCTTCTTTATCACCGCCAACTCGACAACCTTTGGCAACAAAGCGCCCACACCCTCGCACAGCGTTTAAATAGCCACATCATCGGACGCGCGCGTAAACAAAAAATCGTCCTTACTCAAGATTATGTTCAAGAAACCTACCGCGTTTTAGAGCAAGAATATCACTACCGCCAATATGAAGGCAGTTTCAGTCAACCCAATGGATATATCTGCCAAATCATGCTCAATTGGGCAGCGCAACACTGCCAACACAGCCAAGGCGACCTGCTAGAGCTTTATTGTGGCAATGGCAACTTCACCCTCCCGCTAAGTCGTCATTTCAACAAAACCCTAGCCACCGAAATCAGCAAAACCAGCATCAAAGCGCTCAAAGAAAACATCGCCCTAAATCACATCGACAATCTAAAAATCGCGCGCCTTTCTGCGGAAGAATTCAGCCAAGCTTGGCAAGGGACACGCCCTTTCCGCCGCCTAATTGAAGCCGACATCCACTTAAACGACTATCAATTTTCCACCATCCTTGTTGACCCCCCACGCGCAGGCATCGACCCCGACACCCTACAACTCATGCAACAATTTGACAGCATTCTCTATATCTCTTGCAATCCCTACACGCTCGCCGACAATCTCACCACACTCTGCCAAACCCATCAAATCCAACACATCGCCCTATTCGACCAATTCCCCAACACTGAGCATATGGAAGTAGGCACACTCCTAAAAAAACGCTAGCGCCTAGCGCTCCAAGCCAACACCACCTCAAATAGCGCATCCAACCATAACGCCAACACCACCACCAGCGCCACGCCCTGCAATACAAATGGCAGATTATAATTCGTCAACCCCGCAATAATTGGCGAGCCTAAACTCTGCGTTCCCACCGTCGAAGCAATCGTCGCTGTTGCCACATTAATCATCACCGACGTCCGCACTCCAGCCAAAATTAGCGGAAACGCCAACGGCAATTCCACCTCAAGCAAACGTTGCCAAGCGCTAAATCCCAATCCTCTAGCCGCCAACAACACATCACGCGGCAGCTGCGCAAAAGCCTTAAGCGCATTTTCAACAATGGGCAACAACCCATACAACACCAAAGCCAACAGCGCAGGCATAAAGCCAAACCCCACCATCGGCACACTCAACGCCAACACCACCGCAGGTGGAATCGATTGCCCAAGACTCACCAAAGACGACAACAACGGCGCAAAGGCTCGCCCCCAACCCCGCGTAACTGCAATACAAGCCCCCACTCCCACGCCTACCGTTATTAGCGACGACAGACCCACTAAAGACAAATGCGCCCACAAAAGCCCCGCAAAACTCTGGCGCGTATACAAAGGCGTGTGCACCTCAGGAAACCACGCCGCAAAAATCTTTTCAGAATAAGGCAAGCCCACCACCAAACCCACCAGCAACACCGTCCACACCCCACAGCGCACCAACGCCCACCTCACCGCCTACTCCATGCCAACACATCAACCAGCGCCAACATTCCCACCGCCTCACCAGCCTCATTCACAACAGGCAATTCCTCCACCCCCAAAGCAATAAAGCGCGATAACGCCTCCTTTAGCGAACTCTCTGACGTTAACGCCTCCCCATGCCCCTCAAAGCGCTTATCGCTTTTCTGCATACACGCTTTCACCTTAACTTGCGCCAACAATCGCAATCCCAAATCCGCCTCCCCGACAAAACGTCGCACAAAATCATTAGCAGGACTTGTTAAAATCTCCAATGGCGTTGCACATTGCGCCACACGCCCCTCCTGCAACAGCAAAATCCTATCGCCCAAGCGCAACGCCTCATCCATATCATGCGTTACAAAAACAATCGTCTTTTTCTGCTGTTGTTGCAACGACAACAGCAATTGCTGCAACGACTCACGCGTTATTGGGTCAAGCGCACCAAAGGGTTCATCCATCAACAGCACAGGCGGATTTCCTGCCAAAGCGCGCGCCACCCCCACCCGTTGCGCTTGCCCACCAGATAACTCATGCGGATAAAGCTGTGCAAAATGCGCCACAGGCAACCCCACCGCCTCCAACTGCAGCATTGCCGCCTCACGCGCCCTTTTCTTTTCCCAACCTAACAACAACGGCACAGTCATCACATTACGCAACACCGTCCAATGCATAAACAACCCAGCCGATTGAATCACATACCCCATCTGCCGCCTAAGCGCAACCAACTCAAACTCCGCCACATCGCGCCCAGCAAACAACACCCGCCCATAATCTTGCACCAACAACTGATTCATTATCTGCAAAAGCGTTGATTTCCCACTGCCTGAAGCCCCAATGAGCACCAAAATCTCCCCTTCGCGCACCTTAAAATCAACTTTCTCCAACACCGTGCGCCCTGAAAACGCCTTCCCCCACCCCAACAAATTCAATCATTTTGCCTCCAAGCGCCTACACAGCACAATCAACCCCTGCATCAGCCCATCTAACCCCAACGCCAGCGCAATTGTAGGCAACGCACCTAAAAGCACCACCTCCGCCACATTCTCCCCCCAAGCCCTGCCAAATAAAAAATCCCAATCCCCCCAGCGCCAATCAGCGCCGCCACCACCGTAAGCCCCACCGCCTGCACCAACACCACCCGCACCCCCGAAAGCACCACAGGCAAAGCCAATGGCAAAGACACCTGCCACCACAATTGCGCGCGCGTCATCCCCATTGCCCGCCCAGCAAGCAACACCGACTCAGGCACCAAAGTAAACGCCATAAAAGTATTACGCGTTAAAGGCAACAGCGTATAAATCACCAACGCCACCACCGCAGGCGCAACCCCAATCCCCCCAACGCCTAAATCCTGTAACCAAGAAAAACGCTTTGCCAACGCCGCTAAAGGCGCTAACAACAACGCAAACAACGCCAAAGATGGCAACGTCTGTAACGTATTTAAAAGTGCAAAAATTCTCCTTGCCACCCTCTCTTGTCGACTCGCCCACCACCCTAACGGCAAGCCTATCACCAATACACCAATAAGCGTCATCGCCACCAACATCACATGCCGCCAAAACTCCTGCTCAAACCGCGCCGCTTGGCGATAATATTCCGTCATAACCGCCACATCATCCCAAACCCCCTTAGCCAATCCCCACATCAGCATCCCCACAACCAATCCCACCAGCAACAACCTCTCCATCCGCCCAAGAGCGCGCGAGACCGACAACAACATCAACCCCAGCACCACCAACACCCCCCAAAACCCAGACGCCAAACCCACCCGCGATAAAGGCGACTGCAAAAGGCGATATGCAGAAGCCTCCTGCCCCACCATCACCAACCATATCACCAATGCAAATAACACCGCCCCTGCCTGCCATCTCCCCCCACCCCAAAACACCGCACCGCCTAATAACACAAGCGCGCCCAGCCAGAACCCATCCACCGCCTTCCAATCCTGCCACCAATAAAAAGGCGCTCCTGCCAATAAACGATTGGGCATTAAACTTAACAGCGGACACACCAGCGCCACCCCAATGAGAATGCTCAAAAGCACCGCCATCACCAAACGTTGCTCCCCAATTCTGTCAACCCTTTGCGGCATCCTAATGCGCCACCGAGTCTAAAAACTCACTTGCCACCACAGAAGCCGACACCCCCTCCAATAAAATGCGTGCATTTAATGCCTGCAACGTCTGCAAATCCAATCGCGCAAATACTGGCGCAAACCACGCCTGCAACTCAGGATATTCACGCGCCACCGCCCCACGCACCACCACCGCTGGCGCATAGACCACCTGCGATTGTTTATCATCTGCCAATACATGCAAATCCAGCGCTGCAAGCGCCCCATCTGTGGCATAAACCATCGCCGCATTCACCCCATTTGTCCCCCGAGCAGCCGCTTGAATCGTCGCACTGGTATTCCCCCCTGATAACACCAGCAACTGCGATTCCTCTAATTGAAACCCATAAACCTTCTCAAAAGTCGGCAACGCAACGGACTCTCCACAAATTCTGCCGAAGCCGCTAATTTAAATGCCCCACCATCAGATAAATAGTGAACCAAATCCGAAAAACTACGCACCCCCTCACGATACAACTGAGCATTTACCGCAATCGCCCAAGTATTATTAACTTTTGCAGGCTCAAGCCACACCAAATCATGCGCTTGAGCATCTTCTGCGCGCACCCGCTCATAGCCTGCCTGCAAATCACGCCACACCGCATCCTCTAAGCTATTACTAAAATAAGCGCCATTTCCCGTATATTCAGGATAAACATCAATTTCTCCCCCAAGAATTGCCGTGCGCACAATATTAGACGCACCCAACTGAATTTTATCAACCACCTCAACCCCATGCGCCTCTAACACCTGCGCAATCACATTCCCCAACAACGCCCCTTCTGAATCAATCTTTGAACTAACCACCACCGCCGTTTGAGCAACCCCTCCGCCAATCCACAGCCCCAAAACCAAACTAACCGTCTGCAATTTTTTAAAAAACCCATGCCAACTCCCAGAACTATTTACAAAGCGCTCTATTATAAAGAGTCAAGCGCCATTGTCATTTATTTATGCCTAATCTAATCTATATTTTAGCGCTTGCCTAACCCCACCGCGCACAGCAAATGCAAACGCACAAAAAACCCTCACCACAAGTAATTTTTAATTTTTCTTAAGAAAAAAATGAGGTTTGATAAAATAGCGCCTCGTTTTACTCTTAAAACGACAATGGAAAAATTTTTATCCCCCCTAAAAGGAGTCTTAAAAGATGAAATCTTACCGTCCTTGGCTATTAGCGACTTTAATAAGCGCGAATATCTCTGCTGCGCCCTCAGATGAAACGCATTATTTTACAGTCTTACACACCAATGATTCACATGGGCATTTTTGGCAAAATGAACGCGGAGAATACGGCTTTCCCGCACAAAAAACCGTTATTGACAGCATCCGCCAAGAAGTAGAAAGCCAAGGCAATGCGCTCATCCTATTGCATGCTGGAGATTACAATACAGGCGTTCCCGAATCAGATTTGCTCAATGCAATCCCAGATATTGAAGGGCTCAACGCCATGGGCTACGAAGCGGTTGCCCTTGGCAATCATGAATTTGATTTCCCACTTAATCAATTATTAGAACAACAAAAACAAGCTAAATTTGCGCTCGTTTCTGCAAATGTATTGTCTAAAGAAACAGAAAAACCACTGGTTAATCCTTATATTGTCTTGCAAAAAGGAGCGCTTAAAGTTGCCGTTATGGGGCTTACCACTGAAGATACCGCTAAACTGAGCAATCCAGAGGTAACGGCTGAAGTAGTTTTTAAACCTGCCATTAAAACAGCACAAGAGACCCTTAAAATCATCAACGAACACGACAAACCAGATATCCGCATTGCCCTAACGCATATGGCTATTACAACAACGCACAGCATGGACAAAATGCCCCTGGTGATGTCAGCCTTGCTCGCGCGGTCAAAGAAGGGGATTTGGATATTATTATTGGTGGGCATACGCATAACACTGTTTGCATTGATGAAAATGGCGCTTTAGATTCTGACTATATCGCTGGCAAAGCTTGTAAACCAGATTTGCAAAATGGCGTTTATATTATGCAAGCTGGTTATTGGGGAAAATATGTTGGACGCGCCGATTTTAAATACAGCAATGGCAAAACCGAACTGCTAAATTATCAACTCATCCCCATTAATCTTAAGCAAAAAATCAAAGGCAGCGACGGGGAAAATCAATATGTTTTATACACCCAAGAAATCGCACAAGATCCAGAACTCTTTGCCCAACTAAAACCTTATCAAGAAGAAGGACACGCCCTCTTAAATATCAAAGTAGGCGAAGTTAAAGGCAGATTTGAAGGCGATAGAGAAATTATCCGCTCAGAACAAACCAACCTTGGGCGCCTAATCGCGCAATCCCAAATGCAAAGAGTCAATGCCGATTTAGGATTAATGAACTCTGGCGGTATTCGTGATTCTTTAAATGAAGGGTGATTACTTATCGCGATTTATTACTCGTTCAACCTTTTGGCAATATGATTGCAACCGTGCAATTAAACGGTCAAGAGCTCAAAGAATATCTAACATTTGCCGCTTTGCGCGACCAAGATAGTGGCGGATATCCCCAATTTGCTGGGCTTTCAATGAAGGTCAATCGCGCTAAAGGCGAAATCAGCGAGGTAAAAATTGCTGGTAAACCGCTTGATGAGCATAAACTCTATACCCTATCTTTACCTGATTATATTGCTGGCGGGGGCGATGGGTATCCAATCCTTAAAGATAATCCAAGTTACGTTAATACGGGTTTTATAGATGCCGAAATGCTAAAACGTTATTTTAATGAACATAAAATCCTAGATGCTGAAAAATTTGACCCTAAAAACGATATTATTTTCCAATAAAAATAATATTAAGAAAAACCAAGATATTAATTAATATTGGTTTTAACACTATGATTTAGACATAAATTCATTACAATGCGCGTTTTATTCAAGCTTTTGATTCATCATGAATATTGCTACTGTCTACACTCGCGCACCACTTTCCATGCGTGCCCCTTTGGTACGCGTGGAAGTGCATCTCTCCTCAGGACTTCCTGCGCTCACTCTGGTTGGGCTTCCTGAAAAAGCGGTTAAAGAAAGCAAAGACCGCGTCCGCGCTGCTATTTTAAATAGCGGTTTTGAATTTCCACAAAAACGCATCACCATCAATCTCGCCCCAGCTGACCTCCCTAAAGACGGCGCACGTTTTGACCTTGCCATTGCCCTTGGCATTCTCATCGCCTCAGCACAACTGCCTGCCTCTATTGCTGAACAAAGCGAATGGCAAGGCGAACTCGCGCTATCGGGCGATTTACGTCCTGTTAGCGCGATTCTTCCTTGCGCCATAGCCGCCCAAGCAGATAATCATCGTCTTATCGTTTGCCAAGACAATCACCTAGAAGCTCAACTCCTCCATAATCTCGAAGTGCAGTCTGCCCGTAGTTTGGCGCATATCGCTGCCATTGCCTATCAACAAGACCAATGGCTCCCCCCACCTAGCGCTCCCCCTATCACAGCGCCACAATATCCTGATTTTTCTGATGTGATTGGACAACACCAAGTCAAACGCGCTTTACTTATCGCCGCTGCTGGCGGGCATCATATTCTAATGAGCGGCCCCCCTGGTACAGGAAAATCCATGCTTGCCCAGCGCTTTCCCAGTATCTTGCCTGATATGAGCGAACATCAAGCCATTGAAACCGCCGCTCTACTTTCCCTAAGCCGCCAAGGATTTGACCTCAACCAATGGAAAAAACGCCCCATCCGCAGTCCACACCATAGCAGTTCAGCGCCTGCTTTGGTTGGAGGCGGAAGCATTCCCAAACCAGGAGAGATTTCTCTATCGCATCATGGCGTATTATTTTTAGACGAACTGCCAGAATTTGACCGCAAAGTTTTAGAAATGCTCCGCGAACCATTAGAAAATGGGCATATCACCATTTCACGCGCCGCCTTAAAAACACATTTTCCAGCACAATTTCAACTAATCGCCGCCATGAACCCCTGTCCCTGTGGTTATTATGGCGACCCTGAGCGCGCCTGCACCGACACCCCCGACCAAATCGCACGCTATCGGCAAAAAATCTCTGGTCCTCTATTAGACCGCATCGACCTGCAAGTTCACGTCCCCCGTCTAAGCCCAGCTGAAATCCGCCAAAACAACCCCAGCACAACCAGCGCCGAACTCAAACAGCAAGTCAATCATGCCTATCAAATTCAGCTCCAGCGCCAAGGGTGCGTTAATGCACATCTAAGCGCCTCCCAACTTGACACCCACCTTAACGCCAAAGAAAACGTCTACCCCTTGCTAGACCGCGCTGCTGCCAAACTGCATTTTTCCATGCGCAGTTATCATCGCCTACTAAAAGTTGCGCGCACCATCGCCGACCTTGACCAGCAATTACAAATCGACCCAAGCCATATCAGCGAAGCGCTACAATATCGAGGTTTTAGCTAAAGACCAATGCAAAACCTTATACACAACATGCCACAATCTCAGCTCAGCATGATATTTTTTAACCAAACCGTCTGAACATGGACAAATTACCCAAATTTTTCAAACAACCAAACCCAACCTCACCCCATTTCACCTTAAAAGGGGCACGCCCTCATGTATATTAAAACCCTAACGTGCAATCACTTTCGCAACCTTGCCAATACCACCTTAACCTTTCATCCGCAGGGCAATTGGATTTATGGACTAAACGGCAGTGGTAAAACCGCCTTTATCGAAATGCTCTATCTTCTAGGACGTGGCAAATCCTTTCGCACCAACCAAACTAAAACACTCATCACCCACACGCAACCCTATTTACGTCTTATCGCGCAAATCCATAAAAACCAACAACCCCATCTTTTAGGCATCGAAAAAACCCCACAACAACACACCCAACGCCTAAACGGTGAACCGTTTCATGGACTGAGTAAACTCGCCCAGCTCACGCCGATTTGCCTACTCAATAACACCAACTTTGCCCTACTCGACCAAGGACCCGAACAACGCCGTAAATTCATTGATTTTGGCGTATTCTACGCCGACCCCCAGTTTTTCCCTCAATGGCAACGTTATCAATATGCCCTAAAAAATCGCAATGCCGCCTTAAAACAGCAATGGGCAGACAATCTCATCCTCCCGTGGCAACAGCTTTTAAGCGATAGCGCCAAACACATCGACACCATGCGCCAGCACTACCTCGCCCGTTTAGAAAACGCCTTAAACCACTACCATGCTCAACTGGGTGGACTTGAACCCATCCGCTTGGTTTATCATCGCGGTTGGCAAGCTCACACCAGCCTTGCCAACGTCCTACAACATCATCTTGAACGCGATAAACTCTTAAAACATACCCGTGATGGCATCCACCGCGCCGAACTGCGCTTTTATGCTAATGAGCAAGACATCACCCAATATTTCTCGCGCGGACAACAAAAAACGCTACTCAGCGCACTGATTCTCGCGCAAGCCTCTTTAATTGCCCAAGATAGTGGCACACACCCTATCATGCTCATCGACGACCTCAGCGCAGAACTGGATTTCAAGCGCCAAAAACTGCTCCTCTCTTTTATCATCCAAAGCGCGACACAATGGTTTATCACCAGCATTAACGCCCCCAGTGAAGACCTTATCCCCAGCAATAGCCAAATCTTTTATCTAGAAAATGGACACTTTAACCGCAAAGACTAGCCCAACCATTTAAATGAGTATCTACAAATCCGCCCCATAAAAATCAACAATAAAATCAACAGTTGCAAGGCATATTCAAAACCCTACCGACAAACAACGAACCCTTTTTCGCGCATAAAAAAACCCGCATTTAGCCTAAAGCAAAATGCGGGGGAAAGATCTATAGAATATTAACGAATCACTTCATAAACCATTGGCGTTGCCTCATAGCTTCATCGCCAATTTTAATCGCTTGCAAAAAGGCTTGCGCAGCTTGTTGCCAAGCATCCTCACTTTGTGCATGAATAACGGTCAAAGGCGTTTGCGTGTCTACTGTTTTACCTAGCGCTAAAACCTTATCAAATCCAACCGCAACATCAATTTTATCGCTTGCTACTCGACGGCCACCGCCTAAACCAATCACTGCCAAGCCCACACTACGGGTATCCATTGACAATAATGTCCCTGCTTTAGGCGCCATTAACGGCTTAATCACAGAGGCTTTTGGCAAATAATGCTCATAACGCTCTACAAAATCAGCAGGCGCACCTTGCGCATGCACCATCTTAGCAAACCGCTCCAATGCCTTACCGCTATCTAATGCCTGCTGTAATTTCTCCTGCGCTTGCTCTAAATTGCTCGCCAATTGCGCATTAACCAACAAATGCGCGCATAGCGCCATCGTTGCCTCATGCAAACGCGGATTAACCTGCTCACCACGCAAATAACGCACCGCCTCAGCAACTTCCACCGCATTTCCCGCGCTAGAAGCCAACACTTGATTCATATCAGTTAACAGCGCTGAAGTCTGACACCCTGCCGCATTTGCCACCTCCACAATCGAACGCGCCAACGCCACAGATTTCTCATAGGTTGGCATAAAGGCACCATTGCCGACTTTCACATCCATCACCAAACTATCCAAACCCTCGGCAAGTTTTTTCGATAGGATTGAGGCGGTAATAAGTGAAATAGATTCCACCGTAGCGGTGATATCGCGCGTAGCGTAAATACGTCTATCAGCAGGGGCTAAATCACCTGTTTGCCCGATAATCGCTGCACCTGCCTCCCGCACAATTTTTTCAATCGGTCGTTATCAGGGAACGTATCAAAATTAGGAATGGCCGATAATTTATCTAACGTTCCCCCAGTATGCCCCAAGCCACGTCCTGAAATCATCGGCACATACCCCCCACACGCCGCCACCATTGGCGCAAGCATCAACGACACCACATCGCCCACCCCACCTGTAGAATGCTTATCCACTATAGGGCCATCTAAATGAGCATCCTGCCAACTCAACACCTTGCCAGAATCACGCATCGCCAAGGTTAACGCCGTGCGCTCATCGATGGTTGTATCATTAAAATAAATGGCCATACACATCGCCGCAATCTGCCCTTCACTAGCGCTATCCTCCACAACCCCTTGAATATAAGCATTGATTTCTTCTTGAGTTAGGATTTGATTATCACGTTTTTTCTTAATGATTTCTTGAATTAACATCATTGTTTCCTTGAAATTTAATAACCCTGATGATTTGATTGTTGCTCGTTATTTAATACCGCCAACAAGTTTTTTAACAATCCAGAGGCGCCAAAGCGAAAATGCTCCGCATTAACCCAATCCTCCCCCATCATCTCTTTAGCCAATTGCAAATAATCTTGCGCCTCTTCTGCCGTGCGTACGCCCCCAGCTGCTTTAAAACCAACCTCCCGTCCACTCTCTTTAATCACTTGCAACATCGTTTGGGCAGCTGATAGCGTCGCATTAACCGCTACTTTTCCAGTTGAAGTTTTAATAAAATCCGCACCACCATTAATCGCTAATTGGCTAGCCTTAGCAATAAGCGCTTCACTTTTAAGCTCCCCTGATTCAATAATAACTTTAAGTTTTGCTTTATCTGCACAAGCCTCTTTGCAAGCGCGCACCAACTGCTCCCCCACTGCCTCATCGCCCTCAATTAACGCCTGATAAGGGAAAACAACATCTACCTCATCAGCGCCGAATGCAACAGCTTCTTGCGTTTGCGCTCTAGCGCTTTCAATATCTGCCTTGCCATGGGGAAAATTAGTAACTGTTGCAACTTTTACCGCTTGCAATCCCAGTTTATCTAGTGATTGACGCGCTGTTTGAATAAATTTTGGATACACGCATAGCGCAGCAGGACTACCAAAAGGCGTATCTGCTTGTTGGCAGAGATTTTCAATGACCGCATCCGTATCCTCATCATTCAAACTGGTTAAATCCATCAACTGTAATGCTTGTTTTGCCATGTGCATAAGTGCTCCAATAATTAATAAAAAATAGGGTGAGCCTTAGCCCACCCTTTTCATCCACAAAATTAATGAATAACCGCCAAAGCGCCAGCACTGCTTAAGCCAATAAACAACCCAGCGATTGCAGCACTCATTAAGTTAGACAAAGACCCAGCGACGACGGCTTTTAATCCCATCCGTGCCACGTCCTTACGACGCGTTGGCGCCATAACGCCCAAACCACCTACTAAAATCGCAATTGAGCTAAAGTTTGCAAACCCACATAAGGCAAACGCCACAATAGCTTTAGATTTTTCTGTTAATTCAATGGCCTGATTTGCCATATCTCCAGTGTAATTTGCAAACGCCACAAATTCATTAACGACAATTTTCTGCCCAATTAATGAACCAACATACTGCGCCTCAGACCAAGGCGTACCAATCACCCAAGCCAACGGCGCAAATAATTTGCCTAATAAAAACTCAAGCGACAAATCTTGGATATTAAACCAATTTCCAATTCCACCTAAAATACCATTCAGCAAACCAATTAATGCAATAAATGCCAACAACATCGCCCCCACATTGACCGCCATTTTCATCCCTGTAGAAGCGCCCGTTGCGGCAGCATCTAATACATTTGTTGTCTCTTCATTAGGGTCAGTTGCAAGCTCAGCATCTGTCATCTCCGTTGGTTTTTCTGTTTCAGGGAAAAGCAATTTAGCAAACAACAATCCCCCAGGTGCTGCCATAAAAGATGCTGCCAACAAATAAGGCAAAGGCACCCCCATTGAGGCATATCCAGCTAATACAGACCCTGCAATAGACGCCAAACCACCGCTCATTACCGCAAATAATTCTGATTGCGTCATATTTTTTACAAATGGTTTGACTAATAATGGCGCCTCAGTTTGTCCGACAAAAATATTTGCCGCTGCTGACATTGATTCGGCTTTAGAAGTCCCGAGCAATGCCTGCAAACCGCCTCCAATAATTCTCACCACCCATTGCATCACACCAATGTAGTACAACACCGACACCAATGATGAAAAGAAAATAATCATCGGCAATACCTTTAAGGCAAATACAAAACCCACGCTCTCCACATTCACCAAATTACCAAATAAAAAGGCAATGCCCTGCTCACCATAACTTAATACATTCCCCACACCATTAGAAAGCGCCTGCAAAGCTTTTTGACCAGGTGGGAAATATAAAATTAAAGCGCCTATCACAAATTGAATGATAAAGGCGCCTGCAACAGTTTGGAGTTTTATGGCTCGCCGATTGTTAGAGAACAATACCGCCAGCACAATTAACACCACAATTCCTAAAATGCTAATCAAACTACTATTCATGAAATTTCCTTATGGTTGAAAAACAAATGATTTATGATAATTACTATTCCTTAAAAATACGGGCGCTAGTATAGTACAGTGCTTGCTTATTCGTCACCGTCCCTAGAAGATTTATTGTTAACCAAATGATTATAAAGGAAAAAATATGAACCCTGGTAGCCAGTCAAATGATTTAATCACTAAAATACAAAATAGTTTAGAAACCCTTCCCCAACCCATACAACAACATTTTAAAACCCAACCACTTGAAAATTGGAGCACTATTTCTAGTCAGAAGGCTCAAGAACTTTGCCAGGCGCTACAAACCACACCAGAACAACTCGCACTCACTTTATTACCTTTTGCCGCCGCCTACGCACATGTACCCATTTCAAACTATTTTGTTGGCGCTATTGCCATTGACTCCGCTGGGGTGTTTTATTTTGGCGCCAATATCGAATTCACCCAAGCCGCTATTGCCCATACTGTTCATGCAGAACAAAGTGCAATTTCGCATGCATGGCTTAAAAATGCCACTCCTCTCCAGTGGCTTGTAATTAACTACTCTCCTTGCGGACATTGTCGCCAATTTATTAAAGAAAGCGCGCGCAGTGCAGATTTTCGTATTCAACTCCCCAATCGAGCGCCTCAATCTCTAGATTATTACCTCCCAGAATCTTTTGGACCTGTAGATTTAGGCATTGAACAGCGCCTATTGCGCCCTCGCGCCATTCCTAAAAATTGGTCGCAATCATTACAACCCATCGCACATCCATTATTTGATGCCGCCGCGCAGGCATTATTTAAAAGCCATTCACCTTATTCAAACAGTGAATGCAGTATTGCCCTTGCTTATGAAGATGGAGGGATTGTTGTCGGCTGTTACGGTGAAAATGCCGCCTTTAATCCAAGCATTGCGCCTTTACAAGTTGCGCTTAATTATCGGCGAATGCAAGGCAAAATATGGCAACAAGGTATCACACAAGCGCTTATGCTAGAACGCCAATCTGTACTCTCTCAGCGCCATAGTACTGAAACACTGCTCAAGCTATATACAGATATCCCATTAGACTACCACGCTATCGAATTACCCTAATACAGGGGCATTTTGACTAGCTGATAAGCCATCTATTTAGATACAGAGATTAGAAACACACTCACCACAGGCATAAAAAATCGCATCAATAACTGATGCGATTTTTTGTTTTAAACAAATACTTATTGCTTAAAAATCAATATTACTGGCTTTAATTGCATTATCTTCAATAAAGGCTCTGCGCGGCTCAACTTCTTCACCCATTAAAGTCGTAAAGATTTCATCGGCTACGCGCGCATCATTAATTTTAACTTGCAACATTCTTCTAACCTGAGGGTCTAGCGTTGTTTCCCATAATTGCTCAGGATTCATTTCTCCAAGACCTTTATAGCGTTGAATATCATAAGCTTTTTTACCTTCTGCAAAAAGCGCTTGCATAACCTGACTAAAATGGCGCACCTCTATGCGATTTTTGCTATTGATAAAATAAGCCCCTTCTTCTAATAACCCATTGACCTCTTTACCAAATTGAGAAAATTTACGATATTCAGGAGAGCTTACAAAATTCACATTAAAATGATTATAAAAACGATTGGCGTGCTGTTCAATCATGACATCAATGCGCCAATTCCCCTCCAGTGTTTGATTAGCTTGCGCATCAAAAGACACCCCAGACACCGCTGAAAGCGCTAATTGTTGTCTAAAGATTACCAACCAATCTTTTAATTTTGCCTCATCTAAAAAATATTCCGCTTTTAACTCAGGCGATTCAATAAATGCAGTTAACACGCGTCTATCATAGCGACTGGTCAAACGAGAAATGAGCGCTTCCAATTCAATATATTGACGCGCCAACGTTTCAAAAGCGGTTTTGCTAATAGGGGGCGCATCAGGATTAGGATAAAGTTCAGCATCATCAAGCGCCTGTGTAAGCAGCAGCTCATTTAACTCACGGTCATCTTTTAAATACTGACTTTGTTTGCCTTTTTTAATCTTATACAAAGGCGGTTGCGCGATATAAATATGCCCACGTTCAATCAATTCTGGCATTTGACGATAGAAAAAAGTTAACAGCAAGGTACGAATATGGGCGCCGTCAACATCCGCATCCGTCATAATGATAATGCGGTGATAGCGCAATTTATCGGCGTTAAAATCATCTCTTCCAATCCCTGTCCCCAAAGCGGTAATTAATGTCCCAATTTCGGTAGAGCCTAACATTTTGTCAAAACGAGCTTTTTCAACGTTTAGAATTTTTCCCTTCAATGGCAAAATGGCTTGGAATTTGCGATTACGCCCCTGCTTGGCAGAGCCTCCCGCAGAATCTCCTTCCACAATAAAAATCTCAGAGTGCGCGGGGTCTTTTTCTTGGCAATCGGCTAATTTACCTGGTAATCCTGCAATATCCAACACATCTTTACGTCGCGTCATCTCGCGCGCTCGGCGGGCGGCTTCTCTTGCTCTTGCCGCATCGACTATTTTTAAGCTAATGGTTTTAGCCTCACTAGGATTTTCGTATAAAACTCTTTAAACTTCTCATTTAAAACGCTTTCTACAATCCCCTTCACTTCAGAAGAGACTAATTTATCTTTTGTCTGTGAAGAAAATTTAGGGTCAGGCACTTTCACCGAAATAATCGCCGTTAATCCTTCTCTGGCATCATCCCCTGAGGTGTTGATTTTTTGTTTTTTAAGCAAGCCCTCAGATTCCATATAATTATTTAAAGTGCGTGTTAGCGCCCCACGAAAACCTGCTAAATGCGTTCCGCCATCACGCTGAGGAATATTATTCGTAAAACAATAGACATTTTCCTGATACCCATCATTCCATTGCATAGAAATTTCAACCGTTACCCCATCTTTTTCATGGCTGCAATAAAAAATACTTGGATGAATCACAGATTTATTGCGATTCAAATATTGCGTAAACGCCTTAACCCCCCCTTCATATTCATACACGCTTTCTTTTTTCGTTGCGCTCGTCATAGAGCATAATGCGCACACCTGCATTTAAAAAAGACAGCTCCTGCAATCGCTTTGCTAATAAATCATAATCGTAGCTAATCACCCCAAAAGTTGAGGCACTTGCCATAAAATTAACCGTTGTCCCTGTTTGTTGTGCATCACCTACAACCGATAAAGGCGCCTCAGGCTCACCATTAACAAATTTAACATAATGCTCATGCCCATCACGATAAATTGTCAAAGTTAAATAATCAGATAGCGCGTTAACAACCGACACCCCAACACCATGCAAACCGCCTGAAACCTTATAAGAATTATCATCAAACTTACCCCCAGCGTGTAACACTGTCATAATCACCTCAGCAGCTGAACGCCCTTCCTCTTGATGAATATCAACAGGAATGCCTCGACCATTATCACTAACCGTTACGGATTCATCTTGATGAATCGTTACTTTAATTTCTGAACAATACCCTGCTAACGCCTCATCAATTGCATTATCCAGCACCTCAAAAACCATATGATGCAATCCAGTACCATCATCAGTATTACCGATATACATCCCTGGACGTGTACGAACCGCTTCTAAACCTTTAAGAACGCGTATATTGGAAGAATCGTAAGACATCAAAATTATCCTGCAAAAAACAAACATTTTAGCATATCCAAGCCATACTGACTGCCCAGATAACACCCTCATATCCGCCTAAATGTGTAAAAAACAATCATCTGCGCCTAAGCTCTGAATCAGTTAATAAAAAACATTTGATTTACATCAAGGAGATTAATTAACACTCAGTCTATACCTCTGTTAATTACATTTTAGAGAGATTTATGAGCTTACTACTGCGCTTCTTATGTATTTTTATTATTTAGCTACTTTCCCTTAGCTCGCGCTGATATGGCAGACCAGCACGTCTATATCTCAACACTTAGCACCTTAGAAGAATTCATTAATGCCTTTGAGCTAACAGAGTTTTTTCCACAAGCCACTCATTGTGGTGAGGCATTACAAAGCCCCATCAAGTTGAAGTGTTTAATAAAAATGAAAAGCTAGGGCATAAACTAAAGGTGCTTTACCCAATGAAAACAGCTTGCTTAAATTACTGTATGTGGCTATGTTAAATGCCGGTGAGAAATGGACAAGACCCATCAACAATTGGGGACAAACTATGATGCAGTTGTCTATCCATTTCCCCGGGTGCTTAGATAAGGTGATGAGCCTTTGATTGAACTGACACAAACCTCTGAACGCCCTCATCCCCGCCCCAAAGTCCTGAACAAAAAAGGTTGTTAAAACAAAGATGTGCTGTTGAAACGATTTTTGATCAGTTAAAGAATCTATGCCAAATTGAACATACTCGCCATCGTTCGGAGAAGGGATTTTTGTTGAATCTGATTTCTGGATTAACGGCATATTGCTTGTTTGCGTATAAGCCGCAGATGTTTGGGAAGAATGCTTTGGCGGCTGCTAAATAGAGGTGGCTTATCCCGAACTCAGG
>NZ_LXHZ01000010.1 GCF_001888055.1 Rappaport israeli
CAGTGTGCAGTGTGCAGTGTGCAGTGTGCAGTGTGCAGTGTGCAGTGTGCAGTGTGCAGTGTGCAGTGTGCAGTGTGGGAATTATGCGCGCCGCCAATGCGCAATGTTTTATTTTTAGGCTGTTGCGCGCATTGATTGATTGAGTGGGTATTGGGGGGCGGTGATTTAGTCGATATGTTGCACTATTTGGCGCACTATTTCGGCGGAATGTTTACCTGCTAGGGTGATGAATTCTTCGAAACTATGCGAGGCGTGCGAGGCGGTGGAGGGTGGGGTTAGGCGGTGAGCCAATTGTGTTCGGCGATGTATTGTATGAGGATGCGGGTGGGTTTGGGGAGTCCTTTGGCGAGTGCTTGATTGAGGTTAAACCATGTATGAGGGGTGGGCAGTTGGCTGAGGATTTCTGGGGGGGGTGGTGTGGGGGATTGACCATAGGTAGGGGTGGATGTGGAGATGATAGTGGGTGAAGGTGTGTTTTAGGCTGGGTAGGGGGTGGAGGGTTGGGGGGGTGTTTAGGTGGTATTGGAGTTGTGTTGGGTCGGTGTATTCGGGAAAACTCCATAGGCTTTGCCAAATGCCGTGGCTTGGGCGTCGCTGGAGGAGGATTTTATTGTTGTAAATGGCTAAGAGCATGGTGGTGTGTTGCTGTGGTTTGGGGGCTTTTTTTTAGGCGCAGGGGGAGTTGTTGGGTGCGGTTTTGTTGGTGGGCTTGGCAGTCGTTTTGTAGGGGGCACTGGGGGCATTGGGGGGGTTCTTGGGGGTGCAGAGGGTGCTGCCTAGGTCCATGAGTCCTTGGGTGTAGTGGCGTAGGTCTTGTGGGTGGTGGGGGAGTAGGTTTTCGGCGAGTGTCCAGAGGGTTTTGTTGGTTCGTGGGTCGTTGGCGCTGATGTTGAGGGCGCGGTGGCGTATGAGGATGCGTTTTACGTTGCCATCTAAGATGGCTTCGCGTTTGCCAAAGGCGAATACGGCAATGGCGGCGGCGGTGGTGCGTCCTATGCCTTTGAGTTGTTCTAGCTGGTGGCGGTTTTGGGGGAATTGTCCGTTATGTTGTTGGAGGATTGTTTGTGCGCTGTGGTGGAGGTTGCGCGCGCGGCTGTAATAGCCTAGTCCACTCCAGAGGCTTAATACTTGGTCTTCGCTGGCATGGGCTAGGGCTTTGAGTGTGGGGAGGGTTTGGATAAAGCGGGTGAAATAGGGTTTGACGCTGGCGACTTGGGTTTGTTGGAGCATGATTTCTGAGAGCCAGATGTGGTAGGGGTTGGTGGTTTGCCAAGGGAGGTTATGGCGTCCATGTTGCGTTGCCATGCGATAAGGCGTGGGGCGAAATTATGCGGGGGGCATGATGTTCATGCGTTAATGGGTGCGGGTGGTTAGGGTGTGGAGTAAGGCTGTGAGATGTGTGCCTTGATTGGGCAGTTGGGCGATGGCTTGGGCGGCTTGTTGGCTATGATGAATGGCTTGGGCGCGACTTTGTTGGAGTCCAAGGTGGCTAATGTAGGTTTGCTTTTGCTGTGCGGCGTCTTTGCCTGCGGTTTTGCCAAGGGTTTGGCTGTCGGCGGTGGCGTCTAGGATGTCATCGATGATTTGATAGGCCAGTCCAAGATGGGTGCCTATTTGCTCAAGGGTTTGCTGATGCTCGGGGTAGCTGGCGGCAGGTAGTGCGCCTAGATGGAGGGCGGCGGTTATGAGGGCGGCGGTTTTACCTTGGTGAATGCGACTTAGGGTGGGGAGGTCGATGCTGTTTGTTGCTGTGTGTTGAATATCAAGCATTTGACCACCAACCATGCCTTCGGCACCTGCGGCCTGAGCAAGGCGGGCAATTTGTTTTAAGATGATGTGGGGGCTGTTTTGGGTGCTGGGGGCGCTTTGCGCTAGGATGGCAAAGGCTTGGGTTTGGAGTGCATCGCCTGCAAGGATGGCGGTGGCTTCGTCAAAGGCTTTATGGTTGCTGGGTTTGCCGCGTCGCCAATCGTCATTATCCATGGCGGGGAGGTCGTCGTGAATGAGGGAGTAGGCATGTAGGCATTCAATGGCGGCAGCAGCGGGGTCAACTTGAGCGCGCTCTAGGGAAAAATCTTGCGCGCACGCGTAGACGATTTGGGCGCGTAGGCGTTTGCCTGCCTTTAATGTGCTATAACGCATGGCTTGTGCAAGACGTGCGTTGTCTTTAGGCAGGTGCTGTGCAAGGATGGTTTCAATGTGGGCAAGGAGTGCGGTCATGGTGTTAATCTTTGGGCTTAAAAGGGGAGGTCATCGCTTTCAAAGTCATCATCCTCTTCTTCATGGCTGGAGTGGGCTGGACGGGGGGAGGTGGATTGGGTGGTAATGTTGGCGTCGCGGTTGCTGGCGCCCGTCTCGGTGTCAAAGAGGGTTAGGGTTTCTGTGCCATCTTTTTGCTGGCTCAATATGCTAATTTTCTGCTCAGCTTCGTTTAACGCTTGTTGACATTGGCGCACAAGCGCAACACCTTCTTCATACGCTTTAAGGGAGGCTTCTAGCGAAAGTTCGCCGTTTTCCATTTCGCGTACGATGCTTTCTAGGCGCTTTAGATGTTTTTCATATTGTTCAATGGCATTATCAGTCATGGTTTTTCCTTAAATTATTGAATTTCATCAAGTATCTGCATTAGGCTTTGGTAGCGCTGAGGATGGATTTTCTCCTCTTTTAGCGCGCTTAACACGGCACAATCGGGTTCGTGGCGATGGCTACAATCATTAAAACGGCAGGCGCTGGTATAGACGGCAATATCAGAAAACCTGCCATAACCGCTTCTTTAGATAAATGCGCAATATCAAATCCACGTACGCCAGGGGTGTCAATCACCGCACCATCTGGCAGATAGGGATAACGACGCAGATTGGTGGTGGTGTGGCGTCCAAGTTCGGTGGCCTCGGAAATCGCTTGAATCCAAATCTCTACATCAGGAATTAAATGCGCAATCAAACTTGATTTCCCAACACCTGATTGCCCACAAATAACGGTTTGTTTTCCGCTTAGCCATTGAACAACAGGCTCTAGTCCTGTTTGCGTTTGTACGCTGGCATAAAAAATAGGGCAACCCAATTCAGCATAGGGCTGTAGGCGCTGGCTAAGGGTTTGTTGGGCGCTTTGCTCTAGCAAGTCTATTTTATTGCACAAAATCCCTACCGTAATCCCCGCCTCACGCGCAGCGATTAAATAGCGGTCGAGTAAGCCAGATTGCCACTGTGGTTTAACCGCTATCACAATTAGCAATTGGTCAACATGGCTGACTAACGGCTTTAACTCTCGACCTGACCATTTAGAGAGCGTATGGCTTCTGGGCAATATTGCCTCAATGACTGCTCTATTGTTTTTTTTAGAAATCAGAACCTTATCATTACAAGCAATCATGCCAGTTTGTTTGCGCCAGTCCGCTGTTAATAATTGCCCTTGATGTGAAACCATCACCTCAAACCCTAAATGCGATACCACCACTCCCACCGCATCAGCCTCATAATCACGCAATTTATCCAGCCGATTGGCGCGAATGCGTCGCTGTTGTTGTTTATTTAATTTTGCGCTCATTGCGCCTGATTTTTTTCTTTAAAAATATCGTCAATCGCCTGCTGTTGCCCTGTTTTAGCGTCCTCTCCATAAAGTTGTCGCCAGCGATATTGCAACCAGCTATCTCTCACCAACAAATATTTATCGCTAACATCACCTCCAAGAGCATTTTCTGCATCCAATAAATTAGCGCGTTTTTGCGTGTACTTTAGCGCAACTAGTGGCACCTTCACTTTTTCAGAATTAATATAAGTTAGAGGTTCAAATAACATCATATCCACCCCCTGCCCCACACCATCGCGCAATGTTGTTGGCCCTAAAAAAGGCAACACTAAATAAGGCCCTGATTCCACGCCATAATGATTTAATGTTGAGCCAAAATCCTCTTTAATTTTAGGCATACCCAAAGGCGTTGCCACATCAAACAAACCGCCTAAACCAAATACCGTATTGTTAATTACCCGCGCCAATACCTCTAACGACTGCTCAAATTTCAACTGCAATACACTATTTGCAAACGACCCTATATCCTCTAAATTGCCAAAAAATGCATTAACACGACGCTCTCCCGCATCTGGCATAATTGCGCGATATCCAGTTGCAAGGGGTTTGACCACCGCCGTATCTATCGCATCATTAAAAGCAAATACCTTACGATTCATCGGCTCCCAAGGGTCATAAGAATAGCCATTTTCATCTATTGCGCTGGCACAACCTGACAGCCACAGCATTCCCAGCAATACCAAGAACCCCTGCCATTTCATTTTACATATCCGCATTAAACCCACCCTATCTCTTCTTAATAATTGCCGACTCATTAATTACAATTTGCCCTTCGATAATCACGTCTTCTCCCTCTTCCTTATCATCTTCATTTTCTAGATAAATATCGCTTTGCAAATAATGCTCTTTAAAATAACTTAGAAAAACATTAATCACCGCAGCAGCAGGTAGCGCCAACAAAATCCCCATAAAACCAAACAACTGACCGCCTGCCAATACTGAGAAAATCACCGCCACAGGATGCAAGCCCGTACGGTCGCCTACAAACATTGGCGTAAGCAATACCCCCTCAATCATCTGTGCCACCGTAAACACCACCACCACTCCAAAGGGATGGACAAAATCCTGAAACTGAATCACCGCCATCAACCCAGCCAAAGCAATTCCCACAATCAATCCCAAATATGGCACAAAACTCACAAACCCTGAAAATATCCCTAAAATAATCGCCATATCCAAGCCCACAATGGATAATCCAATAGCATAAATCACACCAAGCGCCAGCATGACAAACAACTGCCCCCGCAAGAAACCGCCCAACACCTCATCTGAGCGCCGTGCTAACTCCTGCACCGTATCATAATAATCACGAGGCACCAGCTCATTGAGTTTGGCAATCAAAATATCCCAATCACGCAACAAATAAAACGTAACCACAGGAATTAAAAATAAATACGTCGCCGCCGTAACAATCATATTGGCAGGCTTTTTCAACCCAGATAACAAATCTTGGAACACCGTTGTTGCACTACCCAAATTATCTTTTAACGCTGCCTGCAAGCTATCAAAATTAAACTGCTCCAAATCTAAATGCAAAAACCGCTCTGTTTGAGGCAAAATCGTCGTCTTTATCCAGCCAATATAATCAGGAATTTTTGTCATCAACCGCCTAATTTGCTCATCTAACGTTGGGATTAACACCAACACACACACCACCGTCGCCATCGTCAACATAAAAAACACAATCACAACAGAAAGCGTGCGCGATAAACGCAACCGCTCCAACCTATCGGCTAGAGGATCGCCCAAATAAGCCAATAATGCCGCTACCAAAAAGGGTGTAATAATTGGACTAAGTAAGTAAAATATCGTCGCCATCACGATACAAAAAGTCAGCCAAAACATTCTCGAATCTTTCATGCAAGCCACACTAAAACAAAAGGGGCGCTATTGTATCAAAGGCGCCAATGATAGTATCGACAAACTCAAGGAAAATATGAATCATCTCACCACCATCACCGACTTCATCCGCCATGCCTGTAGCCAATTTACCAGCGCAAATCTTTACTACGGCCACGGCACCGACAACGCCCTAGATGATGCCGCAGCGCTTGTTTTAGGGTTGTTAAATCTTCCCTACGACCTCCACCCTCAATATTTTAGCGCCACCCTAAGCGAACAAGAGCGCCAACAATTACTAGAAGGCATCGACCAACGCATCCACAAGCGCTTACCTGTTCCCTATATCACCCACCGCACCCTCTATGGCAATGTTGAATTCTACATCGACCAGCGCGCCCTAATCCCTCGCTCCCCCATCGCCGAACTCATCGAAAACAACCTAGAACCTTGGTGGCAGCACGACTCCCCGCAAAATATCCTCGACCTTTGTTGTGGTAGCGGATGCCTAGGCATTCTCGCCAAACTCTACAACCCACAAAGCCAGCTCACCCTAGCTGATATTGACCCACAGGCGCTAGAAGTTTGTGCCATCAATGTTAAGCGCCATCATCTAAATCACGACCCCAACCTACAAATCATCCAAAGCGACCTTTTTAGCAATATTAAGCAACGCTATGACTGGATTATTTGCAATCCTCCCTACGTCGAAAATGCCGAAATGGATACCATCGCTGCTGAATACCACCACGAACCACGCCACGCCCTGACCTCAGGCGAAGATGGGCTTGATTTCACCCGTGCCCTTTTAAAACAAGCCAGCCAATATCTAACAGAGCGCGGGCTCCTTATCCTTGAAGTTGGCATGAGTTGGTCACAACTTGAGCAGGCATATCCCCAAATCGATTTTGATTGGTTGAGTTTGAAAGGGGTGGCGAAGGCGTTTGTATTATTAGCGCTGATGAACTCCATGCATGGCAACTGGCTCAACTCCTCTAGCCTTAGCTCATATCACGCCCTAGATTCCACAGCATTATTTTGCCCATAAAAAACAGTCGTCATTGAATAAAAATGACGACTGCCTGAAAAGATTAAAAACTATGCTGATAACGCTTTATTGACCAGTATGAGCCTCAACATCCATTGGCACTTCCATCACCAAAATACGGCTGTTTGCCTCAATCTCAATATCAAAAGATTCCACATCCCAAACGCCCAAGCCGTCTCTGGTGTCCAGCACTTTGTCGCCAATTTTGGCTTTACCTTCAATAACAAAGATATAAGCCCCATTGCCTTTGTCTTTTAGGGTATGGGTTACGGATTTTTGGCTGTCAAATTTGCCCAAGAAAAACCAAGCGTCTTGATAAATCCAAACACCTGCATCATCAGCATTAGGGCTTAGCACTTGCGACAGCTCATTGGGCTTAACAATATCTTTTAAGCTGATTTGCTGATAGCGTGGTTCAACACCGCGTTTTTTGCTTAAAACCCAAATTTGCAAAAATTTAACCGCTTCATCTTCGTTAGCGTTCATTTCGCTGTGGGTAATGCCTGTGCCTGCCGACATTACTTGGATATCACCTTCACGAATTATGCTGCCATTGCCCATACTGTCTTTGTGTGCCAAATCGCCTGATAGGGGAATGCTGATAATTTCCATATCTCTATGTGGGTGAGTGCCAAAGCCTGTGCCCCCTTTGACGTTGTCGTCGTTAATCACACGCAACACGCCAAAATGAACCCGCTCTGGGTTGTGGTATTCGCCAAAGCTGAAGGTGTGGCGGCTTTTTAACCAGCCAAAGTCTGCTTTGCCACGGCTTTCGTTTTGATGGTAGATGGTCTGCATCTAGTACTCTTACAGCTTAAATTTAAACAATGATGATAGTTTTTTATATAACTTTAAGCCTTTTGGATTAACAAATCCAAATATCCAATACAGTCTCTATGCTGGACTGGTTATTTGCTTTTAATGGGGCGCATCGAAGTGTTTTTCAAGGGCTAAGACGTCATTTCTAATTCTAGAAAATAAACCGCCTAGCTTAATTTAGTAATACGTAGGCAAAAAAAAACCACCTCTTGCGAGGTGGCCGTCGCTGCAATGTGTGGTGGTCATCCAGCGACTGTGCTTCATATGGGGTTATGAAGCAGGCGCTATTATAGCACAAGAATTTCATAAAAAAAAGCCTTTCGCTTAAAAAAATAAAAAGTTAATTCTATGCGCGGATAGACGCCTTACGAAAATACACATTTAGGCGCTAAAACAGCCGCTTTTGCAAGCTTATCCTTTAGCGCCATTCTCTTAGAGAACATACTCACAACATTAAAGATTAATATCAAGTAGCAACCCATCTCCAAGCGAAAATAACAGCTCAAATCCGTTTTTATTTTTAAAACCTTAATTATTCCACGGTTACTGATTTGGCTAAATTCCGTGGCTGATCCACATCTGTGCCTTTTAATAACGCCACATGATAGGCAAATAATTGCAATGGAATAACAGCAGCGATACTTGCGGTCATCTCTTCTAGTTCGCCTAAATCAATGAGTTGTGTTTGTGCATTCAATGCGCGTTTATCCACGCGTGAATCAGCAAATAGAATGATTTTTCCGCCTCTTGCTTGTACTTCTTGCAAATTGCTCATCATTTTTTCTGCCAAATGGTCGTGCGTAATCAGCGCAATCACTGGCATGGAATCATCTACCAATGCCAATGGCCCATGCTTTAGCTCCCCTGAAGGATAGGCTTGCGCTTGTATATAAGATAATTCTTTTAGTTTTAGTGCGCCTTCAGCAGCAATGGCAAATCCTTCACCGCGCCCTAAAAATAGGCAAGCACTTTTATCGCGCAAAGATTTCGCCACTTCTGCAATGCGTTCATCTAATGCCAACATCCGTTCACAAAAACTTGGCAAGCGCTCAAATGCTTGCACAAGCGCTGGATTTATTGTTTTGTCTTGCGCCTGTTGGATAAATAAACACAAAATATGCAAAGCGACTAACTGAGTTACAAAAGCTTTGGTTGAAGCCACGCCAATTTCACGCCCCGCCCGAGTTAGCAATACATGCGAACTAGCGCGCACTAAAGCGCTATCTGGCACATTACACACCGCAAGATAATCAAAATAATCTAGCTTTTTGGCTTTTTCTAATGCCGCTAGCGTATCGGCGGTTTCGCCTGATTGAGAAATGCTCACAAATAGCGTCTTAGGCATCACCGCCACTTCGCGATATAAATATTCACTCGCATATTCAACATTGGTACGAATTCCCGCGCGCTCCAAATGCGATTTAATCACCAATCCTGCATGATAACTTGTTCCGCAGGCAATAATATCTATTTGTTGCACCTTCGCTAATGCCTTTAGAAATTCTGGTGCAAAAGCTTGCGTTTGCAACATTCCATGATGAATGCGACCTTGTAGCGTCTGCGCAACCACCTCAGGCTGTTCAAACATCTCTTTTTGCATAAAGTGCTTATAACGTCCCTTACCGATTAAATCGGCGCTTTGCTCATTTTCTACGCACTCACGCTCAACAGGTTGTTGCTGGGCATCATAAATTTGCCATCCATCCCCCGTAATTTCTACCGTATCGTCTTCTTGCAAATAAACAAAACGTCTTGTAACGGGCAACAACGCAAAACTATCTGAAGCAACAAAATACTCTCCAATCCCCAATCCCACCACCATCGGCGACCCATGACGGGTTGCAATAATTCTATCTGGACAATCCACGGCAAACACCGCCAAAGCAAATGCCCCATTTAATTGACTAACCGCCGACTGCACCGCTAATCGCAAATCACCGCCATTATGCAAAAACGCCTGATGAATCAAATGCGCCACCGCCTCACTATCTGTATCAGAGGAAAACTCATACCCCGCCTTTTGCAATTGCTGGCGAATGTCTAAATAATTTTCAATAATCCCATTATGTACCACCGCAATTTGATTACTACTGGTATGAGGATGGGCATTTTTTTCACTTGGCGCGCCATGCGTTGCCCAGCGTGTATGCGCAATTCCTACTCGTCCTTGCAACTGCTGTTGTCTCACCTTGTCCACCAAACTCGCAACCTTTCCCGTTGCACGACAGCGATTTAAGCCCGAATCATCAACAACCGCCACACCTGCTGAATCATAACCGCGATATTCCAAGCGTTTTAATCCTTCTAGTAAGATTGGCACAATATTGCGTTCTGTTACCCCTGCTACAATTCCACACATAGCACATCCTCATCCTAAAAACTAGCTCGCCATAGTAACAAAAAACCCCCTCTTTTTAGAGGGGGCACACATTGCCTTAATAATGATTTTATTTATCTAACTTTATTTATCTAACAAAGAACGCAACATCCATGCTGTTTTCTCATGTGTTTGTATGCGCACAGTTAACAAATCTGCCGTTGGTTGGTCGCCTGCTTCTTCAATAGCAGGGAATAACTCACGACAGGTACGCGCCACAGTCTCTTGCCCTTCGACCATCTCACGAACCATCGTATGCGCATCAGCGGTATTATCCCCTTCTTTAATAGTTGTTAATTTAGCAAATTCACTAAATGAACCAGGCGCTAAATGCCCTAATGCACGAATACGCTCAGCAATTTCATCTAACGCTGTGGCAAGCTCGGTATATTGCTCTTCAAACATTCCATGAAGCGCATTAAACATCGGGCCAGTAACATTCCAATGATAATTATGCGTTTTAACATATAAGCTATAGCTATCTGCTAACACACGTGATAAACCTTCTGCAATGGTTTTGCGTTGTTCATCGGACATGCCAATATTAATTTTCATACAATCTCCTTAAGTTTCAATTGAATTTATAAACCATTATAGACAAATCATGCTTTTTTATCAAACGACTTTTTCTTAATCAAACATCGATTGCAACGATTTTGTTGGTTGCAAATCTATTTTCTCTGGTAATAATCCTTGATGATAACTAGGGTAATGGCGCTGACGGTATTCATAAAAATAATGTTGATTTAAAAATAAATATAGACTCATCAATACACACGGCATCGCCAGCATCACCAAATAAATCTTTAACGAACGCCCCCGAAGCCCTGCAAAATCACGCAAAAACAATCCCAACAACAGCAACAAACCCATCACTGATAAAAGAAAAGCCACATATTCAAACCAATTTTGATTAAGTTGAAAATTAAACCAATACGCCGCTCTTTCGCTTAAATCCAAAGCCAGTGAAAACACGCTTACAATGCCCAACAGTGGGAAAAACACATAGCGCTTGCTAATCGCCCATAGCGTTGTTTGCAACAACCAAACCAACGCCCACATCACCGCGGTAAAATAAAATAATAATCGCAAATCCAACACATAACGCTGGTCTGTTTTTAAATATCCCAACCATAACGTTAGCGCCAAAGCACATAAAAACCAACCCATCGCCGCCAAAGGATGGGCGATAAATGCCCAGTAAGGGCGCGAAGAAATTAAAGAATTATTCTCTAAGTTTTTATTTTTTAATAGATTGCTCATTTTCTTGCCAAGTAATTTGTTTTAATAATGCAACGATGATGCGCTTGCCCAACTCCGTTTGCACCCCATTCATACCAATATCAATCATAAATCCTTGTTGCGCCTGACCAATTTCTGCCGCAACAAAACGTTGGTCATCAATGCTCTGCCCATCTAAGACAAAATCTTTGCTCGGTTGGCGACAAAACGTACTTTTAAACGTGCGTCCGCTGATTTCAATAAATTGACTTTGACAATCAAACTCCCCAAAATCTTTTTGCGCACGACGGCTAAAAGACAAGCGATAATAATCGCTATACAGCTGATAAAAACGCGCCCGCAAAATTGGCTCGCGCGCATAAAAATAACTGTAAGAATAGCCAAACTGCCCCATCGTCAAATTATTACTGATAAATGTTGAGCGGTCATTAAAACAACTCACCGACTCCAGCGCCAACAAATCATCCACATCCGCCTCAGGCGAACTATCCCAACATTTCACATCCTCGCGCACCGCCAGCGGTACCTGATACTCGCCAATGGTTGTCAAATCCCAATCTTGCGCCAACGCCTCTTCAAAATAGCGTTGATTATCAGCAAACAACTGCTGCGTCATCAACACATTCATATCCGTTACCCCCTCATCTTTTTGCTTAAGCAAATCTCTTAAATACATCGCAGGAATAACAAAACTAATATCATTGCCCTCGCGCAAATACGCCACATTCACCCCAATCACCTTGCCATCTTTAGCAAGCGTTGGACCCCCACTCATCCCCGAATTTAAGCTCCCAGAAAATAAAATTCGCGCCTGCGCGGTTTTTCTTAAAAGCCCATTATTAATGCCATCAACAATCACAAAACCCAAATCATGGGGATTGCCCAGCGCATAAATTTCCTCACCCTGTTTGGGAATCTCACCTAATTCAAACGCCTGCCCCAGCTTCTTATCTGCTTTAACCAGCGCCAAATCATGAATCACATCCACCCCAACTAATTGCAAAGACGACACTTCATCATTTAAATCCACCGCCTGCAACACATGATTATCCTTGCGCAACGCATCACTTACCACATGATAATTTGTTGCTAAAAAATGCCCATCATCCACCACAAACCCCGAGCCAATAGAAGTTTTCTGCCCCGTTGCCTGATTAATCACACGAATTTGATAAATACTTGGTTGATAATTTGCAAATAACGCGCTCACACTAAACGGCGCATCCATTACAGGCGCTTGCGCCTCTACTGTCACTGGTTGCGCCCTAACAAAACCCACCACCGCCATTATACAAAGCAATAACCAACGCATCCCCACCTCCTTAATTAAACCAAAACTACTTTTGCCAAACGCCTTTTGCCCACAGCAATCACACCAGCAAATCCTACCGCCAACTCCTGTGATTTATCCGTAACCTTCTCACCCTCAATCTTCACCGCACCCTGCTCAATCATGCGCAAACCCTCCGAAGTACTTTTCACCAAACCCGCCTCTTTTAACACATTAGCCAACGCCATTGTCCCTGCAACTGCTAATTCAACCGTCTCAATATCCTCAGGAATCTCATTTTTTTGAAAACGATTAATAAACGCCTGTTGCGCCGCCACAGCAGCGGATTGACTATGAAAGCGCGCAATCAATTCATGCGCCAACTCAAACTTCACATCTCGCGGATTATAGCCCTGCGCCACCTTCTTTCTAAGCGCCTTAATCTCTTCAAGCGGACGGAAACTCAATAATTCAAAATAACGCCACATCAAATCATCTGAAATCGACATAATCTTGCCAAACATCTCCTCAGGTGCTTCAAAAATGCCAATATAATTACCCAATGATTTAGACATCTTCTGCACCCCATCTAACCCCTCCAAAATTGGCATCGTTATCACCGTCTGAGGCGTTTGCCCATACTCACGCTGAATATCGCGCCCCACCAACAAATTAAATTTTTGGTCTGTCCCCCCAAGCTCCACATCCGCCTGCATCGCCACCGAATCATAGGCCTGCGTTAGCGGATATAAAAACTCATGCACCGCAATAGAGCGCCCTTCCTTATAGCGCTTATTAAAATCATCACGCTCCAACATTCTTGCCACCGAATAATGCGACGTCAAACGAATCATATCAACCGCCGTCATCTCATTCATCCACTGCGAATTAAACAGCACCGTTGTTTTTTCAGGGTCTAGAATCTTAAACACCTGCGCCTTATAAGTTTTAGCATTCTCTAAAATCTGCTCTCGTGATAGAGGCGGACGCGTTGCATTTTTACCCGAAGGGTCGCCAATTTGCGCGGTAAAATCGCCAATTAAAAACAACACCTCATGCCCAAGCATTTGAAATTGTCGCAATTTATTTAATACAACCGTATGCCCAAAATGCAAATCTGGTGCTGTTGGGTCCATCCCCAATTTCACACGCAAACGCTCTCCCCGCTTAAGCTTTTCAATTAGCGCCTCCTCGCCAATAAAATCCTCCACCCCACGTTTAATGAGTGCCAACGCATCTTGTAAATTGTTCATCATTCACCCTATCTGAAAAGTTAAAATAGCAAGTTTAAACTCTTATTCCCTATGCTAGCTAATGACCCCAAAAAATCAGTCGCCAAACGACTCCTTCCTTGGCTATTGTTACTAGCTCTTTTAGGCTGGCTAGGGTACACCCTAACCCCCCACTCTAGCCAGCCCCTTAATTCCAACACCTTAGAAACACATTCCTCCCACACCGACCCGAATTTAGAAAAATTAAAACAATTACAATCATTTATAAAAAACCCCAATCCTAGTCTGGCAATAGAACGCCCAACAATTCCCCTAAAATTACCTCAAACCTTTTCAAAAATAAGCCAAAGCAATCCCGCTAAAGGCGAACAAAACACCCAAAATAGCGCTAACAAACCTATTAACAGCGGTGGGCAATTTATCAAACATCTTGCTATTTTTGAAAAACAACGCAACTACTGGCAATACATCCATAATAACGAAGACAACCAAACCCTTATCAAACAACTAGAGCCTCTAAAAAAACGCCTTAGCCGTGGCGCTTTAACCCGCGTAGAAATTTTATCCAGCGATTATGTTAAAAACGGTGAAACTAGAGAAGAAAACAGCCGAATTATCGCCGTCCGCGGTATAGAAGGCAAAAGCCAATGGATTTTTTATGCCCGTTTTGAAAAAGGACAAGTTTATTATTATGACTACGACGGCAACGCCCCAGAACCAACCATGGACCGCGCACCATTAAGTTATAGCCATATCTCCTCCCCTTTTGATCCCGCACGTCGCCATCCCATTACAGGACGCATTCGCCCCCATGAAGGCGTAGATTTTAAAGCTCCCTACGCTAGCCCCATTCATAGCACGGGTGATGGCGTTGTTAGCTACACTGGCTGGCAACATGGCTATGGGCGCGTTATTTTTATCAACCATCCCAATGGCTACCAAACACGCTATGCGCATCTCTCCGCCATTGACGTTAGCAATGGACAACGCGTTAAACGCGGACAAGTGATTGGAAAACTCGGCAATAGTGGCATCTCCACAGGGCATCATCTACATTATGAGGTTCGCGTTAACGGACAACCCCAAGACCCCATGACAGTTGCCCTACCCTCGCACAAACCCATTAAAAGCGCTGATTTAGCTGTTTGGCAATATCGCGCTGAGCAATATCAGCAAGATATAGAAGATTTAAAACGCTCAGGTTATACCGTTAACTAAAACCCTATAGATTAAACAGCGTTTGACCTATGCGCTCGCTGGTTTTCTGCGCCTACAATAAAAATCCCAAATTAAAATAAACGTTTGCTCGTAAAACTTACATCTTTCCTTAATATTACAGGCGATAAAACAGCCTTGGTTTAACAAAAAACTTAAACAATAAGACAAAAATGTTCAAAAAAAGTTTAATTGCGATGGCTGCTACCATGAGCTTATCTGCTTTTGCAAACTCTATGCCAGAAGCTATTTATGTTCCAGAAAATGCTGTTATGGTCAGCGCTGATAAAGCATGGATTGGTGATGGCTTTGATTATTAAGCTAATGTTAGCGGTATAACTATTGCTGAATTATCAGCAAAAATCATCCAGTTCTACACAGATGCAGGTTTTGTAACCGTTGAAAACAAACGTGATGCTGATGATGCAGAATTTGTTTTCACTCGTGGTCAAGAGCGTGTAGAAATTGACTTGATTTAGATTATAACGGTGTAATCGAATACGAAGTTGATTACACCCGCTAAGCTAAATAGCCATGATGTACAAAAAGACCCCTTAAAAAGGGGTCTTTTCATTTTTAGCGCTGGTTTGGTTTTTCAACTGTTGTACCACCGCCTGCATGTGTTCAACTTTTGTATCAGGCGCTAATGCCGCGCCAATGGTTAAAAATACTTTGGGTCGATAGTGTCGTGGCCACCCTTTAAATAATCCATTTTTATGGCTATAAAAACTGCCCCAAAGATTATCCAATGCCATGGGAATTATTGGCACAGGGCGTTTGCGCAACATTAATTCAACCCCACGCTTAAAAACATCTATTTCACCATCTTGGCTAATTTTTCCTTCTGGAAAAATCATCACCAATTCGCCATTTATAAGCGCATCATCTACACTTTTTAACGCTTGCCTAAACACCTGCGGTTGCTCTTTACGTCCTGCAATGGCAATGGCATGAACGCCTCTAAAGACCCAATTTAATCCCGCCAAATCAAAAATTTTGTAATACATCACAAAGCGCACAGGGCGCCTAATGCTTGCTAATAAGATTATTGCGTCCATGTAGCTTAGATGATTGCAAATTAAAATCGCCGCGCCTTGTTTAGGAATATGCTCCTGCCCGCTGATTTTTACGCGATATCCCAAAAAGGCGATAAGTTTTGCCAACAGATACAAGATAAAGCGAGGTATTTTATACAAGCTATAGGCGGTTATAAGTATTTGCATGACCAACAACAATGTAAAAAATTGCTGCAAACTCGCCTCAAATCCTGACAAAATCACAATCGCCAATACACTCGTTAACACCATAAAAAATGAATTGATAATATTATTAGCCGCAATCATTTGTGATTTATAGCCTTCTCGCGCGTGATGCTGAATCAAAGCATACAGTGGCACAATATATAGCCTCCAGCAAAGGCCAAAGCAGCAAAAGCCAAAGTCGTATGCCAAAAGCGCTCATCGTGTATAAAGGCGCTTAGGGTTTGCAAAGTTTGTAATTCACGACCAGCAATGGTGGTAATGCTATAAAGTGCAAGGCTCATCAATAGCGCGCCCACAGGCACTAAACCTATTTCAATCCGTCCTTTGGATAAGGCGTTACTCGCCAAAGACCCCACCCCCACGCCAACAGAGAAAAGCGCTAATAAATACGTCATTACGCCTTCATCTCCTCGCAATACAGTTTGCGCAAATTGTGGCAATTGCGTAAGCAACAATCCACCAATCACCCAAAACCATGATATGCCTAAAATAGCGGCAAAAATTTCTTTTTGCTGATAGCTATATTGCAATAAAACGCGCGTTTGCCGCCACGGGTGAAAAGCGGGCAAGTGTTTAAATTTAATCGCCATTTTTTTAGTTTCTATGCTGGGGATAGCATAGGCACACCCTAATCCTAGACAGGCTGAACAAACCATCAAGACATAGAAAAAAGTCCGCAACGTCTCTTGTGCGATTAAATAAGCGCCTAAAATTGTGCCAAATAAAATGGCTAAAAATGTGCCTGCTTCTACTAAACCATTACCCGCCATGAGTTCATTATCGCTTAAGCGCTCAGGCAATAAACCGTATTTAACAGGCCCAAAAAAGCTTGATTGCAACCCCAATAAAAATAAAATTGCAATCATCCAAAGTGGCTGCTGCCCCCAAAAAGCGATAATGCCTAATAACATAATAAGCACTTCAAACCACTTTAAAACGATAATTATTGTGCGTTTTTCAAATTTTTCTGCCAAAAGCCCTGACCACGCCGAACAAATAAACATCGGCAAAATAAATAATGCCATGCTTAAATTGGTATAAAAACTCAAGGTTGTGGGGTCATGAATGCTTAAAGCAAAAAGTACTAATAAGGCGCTTTTATACAAATTATCGTTAAAAGCGCCAATAAATTGCACCACAAAAAAGGCTAAAAACCGCCTTTGGCGAAGTAAGGACGTAATCACAAAATAGCACTTACAATCGCATGGGCATAATCACATAGCGCACCGATTCATCACTTTGGCTGGTAATTAGGCAAGGACTTTCACTGTCTTGGAAATGTAGCTGAATGGTTTCACCTTCTATAATTTTGATAACATCAATTAAATAATTGATGTTTAATGATATTTCTAGTTTCATGTTTTCAGGGTTGATGATTTCCATAACCTCATCGACACTTTCATTATCATGATTGCGCGCAGCAATAAATAATTTATGCCCATTAAAATTAAGTTTCACACCATCATGACGGTCAACCAATAGCACTTTAGCGCGCTGTAAGGCGTGTAAAAAGCCCTGACGATTGATAATAATTGGATTGGGTTGTGCATTAGGCATAACGCTTTCATAGTTGGGAAATTGCCCGTCTATGAGCTTTGTCGTGAGTCGGTAATTTTCAATGGCTAATTGCAACTGACGTTCGCCAAGATTTAGCGTAATGCTTTGATCTACTCGCGCTAAGAGTTTACCTAATTCATCCACGCCTTTACGCGGAATTAAAATGCCTAATTCTTGCGTTGTGGCGGTTTGTAGTTCTGCACTAGCGCAAGATAAACGGTGTCCATCTGTACTTACCGCGTTAATATTTTTGCCTTGATGGATTAAATCCAAATACAACCCGTTAAAGTAATAGCGCACATCTTGCACAGCGATAGAAAATTTTACTTTCTGCATAAGCTCATTAAGGGTATCGCTATTTAATGCCACGCTATGGGTAAACGCAATTTCTTCTGCAACAGGAAAATCCTCTGCTGGCAACGTTGAAAGGCGAAAATGGCTGTCTTGTGCGTTGATATGAAAATGTTCACCTTTAAGCTCACAAACAACATAAGCATTTGCAGGCAAATTACGCACCACATCTAATAGCTTTGCACCAGGAACGGTTGTTGCGCCTTCATCCCTAACTTCTGCTTTAATTGTGCCTTCTAAGCTAACCTCAGTATCTGTTGCGCGTAGCTGTAATTGCCCATTAGTTGCATGAATGTAGATATGGCTAATAATGGGGGTAGTGGTTTTACGGCTGATGATATCGTTGAAATCACTTAGCGCCGTAAGAAGTGATTCTTTCACAATACTAAATTTCATAAGTACCTCTTTATTTAATTCGTCGTCGTAATAGTAGTTGTGGATAAGTGGATAAGTTTATAACCAATTTATTTACAACAAGTTTTCAAATATAGTTTTTCAATTTATCCACCGAATAAATCTTGAATAACCTGTGGATAACTTCACGATAAATTTATCCACAGGTTATTCAGGGGTTATGCTTAGCTTATCTCCAAGTTGTTCTAGCGAATGTTAGTTTTTCTGCTAGCCAGTGATTGACATGCGTAAGCCTTTGTATTCTTGCTTAAAATCGCTATTTTCTTCCATGAGCTCTTGAACTTTCTTGCAAGCATGAATAACGGTGGTGTGATCGCGTCCACCAAAAGCTTCTCCAATCTCAGGATAGGAATGGCGCGTTAATTCTTTAGCCAATGCCATGGCAATTTGTCGCGGTCTGGTAATCGATGATTTACGACTTTTTGCAGACATATCCGCAATTTCAATGCGATAAAAATTCGCTACGATGCGTTGGATATTTTCGATGGTAATTTGTTTTTTCTGTGCGCTTAATAAATCATTGAGCGCTTCTTTGGCAAGCTCTACGGTTGCCTGTGAGATATTTTTATAATTACATAGCGCAAAAACTTTATGCAACGCGCCCTCAAGGTCTCGAACATTTGAGGCAACTTTATTGGCAATAAAAAAGGCAACTTCATCAGGTAAGATAAAGGCTAATTTATTTGACCCCATTTGGTCGGCTTTGGTTTTGATGATAGCAACGCGAGTTTCAAGCTCTGGTGGCTCAATAGAAACGGTTAAGCCCGAACCAAAGCGCGATTTTAAGCGATCTTCTAAGCCTTCTATTTCTTTGGGATAGCGGTCGCAGGTGAGAATAATATGGCGACTGTTATTAATTAATTCATTAAATGTATGGAAAAATTCAGTTTGAGAACTGCTTTTATTACCGCCTAAAAATTGCACATCATCAATTAATAGCGCATCAACACTGCGATAATACTCAGCGAATTCATGCATATTGGTGCTTTTGTTTTTATCATATAGGGTGCTAATTAATTCATTAACAAACTGCTCAGCCGTAAGATAAACCACGCGATTGGCACCATTAGCGCGCAAGGTATTGCCTACAGCATGCATAAGATGCGATTTGCCCAATCCCGTTCCGCCATAAATGAGCAGGGGATTAAAATCCAAACTGCCTTCAGCAATGCCTTTTGCCGCCATATAGCTTGGTCATTGGAAGGGCCGGGGACGAAATTATGAAATTGATAATCAGGGATAAGATTGCTTTTATAGGATTTGCTGGTTGTTTTAGTTTTGCGCGGTTTGAATAAATCTTGCTCTTCAATTTTAAGCGTTAGATGATTAATTTTGTGATGCTTTTTAAGCGCTAATTGAATGGTGCTGAAATAATCTTTTTTGATTTGCTCTAATGCAAATTTATTCGCTGCCAGTAGCGCCCATTGCCCTTTGCTTTCCTCGCGTAGTTCAAGGGTGCGCAATAAGGTAATGGCTTCCTCGTCAAATAGTGGAACAAGAATATCGATAACCTGTTCCCAAATCACCTCTCCTTTTTGGCTCATAAGACCTCAAACCATGCATTAAGCGCTTTTTCTAGCAATTGATAACAATGTTCAAAATCCTCTTGATTGCCATAATAAGGGTCTGGTAGGTCTTGATTGGTATTATCAGGATGATGTTTGAGCATTTTATGAATTTTTTGCAGTTGTGCCTGATTGTCCGCCAGTGCTTGCAGTTGGCGGAGGTTTTCATCATCTGCTACTAAAATAAGGTCAAAGCGTTGCAAATCTTGAGCGCTAACTTGGCGCGCTTTAAGCGTGCTGATATCAATGCCATGGGCTTTAGCGGTGTTGATGGCGCGTTTATCTGCCAAGCGCCGATGTGATAGCCATGCGTGCCAGCAGAGTCGACGGTAAGGTCGTCTCTGCCTTGTTCTTTTATAAGCGTTTTAGCAATGCCTTCAGCCATGGGTGAGCGACAAATATTACCTTTGCAAACCATTAAAACTTTCATGATGACTCCGAGAGGTTGTCTGTATTGTCTTCTGGTTTTTGCTGTTGTTTTTCATCAACACGCTCTTTGCGTTTGGCTAATTTTTCCGCGCTACGCTCTTGATTGTGCGGCACAAGGGCGAGTACTTTCCAGCCTTTGCTGGGCTCAAGAGTAGAGCGCGAAGAGAATACGTGCAATTTTTGCTGTGGTGAGATAGCAAATAAGGCGATATTGTCAGGATTTTCCTCAACATACTGGCTGTAGGGGTAGTTTTCGCTGATGTTGGTGGTTTTGATTTCTGCCTGCTCAGCCATCAAAGTATTTAGTTTGTTAAAGGTTACCTCATCGCTAAATAGCCATGCGCTTTCCCAACCGCCATGGGTACGGCTGCGGGTATCTTCTTGCGCTTTATCATTGACTTTAATGCGAAATACATTGTGTTTGCCAAACTCTGATTGAAAACGTAAGGCAGCTAACATATTTTGTTCTGTCCGCGGATGGATGGTAAGCAACTTTCCAATACCCACTAAATTTAGATGGCGGTCAGCATGTTCAGAGACAACGTTGCCGTAATAGACATTAAGATTTTGCATGCGCGCTTGACGGGTTTGGTCAAAACTTTCACTGGCCATTAACACATCAATGCCATTTTTTTTCAATGCACTGCCTAGGGCAATGGTGAAATCATTTGTGCCAGAAATTAGTACGCCGTCGGGGTTAGGGTCGGCAACACCAAGATAATTGGCTAGTGGTTTGGCGGTAAGACTTTGCAAAACTACCGTCCCGATAATAACGGTAAACACTAATGGCACAAGAATTTCTGCCCCTTGTACATTGCTTTGCTCTAGTTTTAGCACAAATAAGGACGACACCGCAGCGGCAACAATTCCGCGGGGGGCAATCCAGCTCAACAAATGTTTTTCCTCTTTACTTAGCTCTGAGCCAATAGCCGATGCCCAAACTGATAATGGGCGCGCTACAAACATAATCACGATTAACACTAAAATGCCTTTAAAACCCATTTGCTGGAAGCCAGCAAAATCCACGCGCGCGGATAAGAGGATAAATAGCATGGAGATTAATAAGATAGTGAGACTTTCTTTGAAATCCAAAATATCATCGGTAGAAAGATTTTTGATATTGGCTAATACCATGCCCATTACGGTAACGGTGAGCAGTCCTGATTCTTCTTCGATGGCGTTGGAGATGCTAAACACTAACAACACCAGCGCAAGGGTAAAGACGTTATGCAAGAAATCAGGAATCCACATGCGTTTGAGTAAAACGGCTAACGCTAAAGCGGCAACCGCGCCTAAAACAATGCCTAAAACAATGATTTTGGCAAAGACAATCGGAGAGTGTCCAGAAAGAATATACTCATAAATCAACACCACGAGCAACGCGCCGATAGGGTCAATAACCACCCCTTCCCAACGTAAAATATTGCTGATGGTTTTATTTGGGCGCACGCTTCTAAGTAGGGGCACAATCACAGTTGGACCGGTTACACAAACTAAAGCACCAAATAAAAGCGCTAAACGAAAATCCATGCCCATAATAAGCCAACTGGCTAAGGCGGCGACAATAATGGTGATAATAACCCCAATGCTAACTAAATTAGTCACTACCCTGCCGTGGTTTTTAATTTCTTGGAATTTAAGGGTGAGCGCGCCTTCAAATAAAATAATGGCGACCCCAAGGGAAATCATGGGGAAAAGTAATTCTCCTAGCATTTGGTCTGGATCAAACCAGCCAAGCGTAGGTCCTAGAATCAAGCCGATGGCAAGCAAAAAGATAATAGCGGGTTTTTTTAAATACCAAGCCAACCACTGTGCGCCAATGCCAAGCGCTAATAAACCAGACAATAATAAGGCGATATCTTTAGTCATATTAACTCTTTAAAAAGGTTATGGGGAAAAATGGCTGAGCAGTTTAGCATAAAAACCGCCTTGTTTAAGGAGTTCATCGTGTTTGCCCATTTCAACGATTTTGCCGTGTTCGAGCACAACAATGCGGTCGGCATTTTTAATTGTAGAGAGGCGATGAGCGATGATGATGGTGGTTTTATCTTGCCCTAGGGTATCAATGGCAGATTGCACATTGGCTTCAGAGCGATTATCAAGTGCGGAGGTCGCTTCGTCTAAAATTAAAATGGGGGCGTCTTTATAAAGCGCGCGTGCAATGGCGATGCGTTGCTTTTGTCCGCCTGAGAGGCGGCTGCCTTTTTGTCCAATATCATGATGATATTGATTGCTAAGGGTTTCGATAAATTCGCTGGCATGCGCGGATTGGGCGGCCTGTTTTAGGCGTAGGTCGTCGTATTTATTTTGCGCATAGGCGATATTGGAGGCGATGCTGCCTGAAAATAAAATGGTATTTTGCGTAACTAAGGCAATTGCTTCACGTCGTTGGGCAAGGCTTAGGGTGTTAATGGGGTGGTTGTCGATATAAATTTCCCCCGCATCAGGTTGATAAAACCCTGCAATTAGTGCGGCAATGGTGGATTTACCACTGCCTGATTCACCCACCAATGCAACGGTTTCCCCTGCTTGAATATGCAAAGAGAATTGGTCGAGAATTTTTTTATCTTGATAGCAGAAATCTACTTTTTCAAGGCGGATATCGCCTGCGCGGATGTTTTTATCTGTTAGTTGTATATCGGGTTCTGTTGATTGGTCTAAAAAGTCAAAAATGCTTTGCGCTGCCGCTAGTCCGCGTTGGATGGGTTCATTAATTTTGCCAAGGCGTTTGATGGTGGGGAAAAGTAGTGCCATGGTGGTGAGATAGGCAACAAATTTACCAGGGGTCATGGCATTGGGTGCGCTGCTGGCAATTTGTGCGGCAAAAATTATTACGGCGGATAAAGCGCAAACGATGATGATTTCTAAAATTGGCGAGATGAGCGCGGAGAGTTTAGTGCTGGCGATGGCGTGGGTTTTAATCGCTTGGGCTTGTTGGTAGAAGCGGTTGTTTTCATAGTGTTGTCCGTTATAAAGGCGCACGATTTCTCGCCCTGTAATAACTTCATCAACCACATGATTCATATCACTCATATCTTCTTGCAAGGTTTTTGCTAAGTTGCGCAAGCGCTTAGAGAGGGTGATGATGATAAAAGCTAAGATGGGCGCTGTGCTCATCACCATGAGCGTCATTTTCCAATCCAAATACAAGAGCGCAAGTAGCAGTGCCACCACGGTTACACTTTCGCGCACTAAAATAATGAGTGCATCGGTTGAGGCGGCCATAAGTTGCACTACGTCATAAGAAAAGCGCGACAAAAGACTGCCATGGCTATGTTGGTCAAAATAGCGTAGCGGTAGGCGCACTAAATGCGCAAACATTTCTACGCGCAGTTGATAGACGATATTTTGTGCCACGGTGGTTGTGGCATAGGTGCTGGTAAAATTCGCCAATCCGCGCACGATAAACCCAACCACTAACACCGCCACCATCGCATAAACCGTGTTTAAATCGCGCTCAGCAAAACCACCATCGAGAAGGGGTTGCATCACCAAAGGCACTAAAGGCTCAGTCAGTCCATAGATTAGTGTGGCGCACAAGGACAGCACCGCGGTTTTCCAATGCGGTTTAACATAAGAAAGAAGGCGCAAATAGCGCTGTTTATCGGCATGTTTAATCATGCGCGATAGGATAATGTAAAAGACAAAAGAGTGAAAGCACACAAGAAGAGGGTTTCTTGGAATAGTTTGCTATACTGCGCCAGCTTAAAAGACCCACTAATGGAATCTACAATGAATGAGCAAAAGCGCTACATCCTTTGCATGAAATGGGGGCAAAAATACGGCGCCCAATACGTCAACCGCCTGTATTCTATGGTTAAACGCCATTTGACATTACCTTTTGAAATGGTGTGTTTAACTGATAACAGCGACGGCATCGACCCCGCTATTGCCTGCTACCCTATCCCACCGCTTGATTTGCCCCAAGGTGCACCTGAGCGCGGTTGGAATAAACTCTCCACCTTTGCCGCGGATTTATACGGCTTACAAGGGCAGGCGCTGTTTTTAGATTTGGATGTTGTTATTGTGGGGAATATGGATGATTTTTTTACTGTTGAGGGCGCATTTTGCGTTATTCACGATTGGAAACGCCCTTGGCGCATCACAGGCAACACCTCAGTTTATCGTTTCACCATTGGCGCTTTTCCCGACGTCTTACCTTATTTTCGCGCGCATTACGCCGATATTGTGCGCCGTTTTCGCAACGAACAGGCGTATTTATCGTGGTTTATCGATAAGCACTACCAACAACTGCGCTACTGGCCTAAGGCGTGGTGCAAAAGTTATAAATACCACTGTCTGCGCCCACTTCCTTTTGCCTTATGGCAGCCGCCTGTTTTGCCTGATGATGCCAAAATTATTATCTTCCACGGAGAAATCAACCCACCAGATGCCATTGTAGGGCGCGGTGGCAAATGGTATCGCCATGTATTACCCAGCGCATGGATTGCGGAGCATTGGCAATGAGCGCCCCTTATCGTCTAAGCATAGTGATGATTGTAAAAAACGAAGCGCACAACCTCGCGTTAAGCCTTCCACCTGCACAAGCGCTTGCTGATGAAATTATTATCGTAGATTCAGGCAGTAGCGATAACAGCCGCAGCATAGCCGAACAATACGGCGCAAAATGGTATGAACATCTGCATTGGCAAGGCTTTGGATGCCAGCGTCAAATCGCGCAAAGTTACGCCAACGGAGATTGGATATTGGCACTAGATGCCGACGAAGTCATTAGCGACGAACTCGCCCAAGCCATTCAACGCGTTATCGCCAGCGCCCCCAATCAAACCGTTTATGGCATTAGACGGCTGGATTATGTTTTTGGCGGACGCATCGACTCCCCCCATTGGCGCAACAAAGCCATTGGCGCCTCTACCCCAACACCTTCCACTACAATCAAAATCTCGTCCATGAATCGCTTGAACTCGGCGATGCCCAAACCCAAATCCTAGAAGGTTATCTTCATCACCACACCGCCCTCACCCCCCAATTCTGGCTACAAAAACGCCTCGACTACGCCCTCTCATGGGCAAAACAGCGCCACAATCAAGGCAAAACAACCACCCTATTAGGCGTCTTTGCGCGCGCTTTTTGGGCATTTATCAAACAATATCTGCTAGACGGGCGTTTTTTACAAGGCGCTTATGGCTGGATTTATGCCGCACTTTTTAGTCAATACACCTTCAACAAATACGCACTTCTTTACGACCTAAACCGCCAAAGCCACACCTACCAAAAGGATTTCCAACCCCACCCAATCATCTACACCAATCTCCCCCCATTACCAAAGAAAATCCCCAACCCCACGCGCCTAAGCGTCGTCATGATTGTTCAAAACGAACAAAAACACCTCCCAGCCTGCCTGCATAACCTCTACGACCTCGCCGATGAAATCGTCTTATTAGATTCAGGCAGTAGCGACCAAACGCGCGCTATTGCTCAGCACTTTGGCGCAAAGTGGTATGAACATCATCATTGGCAAGGCTTTGGGCGCCAGCGCCAAATCGCGCAAAGCCACGCCACAGGCGACTACATCCTCATGCTAGATGCCGATGAACAACTCGATAGCACCTTAAAACAAGCCATCCGCCAAGTCTGCGCCCAACCGCTTGAGCGCACCCATGCCTACGCCGTCGCCCGTGTAAACATCTTCTGCCATCATCGCATTCATCCCAAAGGCTGGTATGCCGATAAAATCGCGCGCCTTTATGCCAAAGAGCATTTTCACTACAGCAATCTTGAAGTGCATGAAAGTTTAAACGTGAACATCAAACACACCCCCACACTTTCAGGACACCTTCTACACTACACCAACGACAACCTGCACCATTTCCTAGAGAAAAACATCCGCTACAGCCACGACTGGGCGCAAGAAGCGCACCACATCAAACAAAAACAAGTCTCATGGCTTAGCACTCCATGGCGCGCCACCTTTGCCTTCTTGCGCGAATACATCCTACGCCTTGCCCTAGTTGGCGGAGCTTATGGCGCCATCCTCTCTGTTGTGGCTGCCAGTTATAACTTCAATAAATACATCATGCTGTGGCACTACAACCGCCGCCCCAATCCACCCTCACCCCGTAAAAAACCATGAAAATTCTTCACGTCCTCCCAACCCGTCTACCCATCCCGCCTACAGAATATGGCGGCACAGAGCGCGTTGTATGGGCACTGATGCAGTTTCAACGAGAAAACGGGCACCAAGTCCGCCTCCTTGTGAATAAAAACGTCAATCACCGCCTAGACACCCAAGAATACAACCTCAAGCAACCCATCAGCGCCCAAGTCGATGGCTGGGCAGACATCATCCATTTTCATTACCCCTTTAAAGGCGACATCGCCACCCCCCACCTTTGCACCGAACACGGCAACCACGACGACCCCAACTACACCTATCCCCTCAACACCATCTTTTTATCCAAACAACACGCGCAAAATTACAACGCCCAAACCTACGTTCATAATGGACTCTACTGGGCAGATTATGGCGACCCCAACCTCCGCACCCCACCCAGCGCCACCCCCTACATCCACTTTCTCGCCAAAGCCAGCTGGCGCGTTAAAAATCTTAGTGGCGCCATCAAAATCGCCAAAAAAAGCCCCTACCCACTCCACATCCTCGGCGGACACCGCCTAAGCCTCAAACGCCATAAATATCTCCACCTCTCCCCACGCTTAAAATTTCACGGCATGGTTGGCGGAGCGCGCAAAAACGAACTCATCAAACACTCCAGCGCCCTCCTATTCCCCGTCTTATGGCATGAACCCTTTGGACTTGCCGTTATTGAAAGCCTCTATCTTGGTTGTCCCGTATTTGCCAGCCCCTATGGCTCACTCCCCGAACTCATCAACGACGACGCCCTCGGCTTACTCTCCACCAGCAGCCAACAACTCAGCCAAGCCCTCCACCATCTCCATCACTACGACCGCCGCGCCTGCCATCACCACGCCAAAACCCACTTTAATCATCAAATCATGGGCGCACGCTACCAACAAAACTACCAACGCATCCTAGACGGAGAAACCCTCAACCCCCACCCCCCCAAACGCCAACCCAACCTCCCAACCCAACTCCCCCTATACGACTAAGCCAAGCAAAGCGCATCCACTTAATCTCTCATATAGTC
>NZ_LXHZ01000017.1 GCF_001888055.1 Rappaport israeli
CCGCACCGCACCGCACCGCACCGCATCGCATCGCATCGCATCGCATCGCATCGCATCGCATCGCATCGCCAAGTGCTTTTTTCACATCTCCAACTATAAATTAAAAGCATATAGTTGGAGAAGTGAAAAAGTAGTACAAGGCGGCGAGCCGCAGACAGTACAGATAGTACGGCAAGGCGAGCCAACGCCGTAATACTTTTTCAATTCTTTGACTATATCGTCATGAGAGTCAAAGCGAAAAATTGCAAAACAAAACCAAGATTATTGCCTTAATCCTATAAAACACCTTGATTAGCGCTTGCCTTTATCGCAGACGAGTGATACTGTTTAAGCGTGGTTGTAAAATAACAACAGCAACAGCGCCCCTTCTTATTAAAAGCGCCAAATACTTCCCAAAACGCGCTTAAATAAAAAGGAAAATATTTTTTGCTAATTGATCAAACAATTATCAAACCTAGCGCTGGCTGTAAACGGCAAAAGAACCATAAAAATGCCTTGCTAATAATTTAAAAATTTTCTCTAGTAATGGCGTTTTTGTAAAAAAACCACAAAAGTGGTCAAAATACTTGCGCAGGGTGGCATTCTGCGCTAGACTAGCGGGTAGCCATTTAGATGGCTGTGAATTCATCAATTTTGATAGGACATATATATGAAATTATCACATTTATCATTAGCTGTTATCAGCGCCATCAGCTTAGCGGCGTGTGGCGGTAGTAATAATAAAGCCGTCGACAACACTGTTGTTCCTAAGCCAGATACAGAGCAAAAACCTCAAGTAACCGAAAATAAAGTTGCTGACCCTACTGGTTTGAGTGCTGTTGAAAAAGCTAACTTTGAACAAAATTCATCTACTGGTTTTTTACAAAACGTTCGTGGTGACAAATCAAAATACAACCGCGTAGCTAACCCAACTAATGACAAGCCACAACAGTCAACCTCAGTTATTTCTCTTGAGCCAGAGCCACACTTAAAGAATATCGTGTTGGCAAATGTTCGTGGCGAACAAAATAAAATTGTTGCACACTACGCGGGTCAAAAAGACAAGCAAGCTACTTTGCAAGCAGTGAACACAAATAACGTGCTTATTCCTAACGGTGATGGTTTAACTGGCAAAAACGATGTTGCAGCAAAGGCAGAGATCGAAAAACAAATCGCTGCAGTTAATAAATTCATTGAAATTTATGAAAAGGATCCATCAACATTATCGACTACTCAGCAAACCACTTTGCAAAAGTTACAAGCTGCTAAAGCAGAACTTGAACAACTTCAAGCTGATGTAGAAGCTAATGATACTTATGGTCAAGGATTCTTCGCATTACCTGCAGAAAGCAGCTTGCTGTGGGGTGATGGTATTGATACAGTTATTGGCAAACCTGCTGCCTCTGGTCCCCCTCCTGTCGCTAAGGTCGATGGTAAACCTAAAGCTTTAGGTTTAGTTGGTGTGAATTTTAAAGCACAAAACAGTCGTCCAAAAAGCGCAGGCGATGCGACTGTCCAAGGTACGGAAGAGAAATCAAAATCAACCACTCGTATTTTTGGTAAAAACTACCGCGATTTAGACAACACTGATGAGAATAGTTATTTAGGCGCTACAACAGTTGCAGGAAGTGCTAATAGTGGTGGTTTAACTCAATTTACTGTCCCAGGTGCTAACGTTACCACCCCTTCAGCTGCAGATACTGAGTTAGATAAAGTCAAATCATCATTAAATGATGGCGTAAACTGGACGTTGGTTGCACAGCCTGTTAAATTAAACCATGTACAGTATGGTCGTGTAACTGGTAACTTAGACCCTCAAGCATTAACCAGTGCTGATAAAAAATCAAGCGATAGCATTATCTACAAGCATGTAACCTTGCTTGGCAAAGGCGATGCTAAAGCAGTTGACACTTATTTTGCACGTGGCACAGGCGCTACTTCAGTGGCTCAAGTTAAAGCATTAGGTGGCGCTACTTTGTCTTACAAAGGTCACGCTTTAATGTATGGAATTGATAACACTGTTGGTAATGCACAAGCTGGCTTACCAAACGCGTTTGGCGTAGGTAAATCTGTGTCAGTGGGTAACTTTGTAAAAGCTACTGTTGACTTAGGTAAAAACAAAGTTAATGGTGAAGTCTACAACGTAGTTCAAGCTCCTGGAGCAAGAGATACTAAAGACGTTTCTTTGGTGAAATTTGAAGGTACTGTAGTTGGTAACACTGTTTTAGGTGAAGCAGTTCGTACCTATGATTCTAGCAATCCTGCTGATTTCCGTGCTGCATTCTACGGTTCAGAAGCACAAGAGCTAGGTGGTTCTTTCAACTCAGCTAAAGTAAGCGAAGTATACGATGCTAAAGCTTGGGGTGGCGTATTCGGTGCTCAGAAAGTTAGTGGTGTAGTTTCAAATCTCGATTCAATCCCATTATACGAAGCAAACCGTGCAAGCCAACAAAATGCTGCAGCAGCAACTCAACCAGCTGCTCCAGCTGCTACTGCTCCAGCAGCTCCAGCTGCTCCAGCTGCTCCAGCTGCCCAGCCATAAGGCAATAATCAATTCATTCTTACGAATTGATTTAAGTCTGAAAAGTAGCTACTTCGGTAGCTACTTTTTTTTGTGCGCTGATAGTACCTTAACTTCAAAATGAGACTTAGAGATACACATTTTGTCAGGAGAAGCGCTTAGAATAATCTCATTTTGAAGTTAAGAGACTATAAATCTAAAGCATTTGCTGGCTGGCTTTAATATTAATCAGAGAACAAGAGCGCAATGTTATAGTCGAAGAATTGAAAAAGTATTACGGCGTTGGCTCGCCTTGCCGTACTATCTGTACTGTCTGCGGCTCGCCGCCTTGTACTACTTTTTCACTTCTCCAACTATAGATAGATTGGCGTGTGAGTATTATATTGGTCTAAATTAATCGTGCATAAATGGTTACTTGACAGCATCAAGCATAGTCCATATTCTGCCGATTTTATTTATAGTCGAAGAATTGAAAAAGTATTACGGCGTTGGCTCGCCTTGCCGTACTATCTGTACTGTCTGCGGCTCGCCGCCTTGTACTACTTTTTCACTTCTCCGACTATATTGCAAGGTTTTGCCTAAATAAAAAACTAATGCAAAAATTTTTTATCCAAGTAAAAAACATAGCGCAAGCGCAAGAGGCGCTTTGTGGGTGATTCTTGTTTTTTACTGGGGTAGTCGGTTTTAATTTGTTTTAATTTGTTTTATTTACAAGAGTTTTTATGAAAATTATTCGTCATATCTTAGCCTTAGAATTAATGTTATGCGCAAATTGGGCAGCTGCTGCGCCATTATTCAACCAATTTGCTGATAAAAATAGTGCCCCATCAAACCCTGCCCAAGTCGCTGATTTAGCTGCTGAAAAAGCAACGGCAACAACTGCAAAAGAGATAGATGCTTCTTCAATAGACGATGCGCTATCAGATGATTATTTGCTTGCAAATGTTGATCAGCTTGAAGAGCTGCTTGGCACGATGGTGTTATTAGGCAATACGGAAAATCTAGCGCATTATCTTTCGTTGTATGAGCAGGTGGAACGTCGCGATGAGTCGTTAATAGACTGGGGGAATGCGCTACTCGCATCTAAGGGTGGGGATTTAAAAAGAGGGATTGCGTTGTATCGCAAAATCCATTCTGCTTTGCCTGAATTGTTGATGGTGCGCTTTCAATTGGCGGTTGCGCTGTTTCAAGATAGGCAATATATTGCCGCGCAAAGTGAGTTTGAAAAATTGCGCAGCGCACAATTGCCTGAGGTTTATTTGCAGGTTATCGACCAATATTTAGAGGCGATTGTGAAGAAAAATGCTTGGGAATTTGATTTCTTTGCAACTTCTGTTTATAACAAGAATATTAATAACGCCCCCCCTGAGGATACGAAAATTACGCTCCCCAATGGCTCAACGCTCACTTCAACCAACAAACCGCAAAAAGCAGTGGGTTTAAAGCTGGGTTTGAATGCAGAAAAGCGCTGGAATTTGTATGACAACTGGTTTGCAAAAACAGAAATTAATGGCAATGGCGCGGCTTATATTGGGAGTGGGAAAAATAATAATGAACTGACAGCGCGCCTTGGTGCGGGGGTTGGCTATGCTAATGCGACAAGCGAAGTTTCGCTAACGCCTTACGTTTCGCGTCGTTGGTTTATGAATAAATATGAAGATAAATTGCCTAATAATAAGACCAATACGCGCTATCAATTTGAGCCTTATAATTATTCTTTTGGGGTGCGCTTAGATGGCAATCAGTGGCTATCGCCTAATCTGCGCTATCAAGGCGCTTTGGATTGGAGCCATACGCGCTATCAAGCAGGTTATGAAAATAATAATGGCAATGATTATTCGTTTTCTAATTCGTTGCTTTATATGCAAAGTCCACAGCAGTATTGGGTTCTTGGGGTTAATTTAGGGCGCAAAAATGTGCAATCAGATAGCTTGTCTTATAAGCGCATTGGCGCCAGTATTGGCTGGGGTCAGGAATGGCATAAAGGCATTTCAACGCGTGCAAATTTGAGTTTTGCTAGGAAAAATTATGATGGGGTGGATTTCTTAAATATTAAGAAGAAAAATAATGAATGGGACGTTAGTTTAAGTGTGTGGAATCGTAATTGGTATTTCTGGGGCATTACACCGCGCCTAACTTGGCAATATAATCGGGTAAGTAGTAATCACGCTTTTTATAATTATGATGGGAATAATGTCTTTTTAGAATTTTCTAAATCTTTCTAATCTTGAATTTGCTTTCTTGAACTTCCTTTTGCGCCTTGCGATTGCAAGGCGTTTTTTTAGGCTCAATTTTAATATTTAGGTGATGGTTGATGGGTGATGGGTACTATAATTATTTGTTGGTGGGGGTTTAGAAGATAAGGGCGGTGGTGTGTTTATTGGGGGTTTTTGCTACAATGGCGCGTTTTTCATCATTAATCGGATTTGGCTCGTGAGCGATACTATACCAACACAAGAGGCAATCAAGCAGACGCTTGATGAGGGTTTGGCGGCTTTGGCGGCAGCGCAGGATTTGCAGGCGCTGGAGGCACTTAGGCAGACTTTTTTGCAAAAAAGGGCGTTTTAGTTTGTTGATGCAGGCGTTAGGGCGCGTGAGTGCGCAGGAGCGCCCCCAAGTGGGAAAATGGGTCAATGATGCGAAGACAAGTTTGCAAACGGCTTTGGCTGAAAAAACTACGCAGTTGCAAGAGGCGGCATTGCAAGAGAAATTGGCAGCAGAGAAGGTGGATGTAACGCTTTCGGGGCGTGGGAGTTTTATAGGGGGGTTGCATCCTGTTACGTTGGCACGTCAGCGCATTGAGCGTTGGTTTGAGGGGCTTGGATTTGAGATTAAGCATGGCCCTGAGATTGAAGATGATTTCCATAATTTTGCAGCGCTGAATATTCCAGAGCATCATCCTGCGCGCGCTATGCAAGATACGTTTTATTTTGACGCGCAAACGGTGTTGCGAACGCATACGTCTAATGTGCAAATCCGAACGCTAAAACAAACGCCTCCGCCGTTGCGTTTTATTGCCGCTGGGCGGGTGTATCGCAGTGATTCGGATGTAACGCATACGCCGATGTTTCATCAGGTGGAAGGGATGGTGATTGATGAAAAGACGACGTTTGCGGATTTAAAAGGGGTGTTGGTGCATTTTTTGCGTGATTTTTTTGCGCGCGAGGATTTGGCGGTGCGGTTTCGTCCGTCGTTTTTTCCGTTTACTGAGCCTTCGGCAGAGGTGGATATTGCGTGCATGATGTGTGGCGGTGAGGGCTGTCGGGTGTGTAAGCAGACGGGTTGGTTGGAGGTGCTGGGCTGTGGCATGGTGCATCCTAATGTGTTGAAAAATGTGGGGTTGGATAGTGCGCGTTTTCAAGGCTTTGCTTTTGGGATGGGGGTGGAGCGTTTGGCGATGTTGCGCTATGGCGTGAATGATTTGCGCTTGTTTTTTGAAAATGATGTGCGCTTTTTGCGCCAATTTCGCGGTGAGTATTAAGGGGGAAAATGATGCGTTTATCTTTAAATTGGTTGCAAGAAGAGTTTGGCTTGGTGGCTTCAGCTCAGCAGTTGGCAAAGCGTTTAACTATGGCAGGGCTGGAAGTGGATGCGGTTTTGGCGGCTGCTTTGGAGTTTTCTAATGTGGTGGTGGGGCGTGTGGTGGCGCTTAAAGCGCATGAGCAGGCGGATAAGTTGAAGGTGGCGATGGTGGAGGTGGGGCAGTCAGAGCCTTTGCAGATTGTTTGTGGGGCTTCGAATGTGGCGGTGGGGATTTGTGTGCCAACGGCTTTGGTGGGGGCGGTGTTGCCTTCAAAAGAGGATAAGCCGTTAAAGATTAAGCGCTCTAAATTGCGGGGGGTGGAGTCTTTGGGGATGTTGTGTTCGGCGCGTGAGTTGGGATTAAGTGAGGCGAGTGATGGCTGATGATTTTGCCTGAGGATGCGCCTGTTGGAAAGGATGTGCGCGAGTATTTGCAGTTAGATGATACGATTTTAGAAATTGATTTAACGCCTAATCGCGCGGATGCGTTTTCAATGCGTGGTTTGGCGCGAGAGATTGGGGTGTTGTTTAATCAAGTGCCTGATTTACAAGCCAGTGAGGCATGCTTTGAGGGGGGGGCGCTTGGGGATTTGCCTGCTTGTGATTTGCAGTTGTCGGTTCAAGCGCAAAAGGCGTGTCCGATTTATTATGCGCGTTTGATTGAGGGGGTGGATGCTTCTGTGAAGTCGCCGTTATGGTTGGCAGAGCGTTTGCGTCGCGCTGGGGTGCGTTCGCATGATTTGTTGGTGGATGTAACCAATTATGTGATGTTGTCGCTGGGTACGCCAATGCATGCTTTTGACGGCGATGCGGTAGAGGGCGGTTTGGAGGTGCGTTTTGCGCGCAAGGGGGAGCGCTTGACGTTATTAAATGCTCAGCAGGCGGTGTTGGATGAGTCTGTGTTGATTATTGCTGATGAGAAAAAGCCGTTGGCGATTGCTGGAGTGATGGGCGGTGCGCAGAGTGCGTGTAGCGCTACAACGCGTCGGGTTATTTTAGAATCAGCGTGGTTTGACCCTGTGTGTGTGGCAGGGAAGGCGCGGCGCTTTGGTCTTTCTAGTGATGCCGCGCAACGTTTTGAGCGTGGGGTGGATGGGACGTTGCAACGTCAGGCGTTGGATATGGCAACGCGGTTGATTGTTCAGATTGCAGGCGGTCAGGCGCAGGAGGCGGTGAGTGTGGTGGCACAAGGGCATGAGGCGTTAGCGCGTGAGCCGATTATGCTTTATCCAGCGCAAATAACGCGTTTGATTGGGCGCAGTTATCCGCCAGAGTCGGTGGAGCGTATTTTGCGCGCGTTGGGTTGTGTGGTGCAGGCTGAGGGGGAGGGCTGGCAGGTTACGCCACCAAGCTGGCGATTTGATTTGACGATAGCGGAGGATTTGATTGAGGAAGTGGTGCGCGTTGAGGGTTATGAGGCAATCGAGGCGGTGATGCCAACGTTTTCCTATCGCGAGGGGTTGGCGGAAAAATCTATGCAAAAGCGATGGGCGGAGCGGTTATTGGCGCTAGGGTTTCAAGAGGCGATTACCTATAGTTTTATTGATGCGGGTACGCATGCGGTGTTTTTCCCCGATAAGGAGGCGCTAACGCTGACCAATCCCATTAGTGCACAACTATCGACGATGCGCGTGAGTTTGTTGCCGAGTTTGGTGCAAACGGTTATGCACAATCGCCACCGCCAACAATTGGATGTGCGTTTGTTTGAAATAGGGCGCGTGTTTATTGCGCAAGGCGAAAAAGCGCAGGATTGTGTGCAGGAAAATCGTTTGGCTGGTGCGCTGGCTGGTTTGGCAGCGCCTGAACAATGGGGCGTGGCGATACGAAAATTAGATTTTTATGATGTAAAGGCGGTGGTGGAGCGTTTGTTAGCTGGTGTGGAGAACGTGGATTATCGCCCAAGTGCGCAGGCGTATTTACATCCTGGGCAAAGCGCTGATATTTATTGTGATGGGCGGTATTTGGGGGTGGTGGGGGCGTTGCATCCAAGCGTGCAACAGGCTTTGGGCATTAAAGGTGCGCCAATTTGGTTGTTTGAATTGTCGTTAGAGGCAGGTGTGGAAATAAAGCGCCACGCCTATCAAAGTGTGTCAAAATTCCCAAGTGTGCGACGAGATTTGGCGCTGGTGGTGGATGAGGCGATACAGGCGCAAGAGGTGCAACGTGTAATTGTATCTGAGCTTGGGGAGTGGCTGGATGAGGTGTTTTGGTTTGACCTTTATCAAGGGGAAAATCTTCCCGCTGGAAAGAAAAGTTTAGCGGTGGCAATCTTATTGCAGGGGCAGGATAAAACCTTGCAAGATGAAGAGGTTGAGCGTATGATTTCTGCCCTTGTTGAAACGCTTAAAGAAAAATTCGGTGCAAAATTAAGGAATTAAGGAATAAACATGACGTTAACAAAAGCAGATATTGTAGAAGTAATTATTGCGCAAATCGGCATTGCGCGTCCTGAGGCAAAAGAGATGGTCGATGCCTTGTTTGAGGAGATGCGTAATTGTTTGGCTGCTGGTGAAGCGGTGAAGTTATCGGGATTTGGCAATTTTGAATTGCGTGATAAAAAATCGCGCCCTGGTCGTAATCCTAAAACAGGGGAGGAAATTCCCATTTCAGCGCGTCGTGTGGTGAGCTTTAAAGCAGGGCAAAAGCTTAAAGCCCGTGTGGCAGCGACTGTGCCTAGGCGTAAAATTTAATTTAAATCAATATAGATTTTAACCTCGCTTTTGCGGGGTTTTTTTATGATTTTTGCAAAAAATGTTTGTTAGGATTATTTTAATCATTAATATCAATAAATTATGTGGTGGACAAGGCGTTGAGTTGAGTTGATTTTTGGAGGAGTGATGAGATATTTGGTGTTAATAATATTAGTTGTTGGATTATTTGTTTTTCAAGAAAAAGTGGAGGATTTTTATCATCATCAGGTGATGGGATTTTTTTCTGCCTCACCTAGTTTAGAGACGCAAGATAATAAGGCTGTGGCGGAAAATTTCGCCACTCAGTGGCGCTATCACCAACTCGGGGGGGGGGGGGCTGCAGGTCTGAAAATTTTATCGATGGATTGGGGTAGAAGAGCGCTGACATTTCAAGTATTAGATGAGCGATTTTCTACAGGAGATGATTTGATGACTAAAAAGCTGGCGATTAAAGATTGGCAAAAATCATTAACCGCGCAGGTCTGCAATCATATTGGTTTGCGTAATTTATTAAAAAACGGGTTAATTTATGATGTTTTTTTCCAGTTTGTTGACGTGCAACATGGCGTTCACTATGGGCATTTGGCGGTAAAAGACCGCTATTGTTGGGCTAGATAATGTTGTTCCCCGCTTTTGCGGGGTTTTTTTTATGCTAAGAAGAAAGCCGCAAGGGATGAAAGGCGCTGAGGGGGGGGCGTGGATTAGAGTTGTTGGCGGATGATTTGCCGAATGGGGATTCGCGCTGGGAGGAGGTGGGGGAGGAGGTGGCGGTCTAGGGGGTAGGGGGGGTTTGGTTAATGAGTGCGGTGATGAGGTCGGCGTTGAGGAAGGCGGTGGTCATGCCTTTGGAGCCGTGGGCGGTGTTTAAATAAAGTCCTAGATGGTGTTTGAGGGGGTAATGAATGGGGCGGCGGGCGTCTTTGCGCCATGGGTGATATTTGGCGATGATATCGGCGCTTTGGGCAATAGCGCCAACGAGGGGGAAGTAATCACGCTGGCGCCTCGGATGCCGACAAAGGATTGGCTAATTTGGACGTGGTGACTATTGTGTTGGGGGTGGGGCTTTTAGATAGGCTTGGCGATTTTGTTCGTCGTGTTGGGGGGTTTGGGGGTGAGGTCTGCACTATTTGGGCTATAGCTGGCGCCTGCGTAGATTTGCGGTTGGTTGGGGCAGGGGATGGTGGTTTTGTTGTGGATGTGGACGATGGGTTTGGGGGATGTGGTGGAGGGTGAGGAGGGTGCCTTGTCCTCTCACGGGGCGGATGGCGTGGGCGAGGTTGGGCTCTGGATAGAGGGCGGTGTGCCAGCCTGTGGCAAGGATGATGATGTCGTAGAGGCGGTGGGCAATTTGCCAGCGGTGGTTGTGGCGTTTGAGTTGGGTGATGGGGTAAAGATGGTGGCGGATGTTGGGGTGTTCGAGGAGGGTGTTGATGAGGGCGCGGGGGTTGAGGAGCCCTGTTTGCTGATAGCGCAGTTGGTGATTGTGGTGGCTGAGGTGTTGGGGGTTGAGTAGGGTTTGGTTGGCAAGCTGTTGGTGGCGTTGTTTGGTTTTGTTGTTGGTGGCATGCGCGTGGATGGGGCAGGGTGTAAATACGCTGGGATTTTGTTGGCGCAGTTGATAATAGTGGCGGTGGGCGTGGTGCCATGCGCTTAGGTGGTAGCGTCGCATGGGGGTGTCGTGGCTGTCGGGTTGGAGGTAGGGGATGGCTAGGGGAACGTGGCTGGCGGGGGGGTGGGTTTTACAGTGGTGATAGAGGTCGATGGTGTGGGTGTGCGCTAGGGCGTGAGCGGTGGCGGCACCTGCTATGCCTGCGCCGATGATGGCGATGCGCGGTTTTTTGGGGGCGTTGGTGGGGTGCACCAAGCAGGAAGGGGGGTGGGGTCGATGATGGGAATGGTGGGGCGGTAGGTGGCGGTAATCATGTCGCGTTTGTTGGCGTAGCCTGTTTGTTTTTGGATGTGAAAGCCGTGCGCTTGTAGGTTGTCGCGTAGGATTCTGGCGGCGCTAAAGCTGGAGAGGGTGGTGGTGGGGTGGCTGGTGCGCGCAATATGGGCAAATAGGGGGGCTTGCCAGCATTGGGGGTTTTTGCTGGGGGGCAAAGCCATCAAGATACCAAGCATCTATTTTGGCATGGAGTTGGGGGAGGAGGTCGTGCGCATCGCCTAGGAGAAGATGAAGATGGATGCGGGGGTGGAGGTGGAGGGTGTGGATGCCGCTGTGGTTGTGGGGATATTGTTGGTAGAGTTGGGCGCGTATTTGCGGTTGGCACCAGTTTTGATGGAGTGTTTTGAGGGTGTTTAATTCAATGGGGTGTTTTTCAACGCTGCAGTAGTGAAGGTGGCTTTGGCTTCGGGCATGGCGGAGGAAGTGGTCTATGGTGTTAAGGGCGTTGAGTCCGCTACCAAATCCAATTTCGCCAATACAAAAGGCTTGCCCTGCATGGAGGTTGGCAAAGCGTTGGGGGAGGTGGTTGGCGTGGATAAAGGTGTGGTTGCTTTCTTCAAAGCCGTTTTGGGGTTGGTAGTAAATGTCGCGATAGTCTTGGTTGTAGGGGGCGCTATTGGCGATGGTGAGGTTGGCGTAGGTTAGGAGCATGGCTTAGGCAAGGTAGGTGTTGAGTCCTCGTTGTTGTTGATGGAGGAATTCGGGGATGGTTTTGGGGTCGGCAATGGGGCTTAGGGCGATAGGGAGGGGGCGTTTATTGGGCGCGCTTGCAAGGAGGCTGGCGAGGTAGCCTTCGCGGGTGTGGGGGTTGTCAATGCTATGGTCGATGCTGTGGGCATTTTTTAGATAGCGCATGGGGTGGGCGGTGTAGTGATGCGCTAGTATGCTGTTAAATTCGTTGCCGTGAAGGATTTGTTGGCGCAGGCCTTCTGGGAGGTTGTTTTCTTGGCAGGCAAGCCATGGGCGGTCGTGCATGATGCTTGAGCGCCACTGAGTAGGACGGCTAGGCTATCTGTTGGGGTGGTGAGGTCGCCCCAATAAATAAGGGGGATTTTGAGATGGGTGCGCGCTTGTTGGAGGAGGGTGTGCGCAGGTTGGGTAAGTTCTGGGAGCTGGTTGGGAAAACGGCTGTGTTCGCCGCCTGCTTCGTGCCCTTGGAGGACGATGGCATTTACTTGGTAGTGTTGCGCTACGATGATTTCGGCGAGGTTGTGGCAGATGGCGAAGGTGTAGACGTTATGCTGGCGGATTTTTTCAATGGTGGGCTTCTCGGGTAGTCCATTGGCAAAGCCGATGGCGCGAGGGTTGGTGCTTAGGGCGGTGTCAAGAAGTTGTTGAAAACTGGCTGGTTTGGGGAGATTTTGGGCGTCAGCATGCCAGTTGAGCTGTTGGGCGAGATAGTGTTGGGCGTCGGCTTGGAAGTTTGGCGCTTGATGGCGATGGGGGAGAATGTGTGCAAAGCAAAAACTTGGGCGGGCATGATGGCGTTTGTAGTTGTCAATGCGCTGTTCGAGGTCGCTGAGGCTGTAGTAGTTGGGAATGCGCAAGAGTCCAAGCGCGCCATTGGCGCTGATTTTGCCAGAAGTTTCGGCGCTGATGAGGTCAAAAGGGAGGGGGGCTTGCCAGTGGGGGGTGGTGGGTGTGGAGGGCTTGGCTTAGGGGGTTGGAAATAACTGACATGCCGATGTCCTTTGTGGTGAATGTGTATTTGGGCGCTGATTATAACAATAATCAGGGTTTGAGGCGGATAAATCCTTAGCGGGGGTGTAGATGGGCATCATGTAAGGTTGTGGCAATTTTGCTTGGGCGTTTGGGGATAAAGCTAAGACAAGGTGCTGGGTTTGCGTTATAATTTTTGCCCAATTGGATGTTGGGTTTAACCATTATCTGATTCTTTTTATTTTTTTGTATCTAAGGGATGGCTATGGCGCAAGATAAGCAAAATTGTTCTATTGTTTTGGTTGGGGAGGATTTGGAGTGGATTAATGCTTTTGAAAAGGGTGTAAAACGCTTTTTTTATGCTTTCTAGTCGCCATACTGAGGGGCTTTGGGGGGTGGAGGCGCTGTTAAATGAAGCGTTGCCTGACATAATTGTGCTAACAGGAACGCAACAACCGCAGGATATGGAGAAGTTGCGCACTTATGCGCATACAAAAAAATGGCATGTGCCTGTTATTGTGGTTGAGCCTGCAACAGATGGATTGGATAAATGGATTCGTCAGGGTGCGGAATATGCGGTGTCGCGTGGGGATATTCTGACGGCGATTAAGCTGGTGCAGCAAATTATGCAATATGAGGGTAAAAATGAAGCGCTAAAGTCTTTAGATGAAAAGCTTAAAGCAGTTAAGCAACGCTATGATTTGATTTATCGTGATTTGGCTGACCCTGTGGCGTATGTGCAAGATGGGTTGTTTATTAGTGCAAATCCAGCTTTTTATAAGGTTTTCGCGGTAGAAAATGAGCAGATGCTTGATGAGATGACGATTATGAATATTGTGCCGCGTAAGTCTGAGCGTAATGTTAAGGCGCTTTTAAAAAATGCTATGGAAAAAGATTTTGTGCCTGTTGAAAAACTTGAGTTGCAAACGATGAAGGATGAGCGTTTGGAGATGCAGGTTGGGGTGGCAAAGATTTTGATTAATAATGAGCCTGCGGTGCAGATGTATTTCCGTGATTTGGCTGCAGGCGGTGGCGGGGGAAGCGGGATTGACCAAACAACAGGATTGGCGGGGCATAGAATGATTGCCGCGGCTATTGCGCAAACTCAGTCGCAAACACAGGCAGAGGCGGTATTAGGCTATTGGGTGTATTTGTGGGTGGAGAATTATCGGGAGGTTTGGCAAAAAGATGGGCTGCAAGTGGCGGAAATTTTAATGCAGGCGGTGGCGCAGGAAACGCAACGTTTTGTCCCAAGTAATTCTGAGGTGGTGCGCTTTACAGATGATGCTTTGGCGCTTTGGTTAAAAGGCGATAAGGAGCAAACCATTGCGCGCATGGCTAAATTAATTGAGCAATTGGATAAAATTGTGCCTGAAAATATTGGGCGTTTGATTCATCCTATGGTGTTTGCTGGGATGTTTGAGATTAAACAAGATACGGCATTTTATGAGATGGTGTCGCGTAGTTTTCGCTCGGTGCGCGCGCTTGCGGTGGGGCAATCGGGTGAGCGTATTGCAGAACCAACCAGTGGGGAGCTTTCGCGTAAAGATGAAAGACGCAAGGCTGAAATTGAGCAGATTTTGCAAGAGAAGCGCTTGGAGGTATGGTATCAGCCTATTGCGATGTTAGAGCCAGATGGGGTGCCCCGTTTCTCTGAGGTGTTGAAATTAAAACAAAGCGAAGATAAAGAAAAAAATGAGGTGGATTTTGAGTCGCTGTTGCAAGCAGCAGACCGCTTTGGTTTAGGGCGGGTGATTGATCGCATTAAACTGGATTTGTTTACGCGCGATATTTTGTCGTATGAGGGCAATCAATCAGCGCTTAATTGTTATTTGTCGGTTTCTAGCGATAGTTTAAATGACCCTGAGTTTCCGAGGTGGGTTGAGAGTCAGTTGCTTCAAACAGGGATTGCGCCGTCTCAGGTGGTGTTTGAATTTAGTGTGGATGTGATGACGAATGCATTTTCTGGAGCAATGGCGTTGGTTGAGCATATGCGTCCTCAAGGCTCGCGCTTTGCGCTCACTCAGATTGGGCGGTTAGATGAGAGTGTAGAAAGTTTGCTCAGCCATCTAAATCCTGAAGTGCTAAAACTGGATATGCGCGAAATTGATACCTATGAAGAGGAAGAAGAAGCGCGCTTTATGACGGCCATTAAGGAGTATGAAAAAGAACATGGTGCAATGATTATTGCCGCTGAGATGGAATCTCCCGCGCAGTTATCTCATGTGTGGCCGTATGAAATCCAATATTTACAAGGCGATGGGATGGTGCCTGCGATTCGCGGGTTTAACTTTGATTTTAGTGAACCGCTATTTTAGTGAGATAAAAAAGGGTAGTTTGCGCTACCCTTTTTTATGATTTGAAATATTTTTGGGGCAGTGTTGCCCTTTTTTATTTTAGGCGTCGTAGTGTACGGCGATAATTTCTAGGGATTTGGTGCCACCTGGGACGGTTACTTCTACACTTTCGCCTTCTTCTTTGCCAAGAAGGGCGCGGGCGATAGGGGAGGTGTTGGATAAAAGCCCTTTTTTAACGTCAGCTTCATCTTCCCCAACGATGGTGTAGCTCATTGTCTCGCCACTGTCTAAGTATTCGACTTCGACTCTGGTGCCAAAAACAACGCGTCCATTGCGCGGGAGGTTGGCAACATCGATGATTTGGGCGTTAGCAAGTTTGTATTCGATTTCTTGAATACGCCCTTCAATAAATCCTTGTTGTTCGCGTGCGGAGTGATATTCGGCGTTTTCTTTAAGGTCGCCATGTTCTCTAGCATCAGAAATGGCTTGAATAACGGCGGGACGGTCTTTGGTTTTGAGTTTGTCAAGTTCGTTTCTAAGGGCTTGGGCGCCGTTTTTGGTCATAGCTATTTTTTGTGACATAGTTTTCTCACTAAGAAAATTTATAACAATGGCATACTAAAAAAGAGCCTTGTCTAAACAAGGCTCTTGATTGGGCAGCATTATACCGTAAAAAATTTTTTTAGCTAGTGCTGCCAAGGCTTTGGTGAATGGTTTGTAGGGCGCGGACTTGCTCTTGTTCCTCTACGCTAAGTGCTTGCGCTATCGCCAGTGCGCCAGCGAGTGTGGTGGTGTAGAACACTTTGTGCATGAGGGCTTCGCGTCGGATAGGATAAGAATCGGCGATGGATTTTTTGCCAGCGGTTGTATTAACAATCATGGCAATATCGCCGTTAATGATGTGGTCAACAATATGGGGGCGCCCTTGGGCAACTTTGTTGACTAAGGTATTGCTGATGCCGTGTTGGTTAAGGTAGGCGGAGGTGCCTTGGGTGGCTAGGATGTTAAACCCTGCTTTTTGTAGTTTTCTACACAGTTCGACGGCTTTGGCTTTATCGTCGTCTTTAACCGAAACAAAAACATTTCCTCCTTTTTCGGGGAGTTTTTCGCCTGTAGCGCGAATGGCTTTGTGGAAGGCTTCGGCAAAGGTTTTACCAATGCCCATCACTTCGCCAGTAGATTTCATTTCTGGCCCTAAGATGGGGTCAACATGGCTAAATTTGGCGAAGGGGAAGACGGCTTCTTTGACGTTGTATAGTTCAACGTGGAAATCGTTTTGAATGCCTTGTTGGGCAAGGCTTTGACCTGCCATGCAACGCGCGGCGATTTTAGCAAGCGGTTGTCCTGTGGCTTTGGAGACGAAGGGGACGGTGCGTGAGGCGCGCGGATTGACTTCTAGAACGTAGAGCTTTTGCCCTTTGACGGCAAATTGGGCGTTCATCAGTCCGATAACATTTAAAGCTAGGGCTAAGGCTTTGGCTTGGGCGCAGATTTTTTCAATAATCGCTGGCTCTAGTCGATAAGGGGGCAAAGAGCAGGCAGAGTCGCCAGAATGAACGCCTGCCTCTTCGATATGTTCCATCACTGCGCCGATGATTGCTTGTGAGCCATCACAAATAACGTCGATATCCACTTCAATGGCATCATTTAAAAAGCGATCGAGAAGAATGGGGGCATCGGGGGAGACTTGCAGGGCGGTGTGCATATAATCCCTGAGGTCTTGGTCGTTATAAACGATGTCCATGGCGCGACCGCCTAAAACATAGGAGGGGCGCACAACAAGTGGATAACCAATTTCAGCAGCTTTTTCTAATGCGCTGGTGATACTGTTTGCGGTGCGGTTTGGTGGTTGGAGGAGGTTTAAATCATTGAGGAGTTTTTGGAAGCGTTCGCGGTCTTCGGCTTGGTCGATGGCATCAGGTGAAGTGCCGATAATGTTGACGCCATGGTCTTTGAGCGCTTGCGCGAGTTTTAGGGGGGTTTGTCCGCCGTATTGCACAATAACGCCATTGGGCTGTTCGATGTGGATAATTTCAAGAACATCTTCTAGGGTGAGCGGTTCGAAATAAAGGCGGTCTGCGGTGTCAAAGTCGGTGGAGACGGTTTCTGGATTGCAGTTAACCATGATGGTTTCAATGCCATCTTCACGCAATGCCATGGCGGCATGAACACAACAATAATCAAATTCTATGCCTTGTCCAATGCGATTAGGCCCACCGCCTAGAATGAGAATTTTGCGTTGGTCGCTGGGGGCGGATTCGCAAAATTTTTCATAGGTGGAATAAAGATAGGCGGTGCTACTGGCAAATTCAGCGGCGCAGGAGTCAACGCGTTTATAAACAGGGCGAATGTCGAGTTGGTGGCGCAATTGGCGCACCGTTTGTTCATTGCTTTGGCAACATTGAGCAATAAATGCATCGCTAAAGCCTGCGCGCTTGTAGTGTAGGAATTGTTCAGGCTCTCTTAGATAATCGAGACCTTGGGCGCGTAAGGGCATTTCCATGGCAACGAGTTCGGCAATTTGTGCTAAAAACCATGGATCAATGGCGCTTAGGGTGTGGAGTTTATCCAGACTGAATCCTTGGCGGAAGGCTTCAGCAACATAAAAAATCCGCTCAGGGGTGGGGGTGGCAACGGCTTGCTCAAGGTCTATGATGTTTTTGGGTGGATTAAGTCCGTTTTTATCATTTTCTAGACTGCGTAAGGCTTTATTGAGCGATTCTTTGAAGGTTCGCCCCATTGCCATGGCTTCGCCAACCGAGCGCATTTGTGTATTAAGACGCTGGTTGGTTTGCTTGAATTTGACAAAATCAAAGCGCGGAATTTTGGTAACAACATAATCAATGCTTGGCTCAAAAGAGGCAGGGGTGATGCCACCTGTAATGTTGTTTTTGAGCTCATCAAGCGTGTAGCCAACGGCTAATTTGGCAGCTACGGCAGCAATGGGAAAGCCCGTAGCTTTGGAGGCAAGGGCTGAGGAGCGCGAAACGCGTGGGTTCATTTCAATGACCACAATACGCCCATTTTTAGGTTGATGGCAAATTGAACATTTGAGCCCCCTGTTTGGACGCCAATTTTGCGCAAAATGGCAATAGAGGCATCGCGCAGGCGCTGATATTCTTTATCGGTGAGCGTTTGTGCGGGCGCTACGGTGATGCTGTCGCCTGTGTGAATGCCCATAGGGTCTAAGTTTTCAATTGCGCAAACGATAATGGCGTTATCGGCTTTATCGCGCACAACTTCCATTTCAAATTCTTTCCAGCCTAATAGAGATTCTTCTAATAACACCTCACTGGTGGGCGATAAATCCAAGCCGTAGGCGGTGATTTCTTCAAATTCATCACGATTATAGGCAATGCCACCACCTGAGCCGCCAAGTGTGAAAGAGGGGCGGATGATAACGGGGAATCCGAGTTTTTTTTGCGCTTCGCGCGCTTCTTCCATATTGTGTACGGCATAAGATTGGGCGCTTTCTAAGCCGATGGCGGTCATGGCTTGCTTGAATAATTCGCGGTCTTCAGCGGTTTCAATGGCATGCACAGAAGCGCCGATGAGTTCGACGTTATAGCTTTCTAATACGCCGTGTTGGGCTAAATCTAAGGCGCAGTTTAGCGCCGTTTGTCCGCCCATGGTTGGCAAAATCGCATCAGGGCGCTCTTTGGCAATAATTTTTTCTAACGTCTGCCATTGAATGGGTTCGATGTAGGTGGCATCTGCCATTGACGGGTCGGTCATGATGGTTGCAGGATTAGAGTTAACCAAAATGATGCGATAGCCCTCTTCGCGCAAGGCTTTACAGGCTTGTGCGCCAGAGTAATCAAATTCACAAGCCTGTCCAATTACAATAGGACCTGCTCCGATGATTAAAATAGATTGGATATCGGTACGTTTTGCCATGGGGTCTCTCTTTTCTCTGTTAGGTTGTCAGAAATTAGTCATGTGAGCTAAAAATGAGCTGGTCTAAGGCGTAGTCTTGTTTTTTAGCGTGTTGTAGATATTGTTTGAGTTGTTTTTTATCTATGGTTGGGGTGCGCGAGAGTATCCACTTGCCCATATCTTGCTCAACATCAACAGAATCCACCGTTTGTAAGTTTTTTTCTTGGCGATGATGTTTATAAGCGCGAATAAGGCATAAGAGAGCGGCGGCGCTTAACAGTCTGTTGAGTTTCATATTATGCCTTGGAATGATTGGTTTTGTGTTGGCGCATTAAATCAACAAAACGGGCGAATAAAGCTTCACCATCGCGCGGGCCAGGGCTGGCTTCTGGGTGTCCTTGAAAAGCAAAAATTGGCGCATCTGTAAAAGCGATGCCTTGTAAGGTGCCGTCAAATAGAGAGCGGTGCGTTGCACGAACATTTTCTGGCAGTGAGGCTTCATCAACAGCAAAACCATGATTTTGCGAGGTAATAATAACTTTTCCTGTATCTAAATCGAGTACGGGGTGGTTTGCGCCATGATGACCATGTTTCATTTTGATGGTGCGAGCATTGCTGGCTAGCCCTAAAAGTTGCTGCCCCAAACAAATGCCAAAGAGGGGAATTTTTTTTGTGATGAATTGTTTGATGGCTTCAATTTGTGTTTCTAAAGGCTGTGGGTCTCCAGGTCCATTGGCCAAAAACACTCCATCAGGATTAAGGTCTAGTACGGCTTGTGCAGGCGTATCCGCAGGAACAAGGGTTACTCGGCAGCCGTGATGTGCAAGAAGGCGCAAGATATTGTGTTTAATGCCAAAGTCGTAGGCGATAACATGATACTTTGAGTCTTGTTGTAGAGGATAGCGGTTGTCACGGCTTTCCCATATGCCTGCACCGCTCCACGGGCTAATGCTGGTTTGGCTGATGTCGCTTGCAAGTTTTTGCCCAACCATGCTTGGATGCGCTCTTGCTTGTGCAATGGCTTGGCGTTCGTCTGGATTTTCACCTGCCATAAGGCAAGCATTTTGTGAACCATGGGTGCGAAGGCGGCGAGTAATTTCGCGGGTGTCAATATCGCTAATGCAGATAATTTTATGCGCTTTAAGATAATCACTTAGAGATTGCTCAGCGCGCCATGAGCTGTAGGCTTGGGGATAATCGCGAATCACTAGCCCTGCAACATGCACGCCATTGGATTCTATATCCAGCGTATTGACGCCTGTGTTGCCAATATGTGGATAGGTGAGGGTAACGATTTGTTTGGCGTAGGAAGGGTCGGTTAGGATTTCTTGATACCCTGTCATGGCGGTATTAAAAACTAACTCGCCACATTGAGTACCCTCAGCGCCAATAGAACGCCCACGGAAGACGCTGCCATCGGCTAGCGCTAAAATCGCACAATTCTCCACGTTTCTCTCCCCGAAAATTGGTTAAACGGCGTTCATTCTACCTGAATGTTGGCGTTAGAGGCGTGTTTTTTACGCCCAGTTTATTAAGTTGAAAAGAGGCTTTATAGCGTCCAAACAAAGTTGGGCAAAATAAGGAAAGTTGCAAGAGGATGTTTTTATAATCAATTATTGCTGTTGTAATTGTTCTAAATCTTGTTGCATTTGTTGTTGTTTTTGATTGAACTCATCCATGGCTTTTTCAGCGCGTTGCTCTGTGTTGTTTTTAAGTTCAATCAGGGCGTTATTTTGTGAGCTACTATTGTCTTCACAGGCGCTTAGCAATAAAGCGCAAAGGATTAAAATGGGAGGGGTGTGTTTCATGTTTTATCCTATTAGGTTAAGAATTAGGTTAATAAAAAAGACCGAATTAATCGGTCTTTTTATCAGTTAGAGGATTTTTATTGTGTTTGTTGATATTGCTGTGCAACAAAATCCCAATTCACAACATTCCACCAAGCTTTAACGTAGTCAGGGCGCTTGTTTTGGTAGTTAAGATAATAGGCGTGTTCCCAAACGTCTAGCGCAAGGAGTGGGGCGCCTTGTTCATCAGCATCGCTCATTAGTGGGTTATCTTGATTGGGCGTGTGGGTAACGGCTAATTTGCCATCTTTTTTAAGGATTAGCCATGCCCAACCTGAGCCAAATTGTGAGGTAGCGGCATCAGTAAAGGCTTCTTTGAAAGTTTCGAAACTGCCAAAATCACGCTCGATGGCTTCAGCCAATGCGCCTGTGGGCTCGCCCCCTCCATTTGGGGACATGCTTTGCCAGAAGATATTATGGTTATAAAAGCCACCGCCATTATTGCGGATGGCGTTAGAGTGTTGCCCGATATTGGCGAAAATTTCTTCCATTGATTGATTTTCTAATGCGCTGCCTTCAATGGCGGCGGTGAATTTATCAAAATAGCCTTGATGATGTTTGTCATGATGTAGGGTCATGGTTTGCGCGTCGATGGTTGGCTCTAGCGCGTCATAGGCATAAGGTAGGGGTTGGAATTGATGTTTCATAATCACCTCTTGATTTAAATTTAAATTTATTAACGTTGCGCTTTTATTATGGTTTTTATCCTGCTAAAAGCAATATTCATGGCTAAATGGCAACCTTATTTAGAAAATAGGGCTGCCATTTTTATTTAGGCGTAAGTATGGCGGCTTTTGTTGGCGCTACGTTTTTTGCCTATTTTGTTGCTGGTGTTGCTATGGGGTTTGGCATTGGTTTTGCCGCTGGGTTTTCCTTTGCGCGCTGAAGGGTTGGCGCTTTTGCCGCGGTAGGGTTTTTTCTTTTTGGCTGTGGGAATGGGGGAGGTGGTTTTGCGTGGCTCTAGTCCTTCGAGGCGTTCTTCAATGATGGGGCGTTGTAGATAGCGGGTGATGGCGACAAGTTGGGCGCGGTCGGTAAGACTGCACAGATTGATGGCAGTGCCAGTGCGCCCTGCGCGTCCACTACGTCCAATGCGGTGAACATAATCTTCTACTTGGCGTGGGAGGTCGTAATTGATGACGTGGCTAATGGCAGGGATATCAATGCCACGCGCGGCTACATCGGTGGCAACTAAGATATCACATTTGCCTTTGCGTAGGTCTTCTACGATGCGGTTGCGTTTTTGTTGTGGGAGGTCGCCATGGAGGAAGCGGGCGCGGTGTCCTAAATCGCGCAGTGTGTCGGCGACTTCTTCGCTTTGGCGTTTGGTGGCGGTAAATATGATGGTTTGGGTGAGTTCTGGTTGGGCGACAAGGCGCTCTAGTATGTCGTTTTTATGGCTGAGGTTGTCGCAGTAGTATACGCTCTCATTAATATGGGCGCTTTCGACTTTGATGGAGATGCGTTCGGGATTTTGGGTGTAGCTGGCGGCAATTTTGCTACAGGACCGTCCCAAGTGGCAGAACATAAGATGGTTTGACGGTTTTTAGGGGAGGCTTTGATGATGGCGTTGATGTCTTCAGAAAAGCCCATGTCTAACATGCGGTCGGCTTCATCAAGGATTAGGGTGTGAAGTTGGCTAAAGTCGATGCGGTTATCGCGCATGTGGTCAAGAAGGCGCCCAGGGGTGGCGATGATGATATGTACGCCTTTTTTTAAGGCGCGAATTTGTCCGCCATAGGGCGCACCGCCAACAAGTGGGACGCTGTAGAGCCATTTAATTCCTCCTGCATAACGGCGCACGCTGTCATTGACTTGCAGGGCGAGTTCTCGGGTGGGGGTGAGGATTAATACGCGCGGTTTAGCTGTGCGGTTATCTTCGCGAATGATGCGATCAAGCATGGGAAGGACGAAAGCGGCGGTTTTGCCACTGCCTGTTTGCGCGCTTAATAATAGGTCGCGGCCTTCTAGGGCAAATGGGATGGCTTGTGCTTGGATGGGGGGTTGGGGTGGTGTAGCCACTTTTTTTCGATAGTATCAAGTAGGGGTTTGGCTAGGTTTAGGTGATTAAAGGTAAGGTTACTCATGGTTTCTCCAAATAAATTTGGCAAACCAAAAGACGAACACTAAAAGAAGTGGATTAGATGGGTTTGCCGATGAAAAGTTTAATCACCGGCAACAATCAGGGGAGAAGGCTTGGCGCTTTCTCAAAAGACCTCTTGTCTTTAGATCGCGGACGATGTCGTCAGGCGGGCGATTATACAAAGGCTTTGGGTATTGTCAATGAATTGTTTTGTTAGTTTGGATTGGGTGGTTGGGTTGGTGCTTTGGCGGTGGGGATTGGTAAAATGGGTGTTTTGTCTTTTTTGCTTGAGGTGGTTATGGCGGTTGCTAGGGTGGAGCGGTTGGATGATAAAGGGCGTGGGGTGGCGCGTGTTGAGGGAAAGGTGGTATTTATTGAGGGGGCTTTGCCTGAGGAGTTGGTGCGCTTTTCAGTGGTGGAGGAGAAGCGTCGTTTTGCGCGCGCCCAACTGATGGAGGTGATGGCGCCAAGTGCGCTGCGGGTGGTGCCACCTTGTCCGCTGTATGTGCGCTGTGGGGGGTGTGATTTGCAACATTTGCAGGTTTCAGAGCAACGCGCCTATAAGCAGTCACAATGGCTGGCGCAGTTGGCGCGTTTGGGTGGGGTGGTGCCTGAGCGGGTGGGGGCGCCACTTTTTGGGGAGGCGTGGGAGTATCGTTATCGGGCGCGGTTGGCGGTGGTAGATGGGGTGATGGGGTTTAGGACGCGTGGTGGGCATGATGTGGTGGCGGTTTTGGATTGTTTGGTGTTAACGCAGGCGCTTCGTGGGGTGTTGCCTGAGGTGGCGTTGGTGGTGGCGCAGATTGGGGGGTGTGTGGAGGTGGAGTTGCATGCTGGGGATGAGGGGGTGGCGGTGGGATTGCGTTTGGCGCAGGGGGTGGATGTTGTGGCGGTGGCGCGTAGGGTGGAGGCGATGGCGATTGAGGGAGTGGCGTGGTGGTTGGCGCTCGGACGTGGTGATTTTTATCCGCTTGCTGGGGTGTTGGATGAGCAAATGGCAAAGACGGCGTTTTTATTGCGTTATGGGTTGTTGCAAAAGGCGTTAGAGATTGAATTTTCACCAAATGATTTTACGCAGGTTAACCGTGAGGTGAATCGTTTGATGGTGGAGAAGGTGATTGAGTTGTTGGCGCTTGAGGCTGGGGATGAGGTGGTGGATTTTTTCTGTGGGTTGGGGAATTTTTCTTTGCCTTTGGCATATTTGGGCACTCAGGTGGTGGCGGTGGAGGGGGTTGAGTCGATGACGCGAAAGCTAAAGCGGCAGGCGCGGATGTTGGGGCTTTCTAAGCGAGTTAGGGTGGAGTGTGTGGATTTGTTTAAGCCAAGTCGTGAGGCGATACGACGTTGGGGGCAGGTGGATAAGTGGTTGTTAGACCCGCCACGTGCGGGGGCAAAGGCGCTGATTGAGAAGATGGGGCGTGAGCGTCCGTCGAGGGTGGTGTATGTGTCGTGTAATCCCGCGACGTTGGCGCGTGATGCGGGGTTGTTGGTAGCGCGAGGCTATGTGTTACAAGAGGCGCTGATGATGGATATGTTTGTGCAGACGGCGCATATTGAGTGTGTGGCGGTGTTTGAGTTAGGGGGTTGAGCGAGATTCTAAATAAAGTGCGATGCACCAAATCAGTAGTCCGATGGCGGCAAGAATGGCGCCTAAATATCCGCTACTACTAAAAGAGTAGCCACTGGCGATGAGCAGGCTGGCAAGGAGTGGCCCTAGGGCGTTGGCGATGTTAAAGGCGGCGTGGTTTAAGGTGGCTGCCATGATTTGTGCTTTGGCGGCAATGTCCATCAGGCGAACTTGTAGCGCGGTGCCAAGTCCTGAAGAAAGTCCGATGGTAAAGCTCCATAAAAGCATGAGGCGGGGGCTGTCGATGATGGTATTTAGGCTGCCTTCCCATACGATGCACCAGAGAAAAATGCCGATAACGGTGGCTTTGAGGTTGCGATCAGCAAGTAGACCCGTTAAAAATCCGCCTAGTGTCATGCCGATGCCAAAGAAGGTGAAGTAGAGGGGGAGATAGGCGCTTTGGATTTGTGTTTGTTGGGTGAGCATGGAGGCTAAATAGGTATAGATGGCAAATAGACCGCCAAAGCCGATAGCGCCGCTGCTTAGGGTGAGCCAGACTTGTTTGTTTTTTAGGGCGTTGAGCTCTTGCCAAGGGTGGCTTTTTTGCTGTTGATAGCTTTTGGGAACCAGTAGGATGAGCGCGGCGGCGCTGATGCCTGCTAAAAGTGCAGCGAGGGCTAGGGTGATGCGCCATGAAAGATGTTGCCCTAACCAGTTGGTGAGCGGAGCGCCGAGTAAGGCAGCGAGGTTGAGCCCTAAAAATACGAGAGCAATGGCTTTGCCACGATGAGCTTTGCCCAGTAAATGCCCTGCAAAGAGGGCGGCGATGCCTAAATAAGCGCCATGCGGAAGGGCGGATAAAAAACGGATGGTGAGCATGGTGAGGTAATTGGGGGCAAAGAGCGCCAGTAGATGACAGAAGGCAAAGGCAGAGATGAGGAAACTAAGGGCGCGCTGGCGTGTCCAACTGGCGAGCGCGAGCGCAAGGGTGGGTGCACCGATAACAACACCAAAGGCATAGGCGCTGATGAGATGCCCTGCGCGTGCTTCGTTAATGTGAAGGTCGAGCGCCATTTGTGGTAATAGGGTCATAGTGGCGAATTCGCTGGTGCCGATGGCGCAGGCGCCTAGCGCGAGAAAGAAAATAACCCAGTAAGGATGGCGAATAGATGGCATGGCTTTTTGAGGGTTGGTTGAAAGGGGCGATATTATATAGTCGAAGAATTGAAAAAGTATTACGGCGTTGGCTCGCCTTGCCGTACTATCTGTACTGTCTGCGGCTCGCCGCCTTGTACAGTACCTTAACTTCAAAATGAGACTTAGAGATACACATTTTGTCAGGAGAAGCGCTTAGAATAATCTCATTTTGAAGTTAAGAGACTGTACTACTTTTTCACTTCTCCAACTATAGCGATTATTAGCTTAGGTTGGTGTTGTGGTCAAATCCGCCAAGTCCGCCAAGTCCGCAAGATTGCAGGTTTGAGGGGTTGGAGGGTTGAGGTCTTGTAAGCTCAGCGTTTGCGGTGATGCGGTG
>NZ_LXHZ01000007.1 GCF_001888055.1 Rappaport israeli
GGGTGGTGGGGGGTTTGCAGTTGCCAGTGGGGGGGGGTGGTAGGTGGCGCGTGGGGCGGTGGTGAGGGTGATTTGGCTTGGGGTGTGGGTGATGAGGCGGAGGTCGCCTAGGCTGCCATCTGGGTTGAGGTGGTTGATTTGGATTAGGGTTTGTTGGTCTTTAAACCAGAGGGTTTGCGGGGCGATGGGGGCGGTGGGGTGGTGGAGTTGTTGGCTTTTTTGTTGCCACTTTGGGGCGATGGTTTGGTTGAGCAGGAGGGAGAGGGCGCCTAGAAAGAGGGCGAGGATGAGGGCTGGGGTGGCGATGCGTAGGGGGGATTGTCCGCTGTTTTGGGCGATGGTGAGTTCGTTTTGGTTGGCGAGTTGTCCAAGCCCTAGAATGGCGCCAATGAGTACGGCGGCTGGTAGGAATTGTTGGAGGCGGTCGGGGAGTTGGAGGAGGTGGGTGAGGATGAGTAGGCGCGGGGGGAGGTGCTCTAGTTGTCCTGCGCTTTGAATGAGTAGGTCGATAATCAGTAGAAAGCTGAGGGTGAGGGCGGTGGTGAGGGCAGTGGTGCGTAGGAGGTGGCGAGTGAATTTTTTCATGGTGTTTTAGGCGGTGTGTGGGGATTTGGGGTGGTGGTAACGATGCCAAAATAGGCGGTGAGGGCAAGAAGGAGGAGGTGGAGGCTGTAGCTACCTGGGTAGGCTGGGAGGGTGGTTTTTTTGATGAGGGTGGTGAGGGTGTCGAGGAGGTTTAAATAGAGGCTGAAGAGTAAAAAGATGGGGAGGATTTTATGGTAGGGGCTTTGGCGCGGTTTGCTTTGGCAAAGGAGAGGGAGGGCGAGGGTGAAGATGAGAAGGGCAAGGGCGGGGTTGTGGCGTTTTTGACGTTCGCTTTGATGCGCGGGGCTTTGGCTGAGTTGGTGGCTTTCTAGGTTGCGCAGGCGGTCGCTGGCGGTGATTTGTGGGCTGGGGAGGGTGAGTTGGGCGTGTTGGAATTGGTCGAGGCTGATGGTTTCGGGGCGCTCTAGGTGTTGCCAGTTGAGGCGTTGTCCGTTGTTGAGGTGGAGTTGTGGGGGGGTGGTGTGGGGGTCGATGTGTCCGCTTTGGGCGAAGATGAGGCTTTGCGGTTGGTTGGGGGGGGGTGTGGGCGATGAGGATGTTTTGTAGTTGGGTTTGTTGTTGGGCGCTGGCGTGGATGGTGAGGTGGTCGCTGATTTTTTGGAAGGTGTTGGGGGTGAAGAGCAGGAGGCTGGCTTGTTGGTTGGCTTGTTGTTTGAGGGTGTCTTGTTGTTGGTAGAGGTGGGGGAGGGTGTGGTGGTTGAGAAGATATAGAAAAAGTGCAAGCGGGAGGGCGGTTAGGAGTAGGGCTTTTAAGAGGTGGGTTTGGCTGATGCCGCTGGCAAGTAGGGCGCTGATTTCATGGTCGCGGTAGAGGCGCCCAAGGGTGAGGGTGGCGGCGAGAATGAAGGAGAGAGGCGATAGGAGAATGAGAAAGCGCAGGCTTTGTAAATAAAGGAGTTGCCAAATAGCGCGCAGGGGGAGTTCGCCTGTGGCGGCGGCGCTGAGTAGGTTGGTTAGGCGAAAGCTTAAAATGATGGTGAGTAAAATGAGAAGAATGGCGAAAAAGAGGGCGAGGAGTTCTTTGCTAAGTTGGCGATAGAGTATGGGCATGGGTTTGGACGGGTGGTTCTATGAGCTGAATGTGGTATTCTAATTGGTTTTGGTTCGTTTTTATCTTTATTTTTTGGGAGGTTTGTTATGGCGGTTAATGAAATGGTGATCAGTCAGGTGGCTGTGCAGGATGTGCAGGCGGATGTGGTTGTGGTGCGGGTGTTGGAAGATGGGTCTTTTGCGCGTGGGTTGCAGGCGCTTGATGAGGTGAGTGGTGGGTTTTTTGCGCGTCAGGCGAAGCTGGGGAATTTGCCACGTAAGGTGGGGCGTGCGGTGATGTTTGTTGAGGTTGAGGGCGTTGAGGCTCAACGGGTGTTGGTGGTGTGTGCGGATAAGAAGAAAAAGGATTTGAAAAAGGCGGTAGCGCAGGTTTTAGAAGAGGTGAAGCGCTTTGAATGTGCAACGGTGGCGCTGGCGATGTTTGATGGGGTGGCTGAAAGGGAGGCGCAGTTGGCGTTGCAGTGGGTTTTGGGCGGTTGTTATGCCTTTGAAGAGTGTAAAAGTGAGTCTAAATTAAAAGATGGGGATTTTTCTTTGGCGCAGGTGCGCTGGGTGGTGTGTGTGTGTGAGAAGGGGCGGAGCAGTTGGAGGGGGCTTTGGCGCGGGCGTTGGCCTGGGCTGAAGGGGCGTTTTTAACGCGTCGTTTGGGGGATTTGCCGCCCAATATTTGTTATCCAGAGTTTTTGGGTGAGCAGGCGCAGGCGTTGGCGCAGGAGTTTGAGGCGCTTGAGGCGGAGGTGCTTGGGTTGGAAGCGTTGGAGGCAATGGGTGCTGGGGCGCTATTGGGGGTGGCACAGGGGAGTGTGCGTCCGCCACGTTTGATTACGATGACGTATAAGCCTAAAAATGCGAAGAATAAGAAGCCGATTGTGTTGGTGGGTAAGGGGGTTACGTTTGATACGGGCGGAATTTCGCTTAAGCCGAGCGCTGGAATGGAGGATATGAAATTTGATATGGGGGGCGCTGCGGCGGTATTTGGTGCGATGCGGGCGCTATGTTATGAGGCGCTGGATGTATATGTGATTGGGGTGGTGGCGTCGGTGGAGAATATGCCTGGTGGGCGCGCGTATCGCCCTGGGGATATTTTGACGAGTTTGTCTGGGAAGACGATTGAGGTGCTCAATACGGATGCGGAGGGGCGATTGATTTTGTGCGATGCGCTAACGTATGTGGAGCGCTTTGAGCCTCAGGCGGTGGTAGATTTGGCGACGTTAACGGGGGCTTGTGTGGTGGCGTTGGGCGGACACCGTGCGGCGGTGTTGGGCAATGATAAGGCGCTGACGGATGCGTTGTTTGAGGCGGGCGAGACGGCGGATGACCCTGTTTGGCCGTTGCCAATGGATGAGGAATATAAAGAGGCACTGAAAAGTCCGTTTGCGGATTTGCCTAATATTTCGTCTGACCGTGGGGCTGGGACGATTGTGGCGGCGGCGTTTTTAGGGGAGTTTGCGAAAAATTATTCGTGGGCGCATTTGGATATTGCTGGGGTGGCGTGGGCTGGCTCTGGGCGTAATAAGGCAAGTGGGCGCCTGTGGCGTTGTTGTTGGCGTATTTGCGCGATGTGGCTAAGGGGCGTGATGTTAGAGGCGGCGGCGATGGCGCGGTTACGGCAAGGGGTGGCGGCGCTGCCTTTTGCGGTGAGTGAGGCGCAGATTGAGGCGTTGGCGCGCTATTTGTTGCTGCTCAATCAATGGAATGCGGTGCATAATTTGACGGCGGTGCGTGAGGTGGGTGAGCAGGTGGTGGTGCATGTGCTGGATTGTTTGGCGGTGTTGCCGTTGTTGCCAGTATCGGCGCGACGTTTGGCGGATGTGGGTAGTGGGGCTGGTTTGCCTGCGCTGATTTTGGCTTTGATGCGTCCTGAGATTAGGGTGTTTGCGGTGGAGTCAAGCGCGAAGAAGGCGGCGTTTATTCGCTACGTGGCAAGTGCGTTGGCGCTTGAGAATGTGGAGGTGGTGGCAAAGCGGGTGGAGAATTGGCAGGTGGATGTGGCGATGGATGTGGTGATAAGTCGGGCGATGGCGGGGGTGGATTTGCTGCTGTCGCTGTCGCGCCATTTGGCAGGTTTTGAGGGGGTGTGGCTTTTAATGCGCGCCCGTGAGGCGGAGCTGGCTAGTGTGGCGGGCTTTGATAAAGGGGAGGTGCTGCCAGTGGTGGTGCCGTTTTTAAAGGCGAGTCGGCATGTGTTGCGAGTTGTAAAGATTGTGGAGGACGTATGACGCGAGTTGTGGCGGTGAGTAATCAAAAAGGGGGCGTGGGGAAAACGACGACGGCGGTGAGTGTGGCGGCGGCGTTGGTGGAAAGGGCGCGAAGGTGTTGTTGGTGGATATGGATTCGCAGGGCAATGCGACGGTGGCGTGTGGCTTGGATTGGCGTGAGGTGGAATGTGGGGTGCTTGAGGTGATGATGGGGCAGTGTGCAGCTGATGAGGCGGCGGTGTTTTGTGAGGCAGCGGGGTTTTGGTTGTTGCCTGCAACGAGAGAACTAACGGCGGCTAATGAGTTGTTACAAGAGGTTACACAAAAACATGCGCTGTTAAAAACACGATGGGCTGGCTGGATTGAGGGCTTTGATTGGGTGTTGCTGGATTGTCCGCCAACGTTGAATTTGTTGACGGTGAATGCGATGGTGGCGGCAGATAGTGTGCTGGTGCCTATTCAATGTGAGTATTTTGCTTTGGAGGGGGTGAGTGCGTTACTTGATACGGTGGGGCAGATACGAGAGCGGATTAATCCTCAGCTTAAAATTGCTGGGTTTGTGCGCACGATGTTTGACCAGCGTTCGCGTTTAACGCGTGAGGTGTCGGATAATTTGTTTGCGCATCTAAAAGGGCTGGTGTTTGAGACGGCGATTCCGCGCAATGTGCGTTTGGCTGAAGCGCCCAGTTATGGGGTGCCAATTATGCAATATGATGGGAAATCACGCGGGGCGCAGGCGTATCGCAAGGTGGCTGAGGAGTTGGTGGCGCGCGTTGGTTAGGCAGTGTATTTTTATTTTTAGGAGTGGCTGGCGATGAAAAAGGTGGTTTGGGGCGTGGACTGAATGCGTTGATTGGTGAGATGGGGCAGGGGTGCTGGATGCGCCTGAGGTCGAAACCCTAAAACTTATTGCAGTGGATAAAATTCGTGCTGGAATCTATCAACCGCGTAAGCATTTTGCAGATGAGGCGCTAAAAGAGTTGGCGCTGTCAATCGCTGAACATGGGATTTTGCAACCCTTGGTGGTGCGCGCACTAACGCAGGGCGATTATGAGATTATCGCTGGAGAAAGGCGCTTTAGAGCCGCGCAGCAGGCAGGGTTGGTGAAAGTGCCTTGCGTGGTTAAGCATTATGACGATAAACAAGCGTTGGCAGTGGCGTTAATCGAAAATCTACAACGCAGTGATTTGAATGTGCTGGAGGTGGCGGAGGGATTGAGTCGCTTGGTGGCAGAGTTTTCACTCACGCATGAACAGGCGGCAAAATTAATTGGACGTTCGCGCTCCTCTGTGAGTAATACATTGAGATTATTGGAATTATCAGAGCAAATTAAGCAGGCGCTTAAAGAGGGTGTCATTGAAATGGGTCATGCGCGCGCGCTGTTATCCCTACCAGAAGACAAACAGCGACAAGTGCTTGAGGAAATAGTGCGCAAAAATTATACCGTTCGCCAAACAGAACAACGGGTGCGCCAAATATTACAACCTGAAGAAGTGCGCCCCAATGCTTTACCCACGCAAGAAATATTCAAAGAAATGGCCCATGCGCTCGCGCAACATATTGGTGCTAAAGTCAAAATTGTCCACCAAACCAAAGGAGATGGTAAGGTGGTATTGAATTATCAGGATATGGCGCATTTGCAACAGATTTTGGCAAAATTGGGATTCGATGGCGCTGAAGATATTGCAAAAAAATAATAAAAATCCCTGCCTGTCTTGACCGAAAGATAATGAACTCCTATAATCGCGCCGTTATTGTAATAAGATGAAAAAAGTTCTTGCAAAATTATTTAAAGTTCAATGCTTTTTGGCATTGATTGCAACAGTGATGAGCGCTGTTGGTTTTGGTTTTGCAGAGGCGGTGTCAGTAGCAAGTGGAGCAAGTGTGGCGTTAGTTGCCACGCTTTTTATTATGGTGTTATTTGCTAGAGTTCCAGAAGTCATTCCCGCAAGGCTTTTTTATCGTTTAATGCTTATTAGTGAAGGATTTAAATGGGCGGTTGTTAGCGTGTTAACGGTGCTGCTGCTGCCTTATGTAATGCCCTTAGGATTGGTTGTGGGCTTTTTTATTACCTATAGTGGTTATTTTTGGATGACGTTTTTCTACAGAGGATAACATGGCAACAGAACACGCAACGAATGCAAGCCCAAGCGCCGAATTTATTCAACACCATATGACGAATTTGACCCTTGGTGAGGGTTTTTGGGCAATTCATGTAGATACTTTGCTATTTTCTATCTTATTAGGGGGGTTATTTTGCTGGTTTTTCTACAATATCGGCAAAAAAGCTACTTCAGGCGTGCCAGGGCGATTGCAAAATATTGCCGAGATGGTTTATGAGTTTGTGGATAACACGGTAAAAGATTTTTTTGGGCAGTCGCGCCGTGATATTGGGTCACTAGCACTGACAATTTTTGTATGGGTTTTGCTTTGGAATACCATGGATTTAATTCCTGTTGACCTATTGCCAGGTATGGCAGCAGTGGTCGGGGTGCCGTATTTAAAAGTTGTCCCATCCACAGATGTTAATGCCACCTTTGCCTTGTCTATTACGGTGGTGGTGTTAATGTATGTCTATGCTTTTAAAAACAATCATGGGGCTTTGGGGTTGTTAAAATCAATGGGAACCCATCCTTTTGAGGCCAAAAGTCCTGCGATGATGGCTATCTTATTTCCCATTAATTTCGCCCTGCGCATTGTAGAGGATTTCGCCAAAATTATTTCGCTTTCCCTGCGTTTGTTTGGCAATTTATTTGCTGGCGAGTTGGTGTTTGTTTTAATCGCATTGCTACCATTTTTTGTGCAATTTATACCAGGCGGTGCTTGGGCAATCTTCCATATTTTGATTGTAACCTTGCAGGCTTATTTGTTTATGATTCTAACCATCGTTTATATGTCGATGGCAGAAGCTCACTAGTTCCATTACGCAATTTAACTTTAGGAGGTTTTTAAATGGAAAATATCGGTTTAGCATCTTTGATTGCTGGCGTTCAGGGTTACTCAGCGATTGCTGTGGCAATTATTTTAGGCTTGGCCGCATTAGGTACGGCGATAGGCTTTGCTTTATTAGGGGGTAAATACCTAGAAAGTAGCGCGCGTCAGCCTGAAATGATGAATCCTTTACAAGGTAAGTTCTTTATTATCGCAGGCTTATTGGATGCGGTGGCGATGATTGCTGTGGTAATTGCTTTGATTATGGTCTTTGCTAATCCTTTCCTTGGCGCAGTAACTTCGCTCTAATCTTGTCGACTCAAACAGGGGGATTTAAACATGAATCTTAATCTTACCCTAATCGGTCAGATCGGTACGTTTTTAGTCTTTTGGTGGTTTACTTATACTTATGTTTGGCCGATGTTTGATAGGGTCGCTCAGGAAAGACGTAAGAAAATCGCTGATGGTTTGAGTATGGCTGATAAAGCAAAGCAAACGGTGTTTTCTGCTGAGCAAGAATCGCAAGCTTTGCTAGATAAGGCAAAAGAAAAAGCTAGAACTATCGTTGAAAATGCTGAAAAACAAGCCGAAAAAACAGTAGCGCAAGCACGTGAGGAAGCGCAATCTACTGGGTGTCGTGAGCTAGAGCAGGCGCGCGGTGAGATTGAGCAGGAAAGACAAAAAGTGCGCGAGCAATTGCGCGCTCAGTTGGCAGCGCTGGTGATTCAAGGAGCTGAGCAGGTGATTGGACGTGAGGTAAATGCCGATGACCATGCGCGCTTAATCCAAGAACTTAGTGAGAAGTTGTAATTTTATGGCACATTCAAAAACCATTGCACGCCCTTACGCCAAAGCAGTTTTTGCGCAAGCAAACACACAAGATGCGCAACAAAGTTGGCGGGAGTTTTTGCAAGTTGGCGCGCAAATGATGCAGGATTCTTTTGTTCAATCGCATTTGAATTTACCAGAGTTCACCCAGCAATTAACTGCATGGCTTGACCAATGGATGGTTGAAAAGCGTCAATCTGCCTTGTCTAAGGAAGAGAAAAATTTCTTGGCAATATTGGCTGAGCAAAATCGTTTGGCAGTATTGCCAGAGATTGCTGATTTTTATGAACAGCTGATGCATGCTAAGCAAAATGTGTGCAAGGTGAATGTGCGCAGTGCACAACCACTAAAAGAAGATGAACAACAATCTTTGAAAAAAACTTTAACGCAAAAAATTGGGCGTCAGGTTCAATTGGATGTTAGCGAACAAGCCGATTTGCTGGCTGGCGTTATTATTGAATATGAAGGGCAGGTGATTGACCAAACGCTCAAAGGGCGTCTCAATCGCTTGGCTCGCTCACTGGATTAATAGGGGAAAGAATATGCAATTGAATCCTTCTGAAATCAGTGGTTTTATTAAAAATAAAATTGCTGACTATGAAAATAAAGTTGAAAGCAAAGCCGAAGGCACAATCATTAGTTTGGCTGATGGCATTGCGCAAATTCAAGGTTTGGGTCAGGTTATGTTGGGGGAAATGATTGAATTCCCTGAGAATGTATTCGGTTTGGCGCTAAACTTGGAGCGCGATAGCGTTGGTGCGGTTATCTTGGGTGAATATGACCATCTAAAAGAAGGCGATAAGGTTATTTGTACGGGCAAGATTTTAGAGGTGCCTGTAGGTAAAGAGTTGCTCGGGCGTGTGGTCAATGCGCTGGGTGAGGCAATTGATGGTAAAGGCGAGATTCAAACCGCGCAAACTTCACCCATTGAAAAAATCGCCCCTGGTGTTATTGAGCGTCAGTCAGTAGATCAACCAATGCAAACAGGGTTGAAGTCTATTGATGCGATGGTGCCAATTGGGCGGGGACAACGAGAGCTGATTATCGGAGACCGCCAGACAGGAAAAACAGCTATTGCGGTAGATACGATTATTAATCAAAAAGACAGTGGCGTGAAATGTATTTATGTGGCGATTGGGCAAAAAGCTTCGTCCATTGCGGCTGTGGTGCGTAAATTAGAAGAGCACGATGCGCTTAAGCACACCATTATTGTTGCGGCGACAGCTTCTGATTCTGCGGCGATGCAATATGTTGCTGCCTATGCGGGTTGTGCTATGGGGGAATATTTCCGCGACCGTGGCGAAGATGCTTTGATTGTTTATGATGATTTGACTAAACAGGCTTGGGCGTATCGCCAAGTTTCGTTGTTGTTGCGTCGTCCACCGGGTCGTGAGGCATATCCTGGAGATGTGTTTTATTTACACTCTCGCTTGCTTGAACGCGCTGCACGGATTAATGCCGATGAGGTGGAGCGTTTAACCAATGGTGAGGTAAAGGGTAAAACAGGCTCTTTAACGGCGTTACCAATTATTGAAACGCAAGCAGGTGATGTGTCTGCGTTTGTACCGACGAACGTGATTTCAATTACAGATGGGCAGATTTTCTTAGAAACGGATTTGTTTAATTCAGGGATTCGTCCGCCGATTAATGCAGGTTTGTCAGTTTCGCGTGTTGGTGGGGCGGCACAAACGAAGATTATTAAAAAATTAGGCGGTGGCGTGCGCTTGGCGCTTGCACAATATCGTGAATTGGCGGCATTCTCGCAGTTTGCTTCTGATCTTGATGAGGCTACACGCAAGCAATTAGAGCGTGGGCAACGCATGATGGAGCTGATGAAACAACGCCAATTTTCTCCAATGTCTATTGCTGAAATGGCGGTATCATTATTTGCTGCTGACCAAGGCTATTTAGATGATGTTGAGGTGGAAAAAGTACCTACTTTTGAAAAGGCTTTGATTGCGTTTATGCATAATCAGCATCAGGATGTGTTGGATAAAATTAATGAAAAAGGCGACTATAACGATGAGATTCAAGCGAGCTTGAAATCGTCTATTGAGGCGTTTAAACAGCAAGGCGCTTGGTAGTTCTTCGTAAGTTAAGGAGCGGATATGTCGAACGCGAAAGAAATACGCGGTCAGATTAAAAGTATTAAAAATACGCAGCAAATTACTAAGGCAATGGAGACAGTTGCGGCGTCAAAAATGCGTCGTGCGCGTGAAAATATGGAGTCTGGTAAACCCTATGCGGATAATATTTTGCGCGTTATCGGGCATCTTTCCCAAGCTAGTAATGAAACGACGCATCCTTTTTTTGTAAAGCGCGAGCAGGTCAAAAAGGTTGGTTATATTGTGATTTCAAGTGACCGTGGGTTGTGCGGTGGATTAAATATTAATGTATTTAAAAAACTGCTAGCGGATTTTAAGGTAAAAAAATCACAAGATAAGGAAATTGTTGCCAGTGTATTTGGGCGTAAAGGGACGATGTTTTTAAATCGAGTTGGGACAACGATTTTAAGTGCAGATGAAGATTATGGTGATAATCCGTCTTTAGATGAGTTGATTGGCGGTATTCATACTATGATAGATGCTTTTAAGCTAGGCGATGTTGATGAGGTGCATTTGGTGGGCAATCGCTTTGTCAATTCGATGACGCAAGAGCCTTATATTATGCAGCTGCTGCCAGCAACTTTGGTTAAAAACGACCATGCGGTGCCAGATTATACTTGGGATTTTGTTTATGAGCCTTCGGCATATGAGATTCTTGAGCATTTGGCGATTCGCTATGTTGAATCTTTGGTGCGTCAGGCTGTTGCTGAAAATATTGCCTGTGAAATGTCTGCGCGGATGATTGCGATGAAAAATGCAACTGATAATGCAGGGGATCTGATCGGCGAGCTTCAGCTCAAATACAATAAAGCGCGTCAGGCTGCAATTACTCAGGAGTTGAGTGAGATTGTAGCAGGTGCTGATGCTGTTTAAGAATTAATCAAGAGGATAAATACATGAGTACGGGTAAAATTGTCCAAATCATTGGTGCGGTTGTAGATATTGAGTTTGCACAAAATGATGTGCCAACAATTAATGATGCCTTGGTTTGTGAGGAGGCGGGTATTACTTTTGAGGTGCAGCAACAGCTTGGTGATGGTGTGGTGCGTACGATTGCCATGGGCGCTTCTGAGGGTTTGGTGCGTGGAATGGCGGTTAAAAATACTGGTGCGGCGATTACTGTTCCTGTAGGAAAGGGGACGCTTGGTCGGATTATGAATGTTCTTGGTGAGCCCATTGACCATCAGGGTGAGATTCAAACAGATACGCATTGGGCGATTCATCGTAAAGCGCCTGCCTATGATGAGTTATCTAGTTCAACGGAGCTATTAGAAACGGGCATTAAGGTTATTGATTTGCTTTGTCCTTTTGCAAAAGGCGGTAAGGTTGGTTTGTTTGGTGGCGCGGGTGTGGGTAAGACGGTAAATATGATGGAGCTTATCCGTAATATCGCAATTGAGCATAGTGGTTATTCGGTTTTTGCTGGGGTGGGCGAGCGAACGCGTGAAGGGAATGACTTTTATTATGAAATGAAAGATTCCAATGTTTTGGATAAGGTGTCGCTGGTTTATGGTCAGATGAATGAGCCGGCGGGAAATCGTTTTCGTGTGGCGTTGACGGGTTTGACGATGGCTGAGTATTTCCGCGATGAGGGGCGTGATGTTTTGTTCTTCGTGGATAATATTTATCGTTATACTTTGGCAGGAACGGAGGTATCAGCCTTTTAGGTCGTATGCCTTCTGCGGTGGGCTATCAGCCGACTTTGGCTGAGGAAATGGGGAAATTACAAGAGCGGATTACTTCAACTAAAACGGGTTCGATTACCTCTATTCAGGCGGTCTATGTTCCAGCAGATGACTTGACTGACCCTTCACCTGCTACAACGTTTGCGCATTTAGATGCGACTGTGGTGCTTTCAAGACAAATTGCTGAATTAGGGATTTATCCAGCTGTTGACCCTTTGGATTCCACTTCACGTCAGCTTGATCCGTTGATTATTGGGGATGAGCATTACAATACGGCGCGCGCGGTGCAAGGTGTGTTGCAACGCTATAAGGAGTTGCGCGATATCATTGCGATTTTGGGAATGGATGAGCTATCGGATGAGGATAAGTTGATTGTTAGCCGTGCGCGTAAAGTACAGCGCTTTTTGTCGCAGCCGTTTTTCGTGGCAGAGGTCTTTACGGGCTCGCCTGGTAAATATGTGTCATTAAAAGATACGATTAAGAGTTTCCAAGGGATTGTTGATGGTCAGTATGATGACTTGCCTGAGCAGGCGTTTTATATGGTCGGTAGTATTGAAGAGGCGATTGAAAAAGCTAAGGGTATGAAGTAATCATGCGCTTGGCGCGAGGAGGCTGTGGATATGGCTAAGACGTTTCGGGTTAGTATGGTAAGTGCAGATGAGGCGCTTTTTAATGGGGAGGTGGTGCGCCTTTCAGCAACGACGCAGGTGGGCGAGGTGGGGGTGTTGGCAGGGCATACGCCTTTGCTGGCAACTTTAAAACCTGGTCAGGTACGTTTGCTATTAAGTGATGGCACAGAAGAGGTGCTGTATATTTCGGGTGGGTTTATCGAGGTACAGCCTAAGCAAACATTAATTTTGGCGGATGCTGCTGAGCGTGCACAGTTTTTGGATGAGAGTAAAATTCAAGCTGCTAAGGCGCGTGCTGAGGAAGTGATGCGCAATAGTCAACGTTCAAAAACCGATTATGCACGTGCTCAGTTGGAATTGGCGCAGGCGAGCGCGAAATTGGCAGCATTGCGACGTGCGAAGAAGCGTTATTAATTTGGGATGAGGGGTTGTATTTTTTGTTTGAAACCGACGTTTAACGTCGGTTTTTGTTTTTTAGGAGGGTGGCGTGATGGCTGGGTCTATTTTGGCATTGGTGTTGGCGGCGGGTAAGGGTTCGCGGATGCGTTCTGCAAAGGCGAAGGTGTTGCAACTTGTTGGTGGGCGGACAATGATTGAGCATGTGTTGGCGACGGTGGCGCAGGTGGGGGTGGCGCGTCAGGCGGTGGTGTTTGGGCATGAGGGTGAGGCGTTGCAAAAAGCGGTGGCAGCGTTACCATTTTCAGTGAGTTGGGTGGCGCAGGAAGCACAATTGGGGACGGGGCATGCGGTTTTGCAAGCGCTAGATTTGATTGGGCAATATGATTTGACGTTGGTGTTGTTGGGGGATGTGCCGTTGGTTGGGGTGAAGACGTTGCAACGCTTATGCGCTTCGGCGGTAGAAAGTGGGTTTGCGGTGTTGACGGCGAAGGTGGTAGAGCCTTTTGGTTATGGGCGAATTGTGCGAGATGAGCGTGGTGCGGTGGTGGCGATTGTGGAGGAGAAGGAGGCGGATGAGGCTCAGCGTGCAATTGATGAGGTGAATACGGGAATTATGGCAATTTCTAGAGCGTGTTTGCAGGCGTATTTGCCACAGTTGTCGGCAGATAATGCGCAAGGGGAGTTTTATTTGACGGATTTGATTGCTTTGGCGCGTGCAGATGGGCAGGAGGTTTCGGCGGTGAGGGCGTCCTCACAGGAGGAGGTTCTGGGGGTGAATGACCGCGCGCAATTGGCGCAGGCGGAGGCGGTGTATCGTAAGCGACAGGCTCAAGCGCTATTAGATGCTGGAGCAACGCTGGTTGACCCGTTGCGTGTGGATATTCAGGGGTCGGTGTCTGTAGGGCGGGATGTGGTTATTGAGGCTAATGTGGTGTTTAAGGGGAAGGTAGTTTTAGGAGATGGGGTGGTTGTTGAGAGTGGTGTGTGTTGATAGATTGTGAGGTGGGCGCAGGGAGTGTGGTGTTGAGTCATTCGCGTATTGAGGGAGCTGTTTTAGGGCAGGGGGTGCAGGTGGGCCCGTTTGCTCGTTTGCGGCCGATGTCTAATTTGGCGGATGGGGCAAAGGTGGGGAATTTTGTGGAGTTGAAGGCGGCGACGGTTGGGGCTGGGAGTAAGGTGAATCATTTGAGTTATGTGGGGGATTGTGAGATGGGGGCTGGAGTTAATATTGGTGCGGGGGTGATTACTTGTAATTATGATGGCGTGCATAAGTATAAGACGGTGATTGGGGATGGGGTGTTTGTGGGTTCGAATTCAGCTTTAGTGGCGCCTGTGGTGTTGGGGGCTGGGGCGACGATTGGAGCTGGGAGTGTGATTAGCGGTGAAGTGGCGGCTCAGGCGTTGGCACTTACGCGCCCCCCTTTGCGCGTGAAAACGGATTGGGTGCGTGGGCAAAAGAAAACAAAAGATAAGGAATAGGTATGTTTGGGCGGTTGGCTAAAAAGTTTAAGGCGGTTTTGCGCGGTGAGGCAAGTGAAATTACACTGGTGATTTGGGAATTTGGTTTTGGCGATTTTTAAGGGGGTGGCGGGTGTTTTGGGGCATTCTTATGCGCTAATTGCAGATGCAATTGAGTCTACAACGGATGTGTTTTCTTCAACGCTTTTGTTGGTGGGGATGTGGTTTGGACGTTTGCCACCGGATGAGAATCATCCTTACGGGCATGGGCGAGCGGAGGCGTTGGCGACGTTTGTGGTGGTGGCGTTTTTATTAGGCTTAGCAACTATTATTGCAGTGGAGAGTGTGCAACATATTTTAACCCCCATAAGATGCCTGCGCCGTTTACTTTGGCGGTGTTGGCAGTGGTCATTGTGATTAAAGAAGGATTTTTCCGTTTATTTGCTCACAAGGGAGCAGAGGAAAATAGCCATGCGCTGGAGGCGGAGGGGTGGCATCATGCAGTGATGCGTTGACTTCAGGCGCGGCTTTTCTGGGGATTTCTTTGGCGCTTTTTATGGGTGAGGGTTGGGAAAGCGCGGATGATTGGGCGGCGTTGTTTGCAGCTGGGATTATTTATTGGAATGCGTATCGTATTTTTCGCCCAACTTTGGGGGAGATGATGGATGAGGATACGCATGATGAGGTGCGTGAGGAGGTTGAGGGGTGTGTGCGTCAGTTTGCACAGGTGGGTGAGGTTCTTGAGTGTTTGGTGCGTAAGCATGGGCGTTGGTATACGGTAGACTTGCGCGTGGCGGTGTTGAGTTCGATGACTGTAGGAGACTCTTGTATGGTGCGACGTGAGATAAAGCAGGCTATTGAGGAAAAACAACCGTTTATATCCCGTATTTTTATTGAGATTACGGGAGATGATGTGGATTGTATGGCGTAAGATTGCCCGCCATTGGGTGGTTTGACGGGCATTTGTTGTGGATTAAAGTTGGGGAAGTTGGGGGCAGAGAGTCGCAACGAGTAGGGCTTTGATGGTGTGCATGCGGTTTTCCGCTTGGTCAAAGACAATGGAGGCAGGGCTGGTGAAGACGTCGTCGCTTACTTCGATGCCAATCATGCCATGGCTTTGATAGAAGGCTTCTCCTGTTGGGGTATTGCGGTCATGATAGGCGGGGAGGCAGTGCATGAATTTGATGTCCTCGCGCTGACTGGCTTTGAGGATATCTTGGGTGATGCGGTAGGGGAGGAGAAGTTGTATGCGCTCTTGCCAAGCTTGTTTGCTTTCGCCCATAGAGACCCAAATGTCGGTGTGAATAAAATCACAATCCAAAACGCAGGGTTCGATGGCTTCGCTGATAAGGATTTTTGCGCCAGATTGCTGTGCAAGTTGTTGGGCTTGCTGGATAATTTTTGGGTCAGGTTGGAGCGCTTTGGGGGCAGATATGCGGATATCACTGCCTACGCGGGCAGCCGTTAATAAAAGAGAATGGGCGGTGTTGTTGCGCGCATCGCCTAGGTAGGCATAGCGTAAATTGGCAAGAGTTTTGCCACTGTGCTCTTGCATGGTGAGCAAATCAGCAAGCATTTGGGTGGGGTGTGATTGGTCGGTAAGCCCATTATAGACAGGCACCTTGGCATAATACGCGAGGGTTTCAACGGTCTTTTGAGCAAATCCACGATATTCAATTGCATCATAAAGCCGAGCGAGGACTTGAGCGGTATCAGCTACGCTTTCTTTGTCGCCTAATTGGGTTGTGTTGGAGTCGAGATAGGTGGGGTTGGCGCCTTGGTCAAAACAGGCAACTTCAAAAGCGGTACGGGTGCGTGTTGAGGTTTTCTCAAAAATAAGGGCGATATTTTTCCCTTGGAGATAACGTTGTTCGCTGCCTTGTCGTTTGGCACGCTTTAAGGCGCTTGCCAGCGTGAGAAGGCTGTGGATGTCTTCACTGCTATGGTTTGAAAGCTCAAGAAGGGATTGTTGATACCATGGGTTGTTGTTGGGCATGGGTGTTCCTGATTGTATGAAAAAGGTTCAATCATGCAAGAGTTTGCAAGGGGTGTCAAAGAGAGTTATGGGATAAGTTAAAAAATAATGGCTTAAGGATTGCAATGCTTGCAAGATGCGCTATAATCTCGTTTCATTAATTCAACATGTGTTGAATTAATGAAAGATTAAGTTTTAATATTGTGCCTAATAAGGAGAGCAAAGATGAAGCAACCAGTAGATGTGCCTTGTTGTGCAACTGAGGAGCATGATGAGAATTTTCTTAGCCGAGTGGAGGATGCGGTATTAGAAGATGCGGTGAGTATGCTCGGTGCAATGGCAGATACAGCGCGCATGAGTATTTTGATTATTTTGCATGAGTGTGGCGAAAGTTGTGTCAGTGAGATTGCGCAAGCATTAGGGGATAAAACTAATACGGTATCGATGCGCTTGAAGAAGCTTTATGACGCGGGGTTGGTGAGTAAACGCCGAGATGCACGGCATATTTTTTATCGCCTAACAGATGAGCATATTGTAACGATTGTGCGCAATGTGATTGAGCATGTGCAACATGAGAATGCACACTAGGATTGATTTTCTATATTTATATTTTTTAAGGAGTTATTATGAGCCATCATATTCATTCAAATCATGAGCATGAACACGGTAAAAACTGTGGGCATACAGCAATTAAGCATAACGACCATGTGGATTATCTGCATAATGGGCATTTGCATCATCCGCATGATGACCATGTAGATGAGCATGTGCTTGAGGTAAATGCCGTTAATCCTGATGGTTGTATACCTGCTAAGAATTGCGGTTGTGTGGCGGGGTGTGGATGTGGTTGTGAGAGTGAGCGTTGTGCTTGTGAGTGTCGCGCAGATTCAGATGTAGGGTGTCATGGAGTGGCGCATGTGCATGGGGAAAATTGTGGCCATGAGGCGATACCGCATGGCGACCATATAGATTATTTGGTTAATGGGCGTTTGCATCATCCGCATGGGGATCATTGTGATGACCATGGTTCAGTAGAAGTTGTGCATTAATTTTTAGCACTTAATTTAAGTTAATTCCCCCTAATGGCTTTGGCAATTAGGGGGTTTCTTTTATGGGTTAATCGTTAGATTGGGTGTTATAAGCTTTGAGTAGGGCTTTGCCATAGTCGTTGCCGTTGGGTTGGCGGATGAGGCTGATGATGTGGTCATTGCGGGGGCGTTTGCTGCGGTAGTTGAGGTTGGTTTTTAGGGCTTTACTGCTTTGGTGGTCAAATTCAATGAGGATGAGTGGGTTTAGGATGCGTAGGTAGTAGGGGTCTTCCCGTTTTGTGCCACCTATCCAAACGATATGGGTTTGGTCTAATTGATTCTCGATGGATTTTAACCAGTTGTTGGCGTGTTTGTCGCGTAAGTCGCCTGTCCAGAAGCTGATGAGTTTGAGGAGTTGTTGTTTTTGGTCGTTGTTTAGTGTTTCGGCAGAGAGTCCTTCTGTGGGGAGGTCGAGGTTGTCGTTAAAAGCGCCTGTGAGAAGTTGGTTTTTGCGTTTGCTGTTGGCGAGAATGGCGCTTTTTCGTTGGTCGTCGTCAAGGGCGCGGATGAATTTAAATGCGGCGTCGCGCTTGAATTGCAGGGCAGTTTCTCCTGCATTTTGTGTGCCACTGGGCGCTAGGGTGGGTTCAGCTTCAAGTAAAAATGGGGTGATAGACAGTTGGTTGCCTATGACGGTTAGGTTAAGGGTGAGGTGGTTGCCGTCAATTTGTAGTCCCCAAGGTTGGTCGGTGCTGGGTTCGCCAAAGAAGGTAAACCAGTAAAGTTGTTCGTTGTAAAGTTCGCTTTGTTTGAGAAGTTCGCCTGTGGTGGTGCTGAGTTTCATGATGGAGATGACTTCTTCGTAGCCTTCGATGCTTAGGAGTTCTTTTAGAAATTTATCAGCGGTTTTGCGCTGTTTTTTATCCATTTCTAGCAGGCTGATGCCGCGGGTGCGCGGTTGAGCATCGGCACGCCAAGTGCGCCAGTTGGGGCTAGTGAGGGGAAATTGTATGGCATTTTGCGTGGGGGTGTTGCTGAGGGATTGATAGAGTTGTTTGGCAAGCTGGGTCAAGCTTCGGGTGGAGGCGTCAATTTCTTCTATGCTGTAGAGGTCTTCACTTGGGGGTGTTTGGTTGAGGGTGAGTCCTTGGTAGGGTTGGTTGGTGATTTTTTCGAGTTGGTCGGCGTCGGTTTGTTGGGCTTGTTGGTAGGCGCTCTGATAGAGGTCGCTGTGTAAGATGGCGCGTTGTGTGTCGTTTAGGTTGTCGGCTTGGCTGGCGCTGGTGAGTGTCAACAGGAGTGCGGTGAGTAGGGAGTGTTTGTTCATAAATGCTCTCTTTGATTGTGAAAGGTTATAGGTTAAAGCTTTGTTGGATGAATTGGTAATGTTGTTTGAGGAGATTGGGTTGTTGCTGGTTAAATTGGGTAATGGCGCTGTGTTGAGGATGTTGATGATAATGATGAAGGGTGCGAGCTAGGCTTGTGGCGTCGTGGATGGTTTGTGCAAAGGGGTGGGCTGTGAGTTGGGCGGTAATGGTGCTGAAGTTGTACATGGAGGATCCATAGCAGACGGGGATTCCTGCATGAAGGGCTTCTAGGGGGTTGTGTCCGCCGTGTCGAATGAGGGAGCCACCAATAAAGGCGCAGTGTGCAAGGTGGTAGAAATGGCGGAGTTCGCCTAGGGTGTCGAGTATCCAAATATCTTGAGGGGTTTGGGGATGGGTGTTTTGTGAGCGCAGTAGGGGATTGTATTGGGTTTGTTGGGTAAGTTTGATGAGGCTGTCGCGTCGCTCAGGATGGCGGGGGGCAAGGATTAGGAGACTGTTGGGGAGGTGTTGTTGGAGTTGATGGTGTGCGTCTAAGATAATGCTGTCTTCCCCAGAATGAGTGCTGGCTGCTAGCCAGATAAAGGTGTAGGAATTGAGAGGTTTTTTAAGAGCGTTAAGCCATGCGGGGGGCGGTGAGGTGGGGTGATGATGTTTAAGATTTGGGGTGTGGCGGATGTGATGAGCGGGAATGCCTAGCTGGCGAAAGCGTCGAGCATCATCTTTACTTTGGGCGTTAACTTGTAAACTTTGTAAGCTGGGCTTGAGAAGGCGCTGAAGATAAGTGCGATAGCCTCGCAGTGATTTGGCTGAGAGGCGCGCATTAATAAGAGTAATGGGGAGAGTGCGACGTTGTGCAAGGGTTAGTAGGTTGGGCCAAAGTTCGGTTTCCATAAGAATGATGCCGCGAGGTTTGATATGGCGGAGATGGCGTTTGACAATGCTGGGGAGGTCGTAGGGGAAATAGCTGTGATAGAGGTTTGGGTGGTGTTGAGTAAATTGTTGAATTTGTGCTGAGGCGGTGGGTGTGGTGCAGGTAAGCCAAAGGGGCAGCTGAGGATGGGCGTGAATAAGATGCTCTAATAGCGGTTTGAGAGCTAGGAATTCACCGACAGATACGGTGTGTATCCATAATGGTGATTGTTTAGGCGCTGGTGGCAGGCGGTAACCAAAGCGCTCGAGAATGCGACGGCGATAGTCAGGGTTGGTGCGCGATTTATAAAGTAAGCGCAATAGAGTAAAAGGGATTAAAACGTAAAGTAATAGGGTGTAAAGATAACGCATGATGATGGCTTGGCTTTAGAGGGCGTTAGTTTGCTATTATCAATGTTTTATTTCAAGAGGTTTTATATGGCAATTTTGGCAATAGGGGATGTGCATGGACAATATGACGCACTGATGCGGTTGTTAGAGCAGGTGGGATATGGGGATGACGATGTTTTATGGTTTGTGGGAGATTTGGTTAATCGTGGACCGCAATCTTTACAGGTCTTACGATTTGTAACGAACCTTAAAGAGCGTGCGGTAAAAGTCTTAGGCAACCATGATTTGTCGCTTCTAGTACAAGCACAGGGTTTTTGGGGAGTTGAACAAAATAAAACAACACGGCAGATTCTGCAGGCAGAGGATGGACAAGAGTTAATTGAAGCAATGCGCTATTGGCCACTTTTGCATATAGATGAAGCACATAAAGTGGTAATGGCGCATGCTGGATTATATCCAAAATGGTCGCTTGAGCAGGCGCATCGTTATAATAATGAGTTTATGCAGGTACTGCAGAGTGCAGATTATCAAGACATGTTGCAATCTCTTTTTGGAGATAAGCCCCACTGTTGGCGAGAAGATTTGCAAGGAATTCCGCGGCTGCGTTTTATTGTAAATGCATTTTGCCGTATGCGATATTTAGATGCGCATGGGTGTTTGGATTTAAATGAGAAAGGAACTTTACAGAGTGTTTCTGCAACAAAAACACCATGGTTTAGGAATGATTCAAAAATAAAATATAAAAAATTATTCGGGCATTGGGCAAGTTTGGGATTTTATGAGGAAAATCATAGTGTTTGTTTAGATAGTGGTGCGGCATGGCAAGGGCTTTTAACGGCTTTTGGAGTAGATAAATGGCAGATTGTTGGGCAAGCTGAAGTCTAAGTCTAAGACTTTCGCTAAATAATTTTTTGCTTAGGTGTTGACAAGTTTTAAAAACTTGCTAATATGCCCGCTCTATTCGGAGGGGTACCCAAGCGGTCAACGGGAGCAGACTGTAAATCTGCCGGCTCAGCCTTCGTAGGTTCGAATCCTACCCCCTCCACCATTTCTTTTGCTTGAAAAGCGGGTGTAGTTCAATGGTAGAACTTCAGCCTTCCAAGCTGACTGTGTGGGTTCGATTCCCATCACCCGCTCCAAAATAATCGGTCCATATAGCTCAGTAGGTAGAGCACTTCCTTGGTAAGGAAGAGGTCACCGGTTCAAATCCGGTTATGGGCTCCATTTTGTTCTACTATTCTATTTGGGTGAGTTGGA
>NZ_LXHZ01000011.1 GCF_001888055.1 Rappaport israeli
CGCACATCGAACCTGCAAACCTTGCGAACTTTGCGGATTTTGCGGATTTTGCGGATTTTGCGGATTTTGCGGATTTTGCGGATTTTGCGGATTTTGCGGATTTTGCGGATTTTGCGGATTTTGTGGATTTTGCGGATTTGTGGATTTTGCGGATTTGTGGATTTGTGGATTTGTGGATTTGTGGATTTGTGGATTTGTGGATTTGTGGATTTGTGGATTTGTGGATTTGTGGATTTGTGGATTTTGCGGATTTGTGGATTTGTGGATTTGTGGATTTGTGGATTTTGCGGATTTGTGGATTTGTGGATTTGCGGATTTGTGGATTGAACATTGGGGCGCTTAAAAATTGGACAGACTGCACGACTGCTCAAGGTGCAACTGTATTGCGTTACATATAAAACCAAACCCGATTCCCGACCCTCACACATCACACACCGAATACCGCAATACCACTTTTCAGCTATTCTTGGTCTTTATTTCTTCTTTATTTAATGGCAGTTGCAATCGCAAATGGAGATTTTAAAAAATTAAATTTGACGGCAAAAAACAGGCATGCTTTTTGCGCTAGTTCAGGCATGATGGCTGGGATTCACTATAAGAGATTGTGCCTTATGCGCAAGATTTTACGCGAGGCGATTATTTAACCTTTATCATAAAAACACTCCCTCAATTGACCTATTGAAGGGGTGGAGTGAGAGGCGATTAGGGCGTTAAGATTGGTTCAATTCTTGACGAACAATGCTTGCTCCTGCACTTAGGGCACGCATTTTTTCTTTAGCAACATGGCGTGATAAGGGTGTCATGCCACAGTTGGTTGATGGGTATAGCTTATCTGCGTCCACAAACTGTAACGCCTTACGAAGCGTATCTGCCACTTGTTCTGGGGTTTCGATGTTACTTGTGGCAACGTCAATCGCACCGACCATCACTTTTTTACCACGAATAATTTCTATCAAGTCCATTGGCACATGCGAGTTTTGACATTCTAGTGAGATGATGTCAATGTTGGATTTTTGTAGATTGGGGAACAAGGTTTCATATTGTCGCCATTCTGAACCCAAGGTTTTTTTCCAATCATTATTTGCCTGAATGCCATAGCCATAGCAGATATGCACCGCTGTTTCACAGTTTAGCCCTTCAACAGCACGTTCTAGGGCGGCAATGCCCCAATCATTCACTTCATCAAAAAAGACATTAAATGCTGGTTCATCAAATTGAATGATGTCCACCCCAACCGCTTGTAAGGCTTTGGCTTCTTCGTTTAGGATTTTAGCAAATTCCCAAGCCAATTTTTCACGACTTTTATAATGGTTGTCATATAAAGTGTCTACCATGGTCATTGGGCCAGGCAATGCCCATTTAATCGGTTGAGTGGTGTATTGACGCAAAAACTTGGCATCATCCACAAATACCGATTTTGGGCGACTGACCGCCCCAACCACGGTTGGCACGCTGGCATCATAGCGGTTGCGTATTTTGACGGTTTCTCGTTTTGCAAAATCCACTCCGTCAAGATGTTCAATAAAGGTGGTTACAAAATGTTGGCGAGTTTGCTCACCATCGCTGACGATGTCAAGTCCTGCTTGTTGTTGCTCTTGTAGGCACACCAATAATGCGTCTTGCTTGCCTGATGCCAGTTGGTCTTCGGGCAGTTTCCATTCTGACCACAGTTTTTCAGGTTCAGCAAGCCAAGATGGTTTTGGCAGACTGCCTGCGGTGGATGTGGGAAGTAAAATTTTGCTCATTGTATTTTCCTAAACTAAATTTGCCATTATACCAAAAATTTCAATCAACCAACCGATAAACATTCATCGGCTGATTGATTAATACTTATCGCTTATTTTTCGGCAAGCCAAGCGTCCAAAATCTCTTGATATGGTTTGATAAACTGCTCTTCGGCGATTTTGCCTTGCTTGATTGCCAATTGGGTGCGTTCTTCTCTGTCATATTCAATTTTGGTTAATGAATAATCTTGATAGGTTAGGCTTGGCTGATAAATCTGACCTGCCACAGAATTGGCGTTATAAATCTCTGGGCGGTAGATTTTTTGGAATGCTTCCATGGTGGCGATGGTGCTGATGAGTTCTAAATTGGTGTAATCGTTCAACAAATCAGCATTTTCATCAAAATAAAACGCATAAGGGGCAACCGATTTTGGGGGCATAAAATAACGCACTTTTAAGCCCATCTTGGCAAAATACTCATCGGTCAATGAATAATCATTTTGCACATATTCCACGCCCAAAATCGGATGCGTGTTGGTGGTTCTGTGATAAGTGCGAGTGGTCGCCACGCTTAGGCACAGTACGGGTGGTTTTTTGGATTGGGCTTTGTATTCTTCGGACGCCACCATGAATTTGAACAATTTGCCATGCAAATCGCCATAACCCTCAGGCACACTAAATTCAGCCTTATCCTTGTTATATTCACGAAGCAATACGCTAAAATCATAATCACGAACAAATGATGAAAAGCTGTTGCCAATGATGCCAGGGGTGGTTTTGCCTGTTTTGTGGTCAACCACAGATGTTTTTAGCCATTCTAATAATGAGAAAAATTCACCCTTACCTGTCACATCAACATCAATAGACATAATGTCAATGAGCACTGAATAACGGTCATTTGTCGGATTGTCCCAATGTGCCAAATCATTAAAACGGTTGTTAATCATTTTGATGGCATTTTGTAGGTTTTCTTTGCGATTTTCACCACGAGCAAGGTTGGCAAAGTTGGTGGTCAAACGAGTGCTGGTTGCTGGTTCATAGTTTTCATCAAACGTATGGCTGTTGATGGAATATTGAAAGGTGTTGCTGTGAATGTTGGTCATGATAAAGTCTCCCAAACTTTTGGTTGTTTTTAGTTAAGCAGATAAGCGTTTAGTGAATGAAAAGTGAATGAAATAAGCAAGTAGGGATACTTTAACCGATTTTTTACATGAATAAAAATGATTTAAAATCATATTAAGATGAAGAAAATTCATGATATATGAGAAATGGGTCGTTTAGGGACACACGTTAACATCATCTGCTTGGCATTTTTTAATCCATGCGGTCATCTTATTAGCCGATACTGTATCTGATTTCCTGTATAAATAAAAGGTAATTTAACTTTGCTGAAGGCTTAAAGTTTTTAAGTGGTAAAGCAATTTTTTAGGTTATTCGGTTGTAATAATTCAATATTTAATCAGTGTAAATGAATTCTTTTCTACACTGTCGGGCTGGGTTGGGCGCTTTGATGGGGGGTACTAAGCTAGGATTTATGCGGGAAGGGAACAATTTTGCTGGGGTTGTTGAGACTTTCGCGGATGCGACTTTCGCCTTTCTTACTGACTTGGTCAATACGGATGATTTGATGATAGGGAATAAAGGCGGTTTGTACGTTGGCAAATTCTTGTTGTAATTTCTCACTGCGTGGGTCAATCAACAGTTGGCTTTCTTCATGAAAGAGGAAGCCTTCAATGCAGATAAATCCTGCCATATCGGAGGGATAAAGATGGCGGACATATAGGTCGTAGTGTGTTTGGTCGCTTTTAAATTGAATGCGGTAGATGATGCGTTCTTGGGACATTTGGTTTAGCTCATGGGGTTTAAGTTAGGCTCGGGGATTATCCGCCCAAGCCTCAAGAAAAGCTTGCAGATGGGGCGCTTGGCTTTGCTGAAGATGCTCTTGCACTTCTTCGATGAGTTGTTGGTAGCGTTCAAAGGTGAGGTTGCCGCGCAAATGCTCAAAACGCAGATAAACGAGATAGGTGTTTAGGACGTCGGTTTCGCAGTAGTGGCGGATATCGGCAAGATTGCCTTGACTGTAAAGGGTTTGCACGGCTTGTCCATCAATATCAAGTTTGCCCGGGAAACCGCAGAGTTTGGCGATATCATTTAAGCTGGCGCGACTTTGGCTTTGAAAGCCAGAGAGAACGTCCATAAGGTCGATATGGCGCCAATGAAAGCGTGAGAGATAGTTGTTGTATTTAAAATCGCGCTCATCATCACCAATGTCAAAATAACGTGGGGCTTGGATATGATGAAATAAGGCGCGGTAGTGCAAGACGGGGAGGTCAAAACCGCTGCCGTTCCAGCTGACGAGGGTTGGGCTGTATTTGTCGATGCCTTGAAAAAATCTTTGGATGAGTTCGCGCTCATCACTTTTGAGGTCGCCTAGGCTCCACAGTTTGAAATGGTTGGGGGTTTTTAAAATAAGAGAGATGGCGACAATTTTATGAAGAGGATGGCGCATGAAGGTGTGTCCACTTTCGCTTAGGCGTTCGTTTGCCATGAGGTGGTAGAGTTCGTCGTCGTTGCCTTGCTCTAGGCGGTTGAGTTGGCGGTAGGCGTCAACATCTGCGACGGTTTCTATATCAAAGATGAGGGTGTATTGGTTCATGGCGATGGCGTGTTTTGGGCAAATGTGGATTTATTAAACTGCCCCCCCAAGAGGTTTTTGCTTGTTTGCAATAGCCTTTTGGGGGAGGTTTGGATTACTCTTTGGCGCGTCCTAGGTAATCACCGCTTCGGGTGTCGCATTTAACAATATCGCCAATTTGTAAAAAGAGCGGAACGCGCACAACAGCGCCTGTTTCAAGGGTTGCGGGTTTGCCACCACCGCCTGAGGTATCCCCACGCACACCAGGGTCTGTCTCGGTAATTTTGAGTTCGACAAAATTAGGCGCAGTTACGCTGATGATATTACCGTTCCAAAGAACGACGGTGCATAAATCTTGTTCGCGAATCCATTTTTTTGCCTCCGCTACGGCCGTTTCGCTGGCAGGGAGTTGTTCAAAGCTTTCAGGATTCATGAAGTAGTAGTTGTCATCGTCTTGATATAGGTATTGCATTTCTGTTTCTAGGACGTCAGCGGCTTCAACGCTATCGCCTGATTTGAAGGTGCGTTCAATCACACGACCTGTTTTTAAGTTGCGCACTTTGGTGCGGTTAAATGCTTGTCCTTTGCCAGGTTTGACAAATTCGTTTTCGACGATGGTATAAGGGTCGCCATCAAGCATGATTTTAAGCCCTGATTTGAATTCACTGGTTGAATAATTTGCCATAAGTTCCTCTGTGTTAATGGGTTATATTGAGCGCGCTTTTATGAAGGCGAGGGTTATACGTTAAAGCGAAAATGAATCACATCCCCTTCTTGAACGCGGTAATCTTTGCCTTCCAAGCGCCATTTTCCAGCCTCTTTGGCGCCTTGTTCGCCGTTATGCGCGATAAAATCTTCATAGGCAATGACTTCAGCGCGAATAAAACCACGCTCAAAATCACTATGGATAACGCCTGCCGCTTGCGGTGCGGTGGCGTTTTTGGGCATTGTCCAAGCGCGCACTTCTTTAACGCCTGCGGTGAAATAAGTTCCTAAATCAAGCAATTGGTATCCTGCACGAATGACGCGGTTTAAGCCAGGCTCTTCTAGTCCGTATTCTTGCAATAATTCTTGTTGTTCTTCAGGCTCTAGCTGGGCGAGTTCGGCTTCTAATGTAGCGCATACGCTTACCACTACCGCATCGCTTTTAGCAGCACGTTCGCGCACAGCTTGCACATATTCATTATCCTCACCATCTTCGCCAACATTGGCAACATACATCATAGGTTTCATGGTGAGTAAGAATAATTCGCGGATGGCTAGGCGCTCGTCTTCTTCTAAAGGCAGGGTGCGGGCAAGGTTACCATCTTCGAGATGTGGCAAGAGTTTATCGATAACGCTAAGTTTTAATTTGGCGTCTTTATCGCCTCCTTTTGCAATGCGGGTAAGCCGTTGCTGCGCTTTTTCTAAAGACGCCATATCCGCCAGAATTAGTTCAGATTCAATCACGCTGATATCATCCAGTGGGTTGATTTTACCCGCCACATGCACCACATCTTCCTCCTCAAAACAGCGTACAACCTGCGCGATGGCGTCTGTTTCGCGGATATTGGCTAAAAATTGATTGCCAAGACCTTCGCCTTCCGCTGCCCCTTTAACCAAACCTGCAATATCGACAAACTCCATGGTAGTAGGCAAGATACGCTCAGGCTTAACAATAGCGGCTAATGCCTGCAATCTTGCATCAGGCATGGCAACAATGCCCGTATTAGGCTCAATGGTGCAAAATGGATAATTCGCCGCCTCAATACTGGCATTGGTTAGCGCATTAAATAAAGTAGATTTGCCAACATTGGGTAATCCAACAATCCCGCAATTAAACCCCATATGGTCTCCTGTAATAAAAAAATAGATTGATTGATGCCTAGGTGATGCCTATGGATTGATGCGACTATGCAATTGGTGCATGGCTTTTTCCGCCCCATCCTTAATCAGCACAGGCAATACCGCCAACGCTTCATCAATGGCGCCATCAATTGCATTGCGACTCTCTTTGCTAGGCGCTTTAAGCACATAATCGACAACTTGATGGCTTCTAGGACGGTCAATTCCTAAACGCAAGCGGTAGAAATTACGCCCTGCACAAGCGCTGATAATATCCCGCAGCCCATTATGTCCACCGTGCCCACCATCAAATTTCAAACGTGCGCAACCCTCAGGCAAATCCAGCTCATCATGGACGACTAAAATTTGCTCTAGCTCAATTTGATAAAACCGCGCAACAGCTCGCACCGCGCGCCCGCTATTGTTCATGAAAGTATAGGGCTTTAACAAATGAATGCTTTGATGATTAAGGATAATTTGCGCATAATCACCGTGGAATTTTTTCTCATTTTTCCATATGCCTTGATAGCGATGGGCTAAAGCATCTAATAACCAAAAACCCGCGTTGTGGCGGGTTTTTAGGTATTGGTCTGTGGGATTACCAAGACCAATAATGAGCTTAATCATAGAGATTACTCGTCGCTGGCATCATCGCTAGATTCAGCATCGCCATCTTCAGCATCTCCCTCTCCTTCGATGAGATCTTCAATGGCTTGAGCATCACTTTCTTCCTCTTCTTCCTCTTCTAGGCGCGGATGTCCAATGCTTGCGACTAAAGTGCTATCAAGATTTTCATCCTGTTGGAGGCTCACGCCTTCAGGCAATTTTAAATCACTGAGATAAACACCATCCCCAATAGACAAGCTGCCCATATCCACTTCGATATATTCTGGCAAATGGCGTGGCTGACAGACGATTTCTACAGAAGTATAGAAATGCGTAATAACGCCATTTTCTTCTTTAACACCTGGCGCCTCATCTTCATTGATAAAGTGCAAGCTCACCGTTGAGTAGATGTCTTGACCGCGAACAATTCTTTGGAAATCAAAATGCTGGAACAAAGGTTTGAACACATGGCGCTGAACATCGCGCACCAATACTTCTGTATCTTCTTTGCCTTCGATTTTTAGATTGATAATTTGTGAGTAGAAGCTATCAAATTTAGCATTTTTTGCCAGCTCATCTTGTTTGATGGCAATTGAGATAGACTCACCTTCTCCCCCATAAACAACGGCAGGCACCCAACCTTCACGACGTAGGCGGCGGCTCGCACCTTTCCCTTTGTCCTGACGGAGCTTACCGTTAAGCGTATAACGATATTCTTGTGACATAAATTTTCTCCAAATAAAATAAAAAAGTACTTGCGACCAGTACTTTAGGTTAATTCATCATTTGCTAATCTACAAATAATGAAGAAATAGACTCCTCAACGTGAATGCGACGAATGCTCTCAGCAACCAAACCAGCAATGGAGGTTACATGGATTTTATCGCAAGCTTTTGCTTGTGCATTGAGAGGAATGGAATCAGTAACCACCAAACGGTCTAAACCTGAAGCATTAATATTATCTACTGCCTTGCCTGATAAGACGGGATGGGTACAGTAGGCAACAACGCTTTTAGCGCCTCGCTCTTTTAAAGCGCTGGCTGCATTTCCAAGCGTTCCTGCGGTATCAACCATATCATCAACCAAGATACAATCGCAGTCTTTGATGTTTTCACCGATGATATTCATCACTTCGGACTCATTGGCTTTAGGACGCCGTTTGTCAATAATGCTAAATTAGCGCCTACACGCTTAGCAATAGCGCGTGCGCGCACAACGCCACCGATATCAGGGGAAACCACTACTGGACGGATAAAATCACGCGAGAGCATGTCATTTAAGATAATGGGCGTGGCGTAAATATTATCAACAGGGAAATCAAAAAAGCCTTGGATTTGGTCTGCGTGTAAATCAAGGGTCATTACGCGATCAATGCCAACGCTTGCAATCATGTTTGCAACGACTTTTGCTGAGATGGCAACACGCGCTGAACGCGGGCGACGATCTTGTCGAGAGTAGCCAAAATAGGGCATAACGGCGGTGATGCGATTTGCAGAAGCACGACGCAGAGCGTCCGTTAGAATCAATAATTCCATTAGGGAATCATTGGTTGGATGGCAAGTTGGTTGGATAATAAAAACATCTTTACCGCGGACGTTTTCACGAATCTCAACACGCACTTCACCGTCTGAAAACTTATCGACGTCGCGTTGCCTAGGGGTAAACCAAGATGTTGGACGATTTGACGGGCAAGCTGAGGATTAGCGTTACCCGTGAATACGGTCATACTGCCTCTGGACACTGTATTCACCTTAATAGATTTGAGTAAGTGGCTGGGGTGGAAGGATTCGAACCTTCGCATGCCAGGATCAAAACCTGGTGCCTTAACCACTTGGCCACACCCCAATAACAAAACATTCAAGATTAGGCGGTTAAGCCAAATCAGAAAGCGCGCATTATACGGGGGTTTTTTTATTTATCAAGAGGCTTTTGGGGTGTTTTTGCTGTTTTTTTCATGTTTTATGGATATATTTTTGTAATATATTGTTTTATTTTTGATTATTTGACCTCGTGAAGGATAAGATTAATATAATAGTCGTCTTGTTGCAGGCGGATGTTTTGGTAGTAATAGCCTTGCCAGTTCTTTAGGCGAATTTGCCAGCCGTTTTGTTCGAAGGTGGTTTGTGGGCGTTGTTCAAAGGGGAGATGGCTTAGGGTGTCGAAGGGGATGGGGAGTCCAAGTTCTTGGGCAAGTTGGGCTTGGCTGAGTTGGCGTATATCGCCATTTTCTTGAATTTTAATGCTTTCGTGGTGTCTATTTAGAGAAAATTCTTGTTGTCCTAGGGGGTTGTAGAAGGTGATTTGGTCTTGCTTGGGCTGATGTTGCCAATCGATGCTGGCGTTTATGGCTTGTTGCTCACAGCCATGGTATGGACTGCAAACAGGGTAGCGCAGGGCAATTCTGCCTTGGGCTAGGAAGTGGTCTTTGCTGAAATGTTCGGGGGGTGGGTTGGATGGCGGTGGTGCAGGCGCTTAAAAAAAGGCTGGTCAGTAACAGGGGGGAGGTTAGTGGGTTTGGGGTGATTTTTTTCATGGGGTGTTTTCCAGTTGATAGGTTTGTCCGATTTGTTGTAGGGCTTGGTTATCGGGTTGTCCAATGCGTTCGTATTGATAAATTTGTTGGGCAAGGGGTTTATTGTCTGTTTGGATAAGGAGTTCGATGTAGTGGGGGTGATGTCGTTTTGACGGTAGGCGGTATAGGCACGGCGCACCCATTCAAGGGCTTCTTGTGGGTGTCCTTGTTGGTATAGTAGCCAGCCATAGCTGTCTTGGATGGCGGGGGAATCAGGGTAGCTTTGGATGGCTTGGGTGAGCATGGTGTTTGCGCGCTCAATTTGGTTGGTGTGGGTGAGTAGGAGGTAGCCATAGGCATTGAGTGTGTCGATATTGGCGGGGTCTAGGTCGAGGATTTTTTGGTAGGTTTGTTCGGCTTGTGTGGCGCTGGTGTGTTGGATTTGCCATTGGGCGAGGGCGTAGAGTAAATCTACTTGGTCTGGAAATTCGCTAAGCGCTTGGTCGAGTTGTTGGCGGGCGAGTTGTTTTTCTTTGAGCTGGTTTAGGTGGTGCAGCTCGAGTAGATAGGTTTCTAGGCGGTAGTCTTTAAAGTCTTTTCTGAGCTTGGCAAGGGTGTCCATGGCGCTTTGAATGTTGTGTTGTTTGAAGGCAATTAATGCTTGGTTTTGTTGGGCAAAAAGATAAAGGGCAGAATCTTGGGTGATTTGTTTTAGGCGTTGGGTGGCTTGGTCGTATTGTTCAACGATTTCAGCGGCTTTGGCGGTTTGAAAGAGGTATTCGTTATGGTCAATGAGGTTTTCATTAAGTAGTTGTTGATAGTCTTCTAGGGCTTGCGGGTAGTGTTTGGCGTTAAGCTTAAGCCAAGCTATGAGATGGCGGATGCGGTTGTCTTCAGGGGCGCTTTGGCGCCATTTGTTGGCTAGTTCTAGTGCTTCTTCCCATTGGTAATGGTCGACGTTGAGGTCGATGTAGGTGGAGAGAATGATGGGGTCGCTTGGCGCTTGTTGGTAGAGGTCGCGCATGAGTTGGCGCGCTTGTTTGAGGTCGCCGATTTCTGAAAGCGCTTCGGCTTGCATGAGTTTGAGTTGTTGCCAGTGTTGGTCTAGTGTTAGCGCTTCGTTAAAAGAGGCGATGGCTTCGTCGATTTGTCCGAGTTCTTTGGCAATCAGTCCGCGGTAGTACCAGATAAAGGGGTTGTTTGGATAGACTTGGCTGAGTTTTTGTAGGAGGTTTAGGCGGGTTTTGCCGTCGTTAGAGTAGGTGAGGAGTTTGACGATTTGGGCGACGGTTTGTGGGCCGCTATCTGTGTTGAGCATGAGTTGCATGAGGGCGAAGGCGTCGTCAATTTTATTGTTGCGAATAAGGGCGATGAGGAGGGCTTGCTGGGCTTCGCTGTCTTTAGGGTAGTGTGCAAGCCATTGCTCGGCTAGGTTTTGTGCTTTTTCAAGTTGTAGGGTGTCTAGCGCAAGATAATAGCTGTAGCTAAATGCTTCGTATTGTCCGCTTTCATCGGCAACGGGGCTAATGCTACGCATGGCGGCTTGATAATCTCCTGCGTTATCTTCAAAGCGCGCGGCTAGGGCGGCATAAAGCCATTTTGAGGCACTTGACCATGAGGGTTGTGTGGATTGGTTGGTAGGCTGGGCAGGGAGTGTTTGCTGAGGTTGGGGTGGGGGTGGTTTGAGCATGAACAAGAGGCGCGCTCGCCATAAAAAGCGGTAACATGTAGCGTGTTAAACTGGCATATACTAATAGGAGTAAGCGATTTTTGCGCACGATAATTCTATATTTCTTGAAAAATGGCAAAATAGCATAAAATAATCATTAGGCAAATGTGATGACCATATGTTGAATACTATCTATAACCAAGATGCGCAGAATGTCTATGTTTTTGGCGTATCCCATCAAACTGCTCCCACAATGATTCGGGAGCAATTTAGTTTTCATCCTGAGGAAGCGCTGGCGGCTCTTCGGGCTTGTCAGCAAGCTTTTGACGGTGCGGAGGTGGGGCTACTAAGCACCTGCAATCGGACGGAGTTTTATTTAATCTCACCTAAGAAACCCAATATTTGTCAATGGATTGCCAAAGAAAAGGGTTTGGACTTGGCGATGGTGTCGGCGCATGTGTTTAGTTATAGCGGACGTGAGGCGGTGCGTCATTTATTTCGTGTGGCGTGTGGGTTGGATTCGATGATTTTGGGGGAATCTCAGATTTTGGGGCAGATGAAAGATGCGCACCGTTTAGCCAAACAGGCGCACACATTGGGTTCAACGCTTGACCGCTTATTTCAACAAACTTTTGCAATTGCAAAACAAATTCGCCATACCACGGCGATTGGTGCCAATCCTGTTTCGGTGGCTTATGCAGGGGTTAAGTTAACGCATCAATTTTTTGATGACCATCCACGGCGCGTGGCGCTTATTATTGGGGCAGGCGATACAGCGCAATTGGTTGCCAGATACTTGCGCGATTGTGGCATTAACCGCCTAATTATTGCCAACCGCACGCTTGCTAATGCGCAAACGTTGGCAGAAGAGGTGGGCGGATATGCGATTTGTTTGTCGCAGCTTAAAGATCATTTGCATGAAGCGGATATAGTTTTGGTACGGCGCGCGCGGATAATCTGCTTCTTACGCAACAAAATGTTAAACAAGCGCTTAAAGCACGGCGCAATCATTTACAAGTTTATATTGACCTTGCGATACCAAGAAATTTTGATTCTGATATTGCTGAGTTAAATGCCGCATTTTTGTATGGCTTGGATGATTTAGAGCAAATCATAGACGACAACGTCAAAGCGCGTCAAAGCGCCTCCAGTCAGGCAGAAATCATGGTGAATTTATATAGCGATGATTTTCTTGGTTGGCTATATTCCAAGCCACAGCAGCAGTTAGTGCGTAAAATTCGCGATAATGCCAACCATATGCGCCAGCAATTATTGCAAGATGCCTATCGACGTTTGGCGCATGGCGATGACCCTGCCGCTATTTTAGAGCAATTAAGCTATCGCCTAACCAATAAATTACTACACAATCCCAGCGCGCTTATTCACGCCATTCCGCCAGACCATAAAGATTGGCTTGCCATTGTTGCTGACACTTTTAAAGCTGACAACTAGTGCCTTGCTCCAGTATTATTGATGCCCTATCCAACCATCCGAGAGTATTATGCACACCTCTATTCTTGCCAAACTTGAAGAAATCAGCGAACGCTATCAAGAGCTCAACGCATTGTTATCTGACCCCAGTGTAGCGAATGACCCCGAGCAACTTCGCCAATATGGACAAGAGCACGCACAGCTTAGTCCTATTGTTGAGCAATTCAATTACTATCAAACGCTCAATCAAGAGCTAAAAGACTTACAAGAGCTTGCCAGCGACCCTGAAATGAAAGAGTTAGCAGAAGCAGACCTCCCTAAAGTTAAGCAAAGCATAGAAGAGACCACCGACCGCCTCCAGCGCCTTATGCTTCCTAAAGATCCACTGGATAAAGCTGATGTTTATCTTGAAATTCGCGCAGGCACTGGTGGTGATGAGGCGGCGATATTTGCAGGGGATTTATGGCGCATGTATGCCAAATTTGCAGAAAACCAAGGCTGGCAACTTGAAATCTTGTCTGAAAGCGCGGGGGAGCATGGTGGATATCGTGAGATTATCTCACGTGTCAGTGGGCAAAATGTTTATTCCACCCTCAAATATGAATCAGGCGCTCACCGCGTGCAACGCGTCCCTGAAACAGAATCCAGCGGACGCATTCATACCTCAGCCGCCACCGTCGCCGTTTTGCCAGAAAGTGATGAAGTTGAACAAATTGAGATTAACCCTGCTGATATTCGCGTAGATACTTATCGCGCATCAGGCGCGGGCGGGCAGCACATTAATAAAACGGATTCCGCTGTGCGCATCACGCACATCCCCACAGGAGTCGTGGTTGAATGCCAAGAAGAGCGCTCACAACATAAAAACCGCGCCAAAGCCATGCGTTGGTTACAAACCAAACTCTACGACGCCAAAGTCCAAGCCGCCCAAGCCGAACAAGCCGCTGAGCGTAAATCCCTTGTAGGCAGTGGCGACCGCTCCGAGCGCATCCGCACCTACAACTACCCCCAATCTCGCGTAACCGACCATCGCATCAACCTCACCCTCTACCAACTAGACGACATCCTCCAAGGGCAACTTGAACTACTCGTCAAACCCTTACAACAAGAGCAAGAAACCAACGACCTCCTCGCCCTGCAAACACAATAACCGCCCATGTCACTTTTACTCAATGACTGGCTCATGCAAGTTGTGCCCAGCTTTCCCGACCCCGACAGCGCACAGTATGAAGCCCGTCTACTGGCACAACACATCACCCAACAAACCCCAGTCCAACAGCGTCTACATCCCTACACTCTCAGCAAAGCACAACAGCAACAGCTCAACCACCTTGCCCAACGCCGCGCCCAAGGCGAACCCATCGCCTACCTTCTTGGCTGGCAGCCCTTTTACAATTTAAAACTTCGCGTTAGCCCTGCAACCTTAATTCCGCGCGGGGATACGGAATTTGTTGTGGATATCCTGCTTGAACATCTGCGCCCCTACAGCGCACCCCATATCCTTGACCTTGGCACAGGCAGCGGCGCTATCGCACTGGCGCTTGCCAACCAACGCCCTGATGCCACCATAATCGCCAGCGACAATTCACCAGAAGCGCTTACCATCGCCCAAGCCAACGCCCAGCATCATCATCTTCATAACGTTCATTTTATCGCCAGCCATTGGCTTGATGGCTTTGCAAACCAACAAAGCGATCTCATCGTAAGCAACCCCCCCTATATTGCCGCCGATGATGCCCATCTTGCCGACCTACAACACGAACCACAAAGCGCCCTTGTTGCTGCCGATAACGGACTGTCTGAGCTAACACATCTCATCTTTCACGCCGCACGCGTACTCAAACCCAAAGGGCATCTCTTTCTTGAGCACGGCTACAATCAAACCACCGCCATACGCCAACTTGCCCAACAAAGCCAGCATTGGCACTACCGCCAAACCCATATAGATTATGGCAACCAACCCCGCCTCACCCATTTACAACGCATCACTTAGCCCCTGCCCGCCAAACCCGTTATAATACCGCCCTTTACCCGCGGTATTACCCATGCAAACCATCATCCTCCCCTGCGCCAAAGGTGGCGAACAAGTTCTCGCGCAAGAAGCGCAAACCCTCGGACTACAAAACCCACGCGTCGGAGTTTCCGTTGTCAGTGGCACAGGCGACCTCAACACCGCCTACCAACTCTGCCTTTATTCTCGCGTTGCCAGTCGCGTCTTATGGGTACTTGCCACAGGCAGCATCGACTCCCCGCAAGACCTCTACGACCTCCTCTATGCCATCGAATGGGACGAACACCTCAGCGCCGAACACACCTTCGCCGTACACTTCAACGGCATAGGACAAGGCATAAACAACACCCAGTTTGGCGCCATGAAAAGCAAAGATGCCATCGTAGACCGCCTCCGCGCCACCCTCCACCGTCGCCCCAATATCGACAACAAAAACCCCGATCTAAGCATCGACATTCATTTGCGCAAAGGACAAATCACCGTCGCCCTCGACCTCTCAGGAGGCGCATTGCATCAGCGCGGTTATCGCCAAGCCCAAGGCATCGCCCCCCTCAAAGAAAGCCTAGCCGCCACCTTACTCTATCGCGCCAATTGGGCAGAACTCGCCGCCGAAGGTTATCACTTCATCGACCCCCTATGCGGTAGCGCAACCATCGCCATCGAAGCCCTTCTCATCGCAGCCGACATCGCCCCAGGACTTTATCGCAACCGTTTTGGCTTTGAACATTGGCAAAGCCACATTCCCGCCTATTGGCGCCAACACCTCGAACACGCGCGCCAGCGCCAAGCGCAAGGACTTGCAAACCTCAGCAACAAATTTTATGCCTTTGACCACCACGCGCCCACATTAAGCCATGCTCGCCAAAACCTACAAAACGCAGGATTAGCACAATACATCCACCTAGAAAAACGCCCCCTTGAGCAATTTCGCGCCCAACCCAGCTACGGCAAAAAAGGACTCATTGCCACCAATCCACCCTATGGAGAGCGCCTAGGTGAGCTCCACCAACTCCTAGCCCTCCACGCCACCCTCGGACAAAGTTTTAAAACCTTCCCCGACGACTGGCAAATGGCACTCATTAGCGCCAACAGCACCATGCTCAAACGCCTACGCCTAATCAGCGCCAAAAGCTACCAAGCCTATAACGGCGCATTAGAAAGTCGCATTGTGATTTATCAGCGCGCCAACCAACCCGAACCACGCTCTGATAACCCCCAATCCATACTCGACCCATCCACTGAAAACACCCCCTTAAACACCGCCAGCGCCCAAGCGCAAATGTTTGTCAATCGCTTGCGAAAAAACCTCAAAACCTACCGCAAACAAGCAGAAAAACACCCCACCAACGCCTACCGCATCTACGACCAAGACCTCCCAGAATACGCCGTTGCCATCGACCTCTACGCCGACCATGCCCACGTGCAAGAATACGCCCCCCCAGCCAGCATCGACCCCGACAAAGCACAACAACGCCTGCTAGATATCCTCAGTGTCCTCCCGCAAATCTTAGACATTCCAGCCAGCCACATCGTACTTAAAACCCGCCAAAAACAAAGCGGAAAAGCGCAATATCAAAAACAACAGCATGAAAACAAAACCACCCCCCTCATCGTCTACGAAAACACCGCGCAATATCTCATTAACCTGCACGACTATCTAGACACAGGACTCTTCCTAGACCACCGCCTCCTACGCCAAACCCTCCATCAACAAGCCAAAAACAAACGCGTACTGAATCTTTTTTGCTACACCGCCAGCGCCAGCGTCCAAGCTGCACTCGGCGGGGCAAGTTACACCACCAGCGTAGACCTCTCCCCCACCTATCTCGAATGGGCGCAACGCAATTTTGACCTCAACCAACTCAGCGACCGCCACCGCCTCCATCGCGCCGACGTCATGCAATGGCTCAGCGAAAGTACCAGTCAATTTGACCTCATCTTTTGCGACCCCCCCCACCTTCTCCAATACCAAAAAAGAACAGCGTACCTTTGACGTCCAAAGCGACCACCCCACCCTTATCGAGCGCTGCATGGCACGCCTTGCACCCAACGGCATCCTTTATTTCTCCAACAACTACCGCGGATTTAAACTCGCGCCCCAGCTCGAACAGCGCTACCGCATCACCAACATCACCCCACAGACCATCGATTTTGATTACAAACGCCGTCCAAAAATTCACCAAGCATGGCGCATCCAACACCTTGATTAACCCAAACACCACAAACTAACGGTATCAACCATCCAGCACCCACAGCGCAACAAAAACCCTGCTTGCAGGGCATTATTGCACCAGTTTTGGTTATGCCAGTTTTGGTTGTGCCAGTTTTGGTTGTGCCAGTTGCGCCCATTATCCGTCTATTAAGTGCGCTTAGTGCTTAATGCCAAAAACCACAACCAAAACCAAAACCGTCAAAACGTCAAACGTCAAACGTCAAACGTCAAACGTCAAACGATAAACGATAAACGATAAACGATAAACGATAAACGATAAACGATAAACGATAAACGATAAACGATAAACGATAAACGATAAACGATAATCCTGCCCATCGCACATCGAACATCGAACATCGAACATCGAACATCGAACATCGAACATCGAACATCGAACATCGAACATCGAACATCGAACATCGAACATCGAACATCGAACATCGAACATCGAACATCGAACATCGAACATCGCCAACGCACATCGCACATCGCACATCGCACATCGCACAGCGAACAGCGAACAGCGAACAGCGAACAGCGAATGGTTCTCTTTTTATCCCTCACATTTCGCTAATTTAGATGGTGGCTTGTGTGATGGATTACGTGAGAAACGGGGCTCGGTTTCATATGAAACACAACATGGTTACACCGTGTGCAATCGTGCGTTCCATCTTCTTGTTAAGCGCACCCAGCGCCTAAAGTTCAAAGTCCGCAATGCTGAATAGATGAATAGGTGAATGGTGAATGGTGAATGGTGAATGGTTTGCGGTGCGAAGTGATGATTTGCGTGGGAAACAGAATTTAGTTTCATATGAAACATAGCACAGTGCGCCGTCCGTCTGTCAAACGTATCTAATGCCCAATATCAATGTTTAAAGTCTGAAACTAAACGGGAGCGGGAACGGGAACGATGCGCGGTGAGGAGTTAGGAGTGTGTGTGAGAAACGGGGTTCGGTTTCATATGAAACACAACACAGTTACACCGTGCGCAATCAGGCGCTCCATCTTCTCATTAAGCACTTAGCGTCCAAAATCCGCAAAGTCCGCAAAGTCCGCAAAGTCCGCAAAGTCCGCAAAGTCCGCAAAGTCCGCAAAGTCCGCAAAGTCCGCAAAGTCCGCAAAGTCCGCA
>NZ_LXHZ01000002.1 GCF_001888055.1 Rappaport israeli
TTTATTCTTGATTTTTCTTAGGGCGGTGATATAATTCGCCGCCCAGTATGGTTTATCTGTATATAGGCGAATAGCTCAATTGGTAGAGTTGCGGTTTCCAAAACCGTCGGTTGGGGGTTCGAGTCCCTCTTCGCCTGCCAACTTTAGAGATTTTATAATGCAACAAAGCCAAGTTAAAAGGCAAAGCTCTTCTATGGATACCGTGTTAGTAATTGTCTCTGCCGCGGTATTTTTTGGGGGATTTTATTTGTCCGGCTCTTTATTTTTAGCAGGACAGCCTTGGTATATTAGATTATTAGTGGTTGTGGTAACCTTGATGGTATCTGCTGGTGTATTGGCTTTGACCAGTTATCGAGAAAAGCTTATTTCTCTAGCTAAAGGTGCGCGCATCCAGCTTAGGAAAGTGCGTTGGCCAAGTAAGAATGAAGTGTTAAAAACAACGGTTTTGGTTCTTGTTATCGTAACAACTTTTGCATTGTTGTTAAGTCTAATTGATTGGCTGTTAACGCAATTTATTCGGTGGATACTTTAATGGCTAAATCTTGGTATGTTTTACAGGCGTATTCTCAATTTGAGCATCAGGTTAAGCGTGTGTTGCTCGAGAGAGTTGAGCGCGAAGGTTTGCAAGAGTATTTTGGCAATATTATGATTCCTTCGGAAGAAGTTGTGGAGGTGAAAGATGGTAAAAAGCGCACCTCCCAACGTAAATTTTTCCCAGGATACGTGCTAATTGAAATGGAAATGAATGATAAGACTTGGCATGTTGTGCGTAGTATTCCTAAAGTGTCAGGATTTGTTGGCGGTAGCGCTGAAAATCCTACTCCTATTGCGCAGCATGAGGTCGATGCCATTATTAATCGCATTGAGGAAGGAGTCGAGAAACCGAGACCTAAAACTTTATTTAAAATTGGTGAATCATTACGAATCATTGATGGGCCTTTTTCTGATTTTATTGGCACAGTTGAAGAGGTTAATTACGACAAAAGTCGTATGAAGGTTTCCGTGTCGATTTTTGGACGTCCTACACCTGTAGAGCTAGAGTTTCATCAGGTTGAAAAGGATGTTTAATTTTGTTTGTTTTAATCATTTGGGGAGCTGAAAAGCGTTTGACCCACTAAGGAGTTATTATGGCTAAGAAAATATCTGGCTACATTAAGTTGCAAATTCCTGCTGGAAAAGCAAATCCAAGTCCTCCTGTTGGCCCTGCATTAGGTCAGCGTGGGGTAAATATTATGGAGTTTTGTAAGGCTTTTAATGCTGAGACTCAATCGTTAGAGGCTGGTATGCCCATCCCTGTGGTGATTACTGTTTATAGTGACCGTAGCTTTACTTTTGTAAAGAAAACCCCGCCCGCCTCTTTCTTGTTGAAAAAGGCTGCTGGCATTAAATCTGGTAGCGGTCGTCCTAATACCAATAAAGTGGGCACGGTGACGCGCGCTCAATTAGAAGAAATTGTGCAAATGAAAGAGCCTGATTTAACAGCAGCTGATTTGGAGTCGGCAGTTAAAACAATTGCAGGTAGTGCACGCTCAATGGGCATTAAGGTAGAGGGTTAAGTCATGGCTAAAGTTAGTAAGCGGGTTAAGGAATTTCGCCAAAAAGTAGAGGCAAATAAAATTTATAATGTTAAAGAGGCTTTGTCTTTACTTAAAGAATTGTCAACGGTTAAGTTTGTAGAGTCAGTAGATGTTAGTCTTAATTTAGGGATTGACCCTCGTAAATCTGACCAAGTAGTACGTGGTGCGGCTGTTTTGCCAAATGGTACGGGTAAATCAGTTCGTGTGGCTGTCTTTGCTCAAGGAGATAGCGCTGAAGCTGCCAAGGCTGCTGGTGCAGATATCGTTGGCATGGATGAACTTGCTGATGAAATTAAAGGTGGGCGCGCTGATTTTGATGTGGTTATTGCTGAACCGGCAGCTATGAGAGTGGTTGGTCAATTAGGTCAAATTTTAGGGCCTCGTGGTTTAATGCCAAACCCTAAAGTTGGAACGGTCACTCCTGACGTTAAAACTGCCGTTGAGAATGCTAAAGCTGGTCAAGTGCGTTTTCGTGCAGATAAAGGTGGTGTGGTGCATGCTATTATCGGGAAAGTATCTTTCAGTGAAGAACAATTGGCTGAAAATCTAGAAAATTTAGTTGCAGAAGTTAATAAATTACGCCCTGTAACTAGCAAAGGTGTTTATTTGAGGAAGGCATTTTTATCAACAACAATGGGGCCTGGTATAGCCATTGATGTTGCGAGTCTGTCTTCTGAGCAATCTTCTTAATAATTAAAAGCCATTTGTTTATAACAGATGGCAAATTCTTTGGATAGCTGCAAGTTGCGGCTATCGTCAAAGACTGCAGGTGCTAATATTATTAGCTTAATTTCCTGCATAGATGGTAGGTCAGCTTCAGCGAGATCTGAAATGGCTAATACCAAGGACCACTGCCTTTATGGTTAGTGGAAAGGGAATCCAATCCAACTGAAAGGAGTATGGAATGGCCTTAAATTTAACCAGTAAAAAAGCGGTTGTTAGTGAGGTGGCTGATATTGCCTCACAAGCGCATGCTGTTGTTGCTGTTGAGTATCATGGTTTAACCGTTGAACAAATGACAAATCTTCACGCAAGAGCGCGACAAACTGGCGTTTATTTTAGAGTGGTTAAAAATTCCCTAGCAAAAAGAGCGTTAGTTGGTACTGAATTTGAAAATGTTCAGAATCATTTGACTGGCCCTTTAGTACTGGCATTTTCTATGGAAGATCCAGGCTCAGCGGCTCGTCTATGGCGTGATTTTTTTGAAGAAAATAGTAAGCTTGATAAAAAAGCGATGGTTAAGTTTTTAGGGTTTTCTGGTCAGGTTATGCCTGGTTCAGAGTTGGATCGTTTGGCAAAAATGCCAACAAAAGACGAAGCTATCGCCTTGCTTATGGCTTGTATGCGCGCGCCGCTTGATAAGTTTGCACGCACGCTTAATGAAGTGCCTGGAAAATTGGTGCGCACTATTGAAGCGATTCGTCAAAGTAAAGAAGCAGCTTAATATTTGTTTGGAATTTTTAACTTTTAATTTCTATTTTTATTTGGAGTATTGATATGGCAATTGCTAAAGAAGATATCCTTGAAGCCATTTCTCAAATGAGTGTGATGGATGTTGTTGAGTTGATCTCAGCAATGGAAGAAAAGTTTGGTGTTAGTGCGGCTGCAGCTGTAGCTGCTGCTCCTGCAGCAGACACTGGCGCTGGAGCTGGTGCTGAAGAGCAAACTGAGTTTGATGTTGTCTTAACAGATGCAGGTGCAAATAAAGTGTCAGTGATTAAAGCGGTACGTGCAATCACTGGTTTAGGTTTGAAAGAAGCAAAAGCTGCAGTTGATGGCGCCCCTTCAACTTTGAAAGAGGGTGTTGATAAGGCAGAAGCTGAAAAAATGAAAGCTGAGCTTGAAGAAGCTGGTGCAAAAGCCGAACTTAAGTAATTAATCGGTGCGTTAAACTGAAAGTGCTGATGCTTAGGCATTGGCGCTTTCAGTTATTTTATGGGGTATAAATATTTAAATGCTTGTTTGTTTTACTAATAACCAATCATTTAAGGATTTTTGATTCCTTATTGTTTGACTTTTCGCGCTCTGCGCATCACTGACGCTCGAGGTTACAGTCACTATGACCTATTCTTTTACTGAAAAGAAACGTATTCGCAAGAATTTTAGTAAGCGTCCAACTGTATTAGAAACGCCTTATTTGCTTTCTATGCAGCTGGATTCATATCGTGAATTTCTACAAAAAGACACGCCATCTGAACAACGCGAGCCTACGGGGCTACAGGCTGCCTTTAATTCTATTTTTCCTATTGTTAGCCATAATGGTGCGGCTGAGTTAGATTTTGTCGGATATGATTTGGGTAAGCCCGAGTTCGATGTTCGAGAATGTCAGCTAAGAGGCGTCACTTATGCTTCTCCTTTACGTGCACGCATGCGCTTGGCAATTTATGATAAAAATTCAACAAAAAAGAAATTAAAGCAGGTCATTGAGTCTGAGTCTGTATTTATGGGTGAATTGCCTTTAATGACAGACAATGGGACTTTTGTAATTAATGGAACGGAGCGCGTGATTGTTTCGCAATTGCATCGTTCTCCTGGTGTATTTTATGACCATGATAAAGGTGCAAGCCATAGTTCGGGAAAATTATTGTTTTCAGCGCGTGTTATTCCATATCGTGGCTCTTGGTTGGATTTTGAGTTTGATTCGAAAGATTTGATTTATTGTCGCATTGACCGTCGACGCAAATTATATGTAACGGTGTTGTTGCGTGCATTAGGCTATAGCAATGAGGCAATTTTGTCGGTCTTTTTTGACACACAACGTTTCAAGCTAACAAGAACAGGTAAGTTTGAAATGGCTTTTGAGCCTTCGCAATTTAAAGGTGAGATTGCAAGTTTTGATTTATTGGCAGGCAAGCAGGTAATTGTTGAGGCAGGCAAGCGAGTGACTTCACGCCATGTGCGTCAGTTAGAAGCTGAGGGTGTTGATAAGCAGATTGTGCCGGCAGAGTTTGTGATTGGTAAGATTTTGGCAAAAGACTTGTTGGATAAAGAGACGGGCGAGTTAATTTTACCAGCTAATACACTTTTAACCGATGAGCATTTGCAAAAATTTGTCGAGTTGGGTGTGAAGTCGTTCGAGACGCTTTATGTCAATGAGATGGATAGAGGTGCTTACATTGCTGATACATTACGCGCTGATGAGACAAGTACTGAGTTTGAAGCGCGTGCTGAAATTTATCGCATGATGCGTCCAGGTGAGCCACCAACTAAAGAAGCTTCAGATGCGCTTTTTGAAAACTTATTTTTCAATGAAGAACGTTATGACTTATCCCGTGTGGGTCGGATGAAATTTAATCGTCGTCTAGGATTTGCCGAGGATCATGGTTCGGGTGTTTTGACGGGCGAGGATATTGTCGCGGTTATCAAGAAACTTATTGCGATTAAAGACGGGAATGGTCAGGTAGATGATATTGATCATTTAGGAAATCGTCGAGTGCGTAGCGTCGGTGAAATGGCTGAAAATGCATTTCGTATTGGTTTGGTGCGTCTAGAACGCTCTATTAAAGAGCGTTTAGGTTTGGTTGAATCTGAAGGTTGGACGCCAAAAGATTTGATTAATGCAAAACCAGTGGCGGCAGCAGTGAAAGAGTTTTTTGGCTCATCACAGTTATCACAGTTTATGGATCAAAATAATCCATTGTCAGAAGTAACGCATAAACGTCGTATTTCAGCATTAGGTCCTGGCGGTTTAACGCGCGAACGTGCAGGATTTGAGGTGCGAGATGTGCATGCAACTCACTATGGTCGTCTATGTCCAATTGAGACGCCAGAAGGGCCAAACATCGGCTTGATTAACTCTTTGGCGGTATATGCAAAAACGAATGATTATGGTTTTTTAGAAACGCCATATCGTCGCGTGGTTGATGGCAAGGTAACTGATGAGATTGATTATTTATCTGCTATTGATGAGGAAAAATATGTTATTGCGCAGGCAAACGCAGATTTAGATGAGCAAGGGGCGTTTACTGGTGAGCTAGTTTCTGTACGCCATACGAATGACTTTACGTTATCTACACCAGAAAGTATTCAGTATATGGATGTTTCGCCTAAACAGATTGTTTCGGTAGCGGCGTCGTTAATTCCTTTTTTAGAGCATGATGATGCAAACCGAGCATTGATGGGCTCTAACATGCAACGTCAGGCGGTGCCTACTTTGCGTGCGGATAAGCCGTTAGTTGGCACAGGCATGGAGCGGGTTGTTGCGAATGACTCTGGTGTTTTGGTGCGTGCAACTCGTGGCGGGGTGATTGACTCTGTGGATTCATCGCGCATTATCGTTAAGGTTAATGATGATGAGATTCAAAGCGGTGATTTGGGTGTGGATATTTATAATCTCACCAAATATACGCGCTCTAACCAAAATACTTGTATTAACCAAAAACCGCTGGTTCGTCCTGGTGATGTAGTTGCGCGCGGTGATGTTTTGGCAGATGGTCCTTCAACTGATTTAGGTGAGTTGGCATTGGGGCAAAATATGCTGGTTGCCTTTATGCCGTGGAATGGCTACAACTTTGAAGATTCGATTTTGATTTCTGAGCGTGTGGTTCAAGAAGACCGCTTCACAACCATTCATATTGAGGAATTAAGTTGTGTGGCGCGTGATACTAAATTAGGCGCTGAGGAAATTAGCAGTGATATTCCTAATGTAAAAGAAAGTGCATTGGCAAAATTAGATGCTACAGGGATTGTGCATATTGGCGCGCAGGTTAAAGCGGGGGATATTTTAGTGGGCAAGGTTACACCAAAAGGTGAGCGCTCGCAGTCGCCCGAAGAAAAATTATTGCGTGCAATTTTTGGTGAGAAAGCATCTGATGTGAAAGATTCATCATTGCGTGTACCAACTGGAATGGATGGTACGGTAGTTGATGTACGGGTTTATACGTGTGATGGTGTTGAAAAAGATCAACGCGCTAAGGATATTGAAGCGATGGAGATTGAATCTATTGCAAAAGATATTAAAGACCAGTTGCGTGTTTTTGAAAGTGATATTTATGACCGTGTGCAGCGTTTAATTATCAATCAGCCAGTTAAAAAAGCACCTAAGAGGAAATCAGGTGATTTGGTTGATGAGGCTTTGCTTGAGGAAGTAAAAGCTGAGCATTGGTTTGATTTTCGTATGAAAGAAACGGAGCTCAATGAACAGCTCGATGCAATGCATAAATTGCTCACTGATAAGCGTAAAGAGCTACAAGAATATTACGAAGAGAAAAAAATCAAATTTGCGCAAGGGGATGATTTACAACCTGGTGTGTTGAAAATGGTTAAGGTGTATTTGGCGGTTAAACGTCGTTTGCAACCTGGCGATAAAATGGCAGGACGTCACGGGAATAAAGGTGTGGTGTCGATGATTGTGCCTGTTGAGGATATGCCTTATATGGCAGATGGCACAACTGTGGATATTGTATTGAATCCGCTAGGTGTACCGTCGCGAATGAATATTGGGCAGATTTTAGAGACACATTTGGGTTGGGCAGCTTATGGGATTGGTCAGCGCTAGGTGAGATGCTTGACCAAGCAAAAGAACAACAGCAAATGCGTGATTATTTAAAACAGGTTTATAACCATGATGGTCAACGTGAGGCGCTTGATTCTTTAGATGAGCAAGAGTTTGGCGAGCTTTGCCAAAATTTACGTCATGGTGTGCCAATGGCAACCCCTGTATTTGATGGAGCGCAAGAAAATGAGGTTAAGCGTATGCTGACACTAGCAGGACTACCTGAAAGTGGTCAAACAACTTTATTTGATGGGCGCACAGGTGAGGCGTTTGACCGCCCAGTTACTGTAGGCTATATGTATATGCTTAAGCTTAATCACTTGGTAGATGACAAGATGCATGCACGCTCTACTGGTCCTTATTCTCTTGTAACGCAACAACCGTTAGGCGGTCGTGCGCAATTTGGTGGACAGCGTTTTGGGGAGATGGAGGTATGGGCATTAGAGGCTTATGGCGCTTCTTATACTTTGCAAGAAATGTTGACAGTAAAATCTGATGACGTGGAAGGTAGAACCAAGATGTATAAAAATATTGTCGACGGCAATTTGCAGGTCGATCCTGGTATGCCAGAATCGTTCAATGTCTTGACCAAAGAAATCCGTGCACTCGGTATTAATATCGATCTCGAACAAAATTAATCGACGAGGGAAGCTATCATGAAAGAATTAATGAGTATGTTTAAACCCCAAGACGGTATGGATGATTTTGATCATATCCGTATTGGTTTGCTTCGCCTGATATGATACGTTCTTGGTCATTTGGTGAGGTGAAAAAACCAGAGACAATTAATTATCGAACGTTTAAGCCAGAGCGTGATGGGTTGTTTTGTGCAAAATTTTGGCCCTGTTAAAGATTATGAATGTTTATGCGGTAAGTATAAGCGCTTAAAGCATCGAGGCGTGGTTTGTGAGCGTTGTGGTGTTGAGGTAACAAAATCCAGCGTACGACGTGAGCGAATGGGGCATATTGAATTGGCTACACCAGTAGCCCATATTTGGTTTTTGAAATCTCTGCCTTCTCGTATTGGTTTATTGTTAGATTTAACGTTGCGCGAGATTGAGCGTGTACTCTATTTTGAGTCGTTTATTGTTCTTGACCCAGGCATGACGCCTTTAGAGAAAAATCAGCTACTAAATGAAGAACATTATATTCAGGCAGTTGAAGAGTATGGGCATGAATTTAAAGCGATGATGGGTGCAGAGGCTATCCAACATATCCTTAAAAATATGGATTTGGAAATGGAAATAGCGGAATTACGTCAAGCGCTTTCTGAAACCAATTCCGAAACCAAAAGCAAACGCTTATTAAAACGATTGAAATTAATGGAGGCGCTCCACCGTTCGGGCAATAAACCTGAGTGGATGATTCTTACGGTATTGCCTGTATTGCCACCAGATTTGCGTCCATTAGTTCCATTAGACACAGGACGTTTTGCCACTTCAGATTTAAATGATTTGTATCGTCGCGTCATTAACCGCAATAACCGCCTTAAGCGCTTATTGGAATTATTTGCGCCGGATATTATTGTGCGCAATGAAAAGCGTATGTTACAAGAATCAGTGGACTCATTGTTGGATAACGGACGTCGTGGACGAACGGTTACTGGAACAAACAAACGACCACTAAAATCTCTTGCTGATATGATTAAAGGTAAGCAGGGGCGTTTTCGTCAAAACTTGCTTGGAAAGCGTGTGGATTACTCTGGACGTTCGGTTATTGTTGTTGGCCCGACTTTGCGCTTGCATCAATGTGGTTTGCCTAAACGGATGGCGCTTGAGTTGTTTAAGCCTTTTATTTTTCATCAACTTATTGTTAATGGTTTGGCAGCAACAATTAAAGCAGCTAAATTGATGGTTGACCGTGATGAGCCTGAAGTGTGGGATGCATTAGAGTTTGTTATTCGGGAGCATCCTGTGATGCTTAACCGTGCACCAACTTTGCACCGCTTAGGTATTCAGGCTTTTGAGCCAATTTTGATTGAAGGTAAAGCGATTCAGTTGCATCCTTTGGTTTGTGCGGCGTTTAACGCAGACTTTGATGGGGACCAAATGGCGGTACATGTCCCATTATCGCTTGAGGCGCAGCTTGAGGCCCGCGCATTAATGATGAGTTCTAACAATATTTTATCGCCTGCAAATGGTGAGCCAATTATTGTGCCTTCGCAAGATGTTGTGTTGGGACTTTACTATATGACGCGTGAGCGGATTGGGGCAAAAGGTGAAGGAATGCGTTTTGCTGATATTGATGAGGTTGAGCGTGCTTATCATGCTAAGGAAGTTCATCTTCAGGCCAAAATCGAAGTGCGGTTGTCTATCAGTGAAAATGGAGAGCAAATTTTCAAACGGGTAGCAACGACGGTGGGACGCGCGCTGTTATCACAAATTTTACCTAAAGGATTGGCGTTTGACTACATCAATAAACCAATGGTGAAAAAGGCGGTTTCGCAATTAATCAATGCCTGTTATCGCAAGGTTGGTTTGAAAGAAACTGTTATTTTAGCTGACCAGTTAATGTATACCGGATTCCGCTATGCTACGCGTTCTGGGGCTTCTATTGGTATTGTTGATATGGTTGTGCCAGAAGAAAAGGCAAGCATCATCGCAGCTGCTGAAAAAGAAGTTAAAGAAATTGAAGGACAATACAACGCTGGTTTGGTCACACAAGGTGAAAAGTACAATAAGGTTGTAGATGTTTGGCAAAAAACAAATGATAGAGTATCTGAGGCGATGATGACTCGCCTTGGGCGCGATGAGGTTGTTGATGCTCAGGGAAATGTTCTCCTTGATGAGAAGGGAAATTCTGTGTATCAAGATTCATTTAACTCAGTATTTATGATGTCTGATTCTGGTGCGCGGGGTTCTGCTGCACAAATTCGTCAATTGGCAGGAATGCGCGGTCTGATGGCAAAACCAGATGGCTCTATTATTGAAATGCCCATTATCGCTAATTTCCGTGAAGGATTGAATGTATCGCAGTACTTTATTTCCACGCATGGTGCACGTAAAGGGTTGGCAGATACGGCACTTAAAACAGCAAATTCAGGTTATTTAACTCGTCGTTTGGTAGATGTTTCTCAGGATGTGGTGGTAAGTGAATTTGATTGTGGTACGACCAAAGGAATTGAAGTTCGCGCGGTCGTTGATGGTGGAGAAGTAGTAGAGAAATTATCCGATAGAGTATTAGGGCGAGTGCTGGCTGAGCCTGTTATTGATAGTGCAACAGGTGAAGTGGTTTTAGAAGCGAATACGCTATTAGGGGAAGACCAAGCAGAAATCCTTGAAAATGCGGGGGTTGACCGTGTAGTTGTACGCTCTGTTATCACCTGTGAATCTCATAAAGGAATTTGTGCACAATGCTATGGACGAGATTTGGCGCGTGGGCACCAAGTGAATATCGGTGAGGCGGTTGGAGTAATTGCCGCGCAATCAATCGGTGAGCCAGGAACGCAGTTAACAATGCGAACATTCCATATTGGAGGCGCAGCTCAAGGTAAAGTCTCAGAAAATAGCATTATCATTAAAGCTGGTGGCGTGGCGCGATTAAGCAACATTAAAACGGTAGTAAACTCTGAGGGCAAATTAGTCGCAACTTCGCGCTCAGGCGAATTGGTCGTTATTGATGCCAATAACCATGAATGCGGGCGTTATAAAATTCCTTATGGCGCAACAATTGCTATTCAAGATGGTGATGCCGTTAAACAAGGTCAAACAGTTGCAACTTGGGATCCGCATACGCAACCTATCATTGCCGAAGTATCAGGCAAGGCTGCTTTTTATGACTTTGAAGAAGGCGTAACCGTACAGAGCGCCTCAGATAGCGAAACTGGCTTGATTGTTTTGACTGTTATGGATAACGCACAACGCACCATGGCGGCTAAGGATAAAAAGCCACTCATTCAATTATTAGATGAGCAAGGCAATCCAGTAACGCAATCAAATTCTGATATTCCAGTTAATTACTTCTTACCAGCTGGCGCTATTGTTAATTTGGCAGATGGCGATGAGGTAAAGGTGGGCGATGTATTAGCGCGTATGCCGCAAGTATCTGGTAAATCAGGCGATATCACTGGTGGTTTGCCACGTGTGGCGGATTTGTTTGAGGCTAGAAAACCTAAAGAACCTGCAATCTTAGCGGAAATGTCTGGCGTAGTTTCTTTTGGTAAAGAAACCAAAGGCAAACAGCGTCTGATTATTACAAATGATGCTGGAGAGGCTTTTGAGATTTTAATTCCAAAATGGCGTCGATTAGATGTATTTGAAGGAGAGCAAGTCAGAAAAGGTGAGGTCTTAGCGGATGGTGAGTTAATGCCTCATGATATCTTACGCCTGAGAGGTGCGCATGAATTAACGGCGCATATTGTAAATGAAATACAAGTGGTTTACCGTACCCAAGGTGTAAAAATTAGCGATAAACATATTGAAGTTATTGTGCGCCAAATGTTGCGTAAGGTCAGTATTACCGACCCAGGTGAGTCAGAATTCTTGACTGGTGAACAGGTAGAAGCAACGGCAGTTATGATTGAAAATGAAAAACTTAAAGCACAAGGTAAGCTTGAAATACAGTATGAACCGGTGCTGATGGGTATCACTAAAGCCTCATTGGCAACAGAGTCATTTGTATCAGCTGCTTCTTTCCAAGAAACTACACGTGTTTTAACAGAAGCGGCAGTGTTGGGAAGCGCGGATGAATTACGTGGACTAAAAGAAAACGTTATTGTTGGGCGGTTAATTCCAGCTGGTACTGGTTTGGCTTATCATACTGAGCGACGCGCACTTCGCGAAGAAGAGCGTAGCTTGTTTGGTTTGAAAGATACAAATGAGGAAAATGGGAAAGCAAATCTGGTTGAAGAAAGCATCATTGAAGATGAAAATGTTTGACAGATAAAGGAAAAAAGCATATCATGCGCCACCTTTGGCGTGTTGACGCTAAATTAAGGATACAGTAATAAAGTTTGGAGAGAACTTACATGGCAACTATTAATCAGCTTGTGCGCTCACCGCGCACTCGCCAGAAAGAAAAAAATAATGTTCCTGCGTTGCAAGGTTGTCCACAAAAACGTGGTGTGTGTACTCGTGTTTATACAACCACCCCGAAAAAACCAAACTCAGCTATGCGTAAGGTCGCGCGTACTCGTTTAACGAACAAGTACGAAGTAACTGCCTATATTGGTGGTGAAGGTCATAACCTACAAGAACATAGTTTGGTTCTCATTCGTGGTGGTAGGGTAAAAGATTTACCAGGGGTGCGTTATCACATTGTGCGTGGTGCATTGGATACGGCAGGTGTTAAGGATCGCAAACAAGGTCGTTCAAAATACGGCACTAAGCGTCCTAAGTCTTAATTTAAGGAATGAAATATGTCTAGAAGAGTACGTGCTCCGATTCGTCATATTCTACCAGATCCAAAATTTGGAAATGTGGTGGTGGCGAAGTTTATTAATATGGTTATGGTTGATGGAAAGAAATCAGTAGCGGAGAAGGTGGTTTATGAGGCCTTGGAAAAAGCTGCTGAGAAAAAGCAGATGGAACCTGTCGAAGTGTTAGAAGAGGCTTTGGAAAAAGTGCGTCCAGCTGTTGAGGTAAAATCACGTCGCGTAGGTGGCGCAACTTACCAAGTGCCTATCGAGGTTCGTCCTGTACGTCAAAATGCTTTAGCAATGCGTTGGTTGATTGATGCAGCGCGTGGGCGTAACGAGAAATCTATGGCGCAGCGTCTGGCTAATGAGTTTGTTGATGCGACTGAAGAGAGAGGTTCTGCTGTTAAAAAACGTGATGATACACACCGTATGGCAGAAGCTAATAAAGCATTCGCACATTTCCGTTGGTAAAACATATTAAATTCATTTTTATAATTGGAGTCTTTTGTGGCACGTAAAACAAGTATAGATAAATATCGCAACCTAGGTATCATGGCGCATATTGATGCTGGTAAAACAACGACTTCTGAGCGTATTTTGTTTTATACCGGCTTGTCTCACAAAATTGGTGAGGTACACGATGGTGCGGCCACAATGGATTGGATGGAGCAAGAGCAAGAGCGTGGAATTACAATCACCTCAGCTGCTACAACTTGTTTTTGGCAAGGTATGGCAAAACAGTTTCCTGAGCATCGCATCAATATCATTGATACTCCGGGACACGTTGACTTTACTATTGAGGTAGAACGTTCTTTGCGCGTATTAGATGGTGCATGCTTAGTGCTGTGTTCAGTGGGTGGTGTCCAGCCACAAACTGAAACAGTATGGCGTCAGGCAAATAAATATAAAGTACCGCGTATTGCTTATGTCAATAAAATGGATAGAACGGGGGCAAACTTTTTGCGTGTAGTTGCGCAAATGAGTGAGCGCTTGGCGACAGAAGCAATCCCAGTGCAATTGCCAGTAGGCGCAGAAGAAAACTTTAAAGGGGTTATTGATCTAATCAAAATGAAAGAAATTATCTGGAATGAAGAGGATAATGGCTTGACTTTTGAGTACGCTGAGATTCCTGATGAGTTGAAGGAAGAAGCTCAGACTTGGCGAGAAAAAATGGTGGAAGCAGCTGCTGAGGCTAATGAGTCTTTGATGGACAAATATCTTGGCGGCGAAGAGTTGAGTGAAGAAGAAATCATCGAGGGTCTAAGAATTCGTACGATCGCAGTAGAAATAACACCAGTGATGTGCGGTTCATCTTTTAAAAATAAAGGTGTTCAAGCAATGCTTGACAAAGTTATTGAGTTGTTGCCAAGCCCAGATGATATTGAGGCTATTCAGGGAATAATCCCACATAGTGAAGAGCCTGCACAGCGTAAAGCTTCAGATGAAGAGCCCTTTTCAGCATTGGCATTTAAAGTTGCAACTGATCCATTCGTTGGTACCCTAACTTTTATTCGTTGCTATTCTGGGGTTTTGGAAGCTGGCACGGCTGTATTAAATTCAGTAAAAGATAAGCGTGAGCGTGTAGGTCGTATCGTACAGATGCATTCAAATTCGCGTGAAGAGATTAAAGAAGTTTACGCGGGTGATATTGCAGCTTGCATAGGTCTAAAAGATGTTATGACAGGTGAGACTTTATGCGACCCTACAAATCCAATTATTTTGGAACGCATGGAATTCCCTGAGCCTGTTATTTCTGTAGCTGTTGAGCCTAAGACTAAATCTGACCAAGAAAAAATGGGTATGGCGCTAAGTAAATTGGCTCAAGAAGACCCTTCCTTCCGTATTCATACAGATGAAGAAACTGGTCAGACTATTATTTCTGGGATGGGTGAGTTGCACTTGGAAATCTTGGTTGACAGAATGAAGCGTGAGTTTAAGGTTGAGGCAAATGTCGGTGCACCGCAAGTTGCCTATCGCGAGACTTTACGTAATGCTGTTGAGCAAGAAGGTAAGTTTGTGCGTCAGTCTGGTGGTCGTGGTCAGTTTGGTCACGTTTGGTTGCGTATTGAACCACAAGAACCAGGGTTTGGTTATGAGTTTGTAAACGAGGTTGTTGGTGGGGTTGTGCCAAAAGAGTATATACCTGCTGTAGACAAGGGTGTGCAAGAGCAAATGCAAAATGGTGTGTTGGCTGGCTATCCTATGGTCGATGTGAAGGTCACCTTATATGATGGTTCATATCATGAGGTTGACTCATCTGAAATGGCATTTAAATTAGCTGGCTCAGAAGGTTTTAAACTAGGAGCCGTAAAGCCAAGCCAGTACTTCTTGAGCCTATGATGAAAGTTGAAGTGTCTACACCAGAAGAGTATATGGGTGATGTAATGGGTGACTTAAATAGTCGACGTGGCTTAATTCAAGGTATGGATGATGAGTCAACGGGTAAAATCATTCGTGCACAGGTACCATTAGCAAATATGTTTGGTTATTCAACTTCTTTGCGCTCACTTAGTCAGGGTCGTGCAAATTATTCAATGGAATTTGATTGTTATAATGAAGCGCCTAATAGCGTAGTAGATGAAGTAGTTAAAAATAAAGCTTAATTTTGAAATTGGAGTAGAAAA
>NZ_LXHZ01000006.1 GCF_001888055.1 Rappaport israeli
GCCAACACCACCGCCGACAACTCAAACGCCGCATGCCCCACCACAAAAGGAAAAAACGACCCCCACGCATACCCCACACGCAACATATCCGCACTCACCACCCCCAAATGCCACCCATTACTCACCAACACCGCCACCGACCCAAACCCAGCAAACGCCCCCCCAACAATCGTCCGCAACCCAATACTCGTATTATGCAAAACATAATGCCCCCACATCAGCACATCACTCTCCGCCCCCCCGACTCTCCCCCCACACGCCCCTGCGCCATAGGCGCATACATCTCCTCATATTCCCCCCCCCACATCCCGCGCATACTCAGGACACCACAACCCCACCGCCAACCCCAACCCCAACGGCAGTACAAACAACCCCCCCGCCAACGCCACATAAACCCAACAATCCCGCAACGCCCGAGGCAACCCCAGCAAAAAAAAATCCGCAATCCCCCCCACACCCCGCGCACGCTCCGCATACAACCGCCGCCGCCCCAACACCACCAAATCATTCAAACGCCCCACCAATCCAGCCGAAAACCCCCGCGCCCTTGCCAACGCCAAATGCCCACACACCTGCCGATAAGCCCAAGGAAACGCCACCGCCGCCAGCCCAGCCTCCCGATTTCCCATTAAAAATCCCTGCAAATCCTGCCACAGCCCCTCATGCTCTCTCACAAACCCCACCTCATCCACCTGCAAACACACCACCGCCCCCACTCCATCAACCGCTCAACCCGACATTCAGGCTCAACCCCCACGAAAAAACCCGCCAACGGCTCACTCAACTCCACCGCACGCGCCAACGAATGCTCCTGCGCATACAACGCAAAACCAACCACCGCCTCACGCTCCAGCGAAGACAACGCCACAGACGGCTTTACCGCCCCTCCAGAAGCCAACAACCGCTCCATCACAGCCACCCCCAACCTCCCAAGCGTACCCCCCATCACGCACAATCACCACCGTCCCCGCCATCCAATCCCCCAAACGCTGATTGCGCCCATTAAACAACATACAACACAACCCCAAACCAAAACACCCAGGCAAAAAATCCAAATACCGCAAAACATTACGCCAAGCACACTGCGACAACCGCAAAGCCGACAAATCCTCAGACACCACCTGAAGCCCCAACAAACGCTTACCCAACGACTGCCCACGCCAAAAAAACTCCAATAAAAAGAAATACCCCCATGACACCACAAACACCAACACCAACACCACCCCCAACGTCGCCTGACTCCTAAAAAACACCACCAACATCAAACACCCTAGCAAAACCCCAAACATCACCAACAAATCCACCACCAGCGCCCACATCCGCGCAATCGGGTCAGCCAACACCGCCGACACCAACGCCCCTCAGGCGTTCGCACCCACAACCCCCCATCTAACAACGCCTCAAAATCACGCCCCCCATGATACTCTCCCAAACCATCCCCCCCTTCTAGCGCCAGCTTGAATCCCCCATCCCTCCACCGCGCCTCGCTCTACCGCCCTCTTACCCTTCACCGCAACCTCCAAAAACCCAATGAATAACCCGCAACCACAACTATAACACCCTACTACCACACCTTTTTATCTCCATAACACAACCACCCTATCCTAATAGCGCCCACAAAAAAAGCAGCTTCTCAGCTGCTTTAGAAAATTGGCGAAGAGAGAGGGATTCGAACCCTCGATACGCTACAAACGTATACACACTTTCCAGGCGTGCGCTTTCGACCACTCAGCCACCTCTTCTTATGAATTGTCAATTCAGCCATCCCTAGCTAAATCAACAAATCTCAAAACTTATAACACCCAACCAAACAAATCTTGCAAAACAACCCCTTGTTTTCTCAAAAATTACTGCGCCTCCTTAATTGACAACCGCACTCTTCCTTGACGGTCAACCTCAATTAATTTCACTTTCACTTCCTGACCCTCGCTTAACTCATCGCGCACATCATTAACACGATACTCAGCGATTTGCGAAATATGCACCAACCCTTCTTTGCCAGGCAAAAAGGATACAAAAAGCGCCAAAATCCATAATCTTGGTTACTTTACCCTCATAAATGCGCCCAACCTCAGGCTCTGCAGTAATCTCTTCAATCATTCGGCGTGCATTATTGGCAGACTCTTGATTGGTTGCTGCAATCTTAATCGTGCCATCATCCTCAATTTCAATTGAAGTTCCTGATTCTTCAGTAATCGCGCGAATGGTTGCTCCGCCTTTGCCAATCACATCCTTAATTTTATCGCTATCAATCCGCATTGTTGTAAAGCGTGGCGCAAATTCAGACAACTCCTCACGCGGTGCGCTCATTGCCTCATTCATAATCCCAAGAATATGAATTCTGCCTACTTTCGCTTGCTCTAGCGCTTGGCGCATAATTTCCTCAGTGATGCCTTCAATCTTGATATCCATTTGTAGCGCCGTTACACCTTGATGCGTTCCCGCCACTTTAAAATCCATATCGCCCAAATGGTCTTCATCGCCCAAAATATCTGTAAGCACCGCAAAACGCTCACCTTCTTTAATCAATCCCATTGCTATCCCAGCCACAGGCGATTTAATCGGCACTCCTGCATCCATTAACGCCAACGAAGTCCCACAAACACTCGCCATTGAGCTAGAGCCATTGGATTCAGTAATTTCAGAAACAACCCGAATGGTATAAGGGAAAGCGCTTTCATCAGGCAATACCGCCTCAATTCCACGGCGCGCCAAACGCCCATGCCCAATCTCACGCCGTTTAGGCGAGCCAATAAAACCCGTTTCCCCAACACAGAAAGGTGGGAAATTATAATGAAGCATAAAGTTATCTTTATACTCACCACTAAGCGAATCAATCACTTGCGCATCGCGCCCAGTCCCTAAAGTCGCCACCACAATCGCCTGCGTTTCTCCGCGCGTAAATAACGCCGACCCATGCACACGTGGCAATACTTTTGTGCGAATAGTAATAGGGCGTACGGTTTTTACATCGCGCCCATCAATACGCGGTTCTTGCGCTAAAATACGCTCGCGCACAATGGTTTTCTCAAAATCATGAACGATATTGCCAATTTCCCCTGCACTTGGGCTATCTTCTGCCTCAGTTACTAAAGCTTCTTCAACTTGCGCATGCACATTTGCCACCGCTTCCTGACGCGCTTGCTTATCGGCAATCTGATAAGCTTCTGTTAATGGCGCAAAACTAAGCGCTTTAACCTTGTCATAAAGCGCTTGATTTTTTTCTGCTGGCTGCCAATCCCAAGCTGGTTTACCTGCTTCTTGTGCCAGCTCATTAATCGCATCGATTACAACCTGCATTTGCTCATGCCCAAACATAACCGCTTTAAGCATCACTTCTTCGGGCAATTCTTGCGCTTGTGATTCAACCATTAGCACGGCATCTTTTGTCCCTGCAACGACCAAATCCAAATCAGATTGTTCTAATTCTTTAGGCGAGGGATTGAGCAAAAACTCCCCCTCTTTATATCCCACACGGGCTGCACCAATTGGGCCAGAAAAAGGCACACCTGCAAGCTTAATTGCCGCAGAAGCGCCAATCATTGCCGCAATATCAGAAGACACTTCAGGATTAGACGACATAACTGTTGCAATCACCTGAATTTCATTAAAAAATCCTTCGGGGAATAAAGGACGCAGTGGGCGGTCAATTAACCGCGCAATCAATGTTTCTGATTCAGATGGGCGACCTTCGCGCTTAAAATACCCACCTGGCACTCTACCAGCGGCATAGATTTTTTCTTGATAATTCACTGTTAACGGGAAAAAATCTTGCCCTTCGGCGACTGTTTTTTTCGCCACAGCGGTAACCAACACCACCGTATCATCGACATTAACCATAACCGCGCCATCGGCTTGACGAGCGATTTCGCCTGTTTCTAAAGTAACGTTGTGTTTACCATAGACGAAGGATTTTGAATATTTCACGAAAGACCCTTAAATCAAAACTTATAAAATCAAACTATTTAGAACGCACAAACTTAAAAATTAACGACGCAAGCCCAAATCAGCGATGAGTTTACGATAGCCTTCAAAATCTTTACGCTTGTAATAATCTAACAAACGACGGCGATTGCTCACCATTTTTAACAAGCCACGGCGTGAATGAAAGTCTTTTTTGTTTTCAGCAAAATGTTTTTGCAAGTCTAAAATGCGCGCGGTTAGTAAAGCAATTTGCACTTCAGGAGAGCCTGTATCCCCTTCAGCGCGCTGATATTTTTTAACGATTTCTTGTTTGTTCTCAACTGTTAACATTTAATTACTCCAGAAAAATTATAGTTGCCGATGGCTTTGGCACGATAAAGAGCGCGGATTTTAAGACCTTCACCTTAAAAAAGCAAGCCATTTCAACCCTTACACCTGCGCTAACGCCACACAGCAACCCAAAATGCCACCTGCTAATTCAATGCCTTTCTCACTCATTAATATCAAAACAAATAAGCCTTTTTTATTTTATGCTCATGCTAAGCGCTTATCATGCGCCTTTTTAGATTCTAAAGTATAAAAATAAACGTGCAATCTATAATTTTTGTTAGAATGCGCCACTAGCTCATCTTATTAATAAAGTGGTTTTATTTAAGATAAACATGTTGATTGTTCAATGATTAATCACTCTAAAAATATCACTTTTTAGCTAAAGGAATTGAGCCATATTTGATTTTAATTTTGTGAGGATATTATGAAAAAGCTGGCTATTGTTTTGCTTTGTGCGACATTATCATCAACTCATGCACGAGATTTGCCAGAAATTCTACGCACAAGCCTAGTCGCTCAGCCAGAAATTTTAGAAGCGCAAGCAAACGAACGAATCGCAGAAAGTCGTCTGGAAATCGCCCAAGCTAGAAAATACCCTACTTTAGCAGTTCGCGCCAATCAACCTATTTTGCGAAATAATGGCGATTATGGTTTTAATCCTGTGCTAGAGGCAAAATGGACGGTTTATGATTTTGGCAAGCGTGATACAGACATTCACAAAGAGCGATTAAAAGCAGATTACTTTAGTGAGAAGACCAGCGAAACAGAAGAAGAGTTTCTCTATCAATTAGCTGGGTATTATCTTGAAGCGTTGCGCGCTGATATGGCGCTAGAAGTTGCGCTACAAAATAGAAAACGACATCAAGAAATTGTGCGCAAAATGGAAATTATCCATCAATATGATTCAGGGCGTCGTTCTGAACTAACACAAGCCCAAGCGCGCCTCCTTCAAGTTGAAGAAAGCATTGTTTCCTATGAGCGCTTACGCAATCTTGCGCTATCGCGTTTATCGCGCTACGTTCAGCCAGCGCTCAGCTCTGATGAGCTCAATAATCCTTTTGCCAATCTATCAGAGGCACAATTACTTACTCAATATCCCTCAACGCTTGTTGACATTCGCAACAATGCCAGCTATCGGGCGCAAAAAGAAGAACTTGCCGCCACCCAAGCCGAGCATGAATCCACAAAACTCGCCTACTATCCTGATATCAATATATTAGGCGAGACAAACCGCCATGATACCGCTGTTTATTTATCTGTAACCTTTGATGTTTTTGACCGCACCAAAGCGCCGAGCATTGAGCAAAAGCGCCATCAAGTTGATGCCGCACAAGCGCGTTTAGACAGCATAGAAGCCAATTTATTAGAGCGTGTAGACTTAGCCATTTTACAAATGAGGGAAGACCAATTACGCATTGAAATTGCTGGTAATCAAATCCGCACCTCACAACAAGTAGCCGCCGACTATGAAGACCAATTTACAATTGCCCAACGTTCTTTGCTTGATGTCGTTAATGCCTATAGTGAACTAGCCAATATTGAGCAACTGCGCGTCAATGCCAAATACGACCTCATGCAGGCAAAGCTAGACTATTTATCAGCGGTGGGCAAACTTAGTCAGTGGGCAGGGATTAGTCAAGAGCCAATCTATCCTACGCCAAGCCCACAAACAGCAAAGCCAAGCGCTTATTCTGAAGTAGTCATTACGCCTCCAAGTAAAGCCACCTATCCTGAGATAATCATCAGAAATCCCAGCCTAAGAGCCTACCCTAAACTAAAGATTACTAATACTGACGAACAAACCTTGATGCAAAGCACTTGGCAAGCCCCTATCTTTGAATAAATTTACTGTGTACTGCGCTTAAAACAAATAACGACTTTTTAAGCCTATTCATAGCCTTTAAAGAAAAACTCAAAAATCTGGAATAACATGCAAGCATTATTAGAAAACTTAGCCTTATTGTCGCGATTATTAAACCATCCCGTATCAGAGGCAACCCTCTCCACCCTCACCCCGCGCGACCAATTCGGCGATTTTGACTATAGAGCGCTAAGCGAAACATTGGCACAACAAGGCTTTGATAACAGCTTGCAATATCGCGAATTAAGCAAAATCCCCCGACTTGCACTCCCTGCGGTAGCGCTACTACGCGATAGAGAGGCAGCGATTATCATAGCCATTGGCGAAACCCATGTTACCTTAAATATCGCAGGCATTGGCAAGCAATTAGTCAGTAAAAAAGAGTTTGAAGCGCGCTATTTAGGCTATATTTGGTTTATGCGCCCACAAGTTGCGCAAGAAAAGCGCTCCGAACTGCCAGAATATCACCTAGAAAAAGGATGGTTTTGGAAAGTTATTTGGCGTTTTCGTCGCTATTATTATCAAGTACTTATTGCCACCTTTATCATCAACACATTAGCGCTCATCAGCTCGCTATATGTCATGAACGTTTATGACCGCGTCATCCCCAATAAAGCCTATGAAACGCTATGGGTGTTAAGCATCGGCGTATTTTTAGCCATAGTATTTGAATTTATTGCCAAAATTATCCGCGGATATCTCACAGATATTGCTGGCAAAAAAGCCGATTTAATCATTTCTTCTGCATTATTTCGGCGTGTATTACAAATCCGCATGCAAAACAAACCCGTCTCAGCAGGTTCCTATGCTAATAACTTGCGCGATTTTGAGTCCGTCCGTGAATTTATGACCTCCGCAAGTTTACTGGCTTTAGTGGATATGCCCTTTTTCTTATTGTTTATTTTTGTGATGTTTGTTGTAGCAGGCAAACTCGCTTTTGTGCCGTTACTCATTGTCCCGATTGTGTTATTAATTAGCTTATTTGCACAAATTCCACTTGCCAAATCCATTAATGAAGCCATGCGCGAATCCTCCCAGCGTCAAGGGTTAGCAGTAGAAGCGGTTGATGGCGTAGAAACTTTGAAAGTCAACAATGCCTATAGCTGGGTGCAAAAGCGCTGGGATTACTACACCGCCAAAGCCGCCGCCTCTAGCATCAAAACAAAAAATCTCAGCAATTTAATCACCAGCTTTAGCGTTATGATGCAACAGCTTAACACCGTGATTTTAGTGCTTTTTGGCACCTACCTAATCCACTCCACCAACCCAGAAGAGCGCATCAGCATGGGCGCTTTGATTGCCTGTGTCATCTTATCAGGTCGCGCCCTTGCCCCTGTTGCACAAATTGCTGGACTGGCGGTGCGCTTTCAGCAGGCAAAAGTAGCCTTAACTGGCGTTACACAAATTGCCGAACGCCCCATTGAACGCGACCCCACCCGCAAATACATCACCTTAGAAACCCCCAGAGGCGCTATTGAGCTAAAAGATTGCGTTTTTTCATACAACAAAAGCGAGCAACACGCCCTATCGCAACTCAATCTAAAAATCAACGCAGGCGAAAAAGTCGCCATTATTGGGCGCATTGGTAGCGGTAAATCCACCCTACTCAAACTCGTAAGCGCCTTATACGAACCCCAGCAAGGCATCGTTACTTTAGACGACGTCGACACAAGACAAATTGACCCCTACCATCTGCGCAACAAAATCGCCCTATTAGCGCAAAATCCGCGCCTATTCCTTGGCACCTTACGCGACAATCTGGACATGGCGCGCGCCGATGGTGTATACAGCGATGACGTATTATTAAATGCCTTGCGTCGCTTTGGCGTTGCGCAAATGATTCAGCAACATCCCAAAGGATTGGATATGCCCATTGGCGAAAATGGCGCAGGATTATCAGGTGGTCAACAGCAAATCGTCTCACTTGCGCGACTAACCTTGCGCAATCCGCGCGTTGTCTTACTCGATGAACCCACTAGCGGACTAGACCAAGCCACAGAAGTGCGCGTCTTACAAGCATTAGTCGATTGGCTTGGCAATCGCACCTTGCTATTAGTAACACACCGCCCTCAATTATTAGCTCTAGTCAATCGAATCATCGTAATGGAACAAGGCAAAGTCATCATTGATGGCGCTAAAGACGCCGTAATTGCGCATCTTAACCAACAAAATGCCCCCCAAACAGCGCAAGCCGTCTCCCAAGAGCACAATCACCATCTGCCACAAGAGTAAATCAAACAAGAGATTAAGACATGAGCAAAAATATTCAGCCCCTTAATAAACGCGACCTCAAGCTTATCAGCGACCTAAATGCCGCCATGCAGGCAGAGCAACACAAAGGGCTTTGGTGGAGCATTATTTTTTTAGGCGCTTTATTAACCTCCTTTATCATCTGGGCGTATTTCAGCACACTAGAAGAAGTTGTGCGCGGACAAGGTTCAATCATCCCCACCTCTCGCCAGCAAATGATTCAAAGCCTAGACCCTGGCATTTTAAAAACGCTCAATGTAAGAGAGGGACAACTTGTAGAGCAAGGCGACATCCTCGTTACACTAGACGACACCCGAAGCTCCGCCATCTTGCGCGAAAGTAAAGCCAAAGTACAAAACCTATCCGCCATGGCATCGCGCTATCGTGCAGAAGCCTACGACGTCCCCTTAGAATTTGAACAAACCATCCCAGAAACTTTGCGCCAACGCGAAACACTCGCCTATCAAGCGCGACGCAAAACCCTCCAAGAAGGACTAAAAGGACTCAAACACTCCAAATCAATCCTTGATGAACAAATTGCCCGCACCTCACAAATGGTTGAGCGTGGCGTCTCCTCAAGAATCGAATTATTGCGCATGCAGCGCGAATCAGCAGACCTTGCCCTCCAAATAACAGAGCGCCAAAACCAATACCAAACAGAGGCAAACGAACAACTCGTGCGCACAGAATCAGAGTTAGCACAAGCCAGAGAGAATTTAGCCATGCGCGCCGACCCCGTAGAGCGCTCACAAATCCGCTCACCTGTTCGCGGACTAATCAACAACATCAAAATCACCACCATTGGCGGCGTGATTAACGCAGGACAAGACATTATGGAAATCGTCCCAGTTGATGAAAATCTACTCGTTCAAGCCTACATCAATCCAAGAGACGTCGCCTTTGTCCACACAGGCTGCCCGCCGTAGTGAAATTAAGCGCCTATGATTACGCCATTTATGGCGGATTAGAGGGTGAAATTACCCTCATCAGCCCCGACACCCTAAGCGACGAACGCCGCCCCAGCGAACTCAATTTAGACGCCGAAAGATCCTATTATCGCGTCCTCATTGAAACCAAAGGCAGCACCATCACCGACCGCAATGGTCAAACCCTCCCCATCAAACCAGGAATGCCCGCAACAGTAGACATCAAAACAGGGGAAAAAACCGTATTCCAATATCTAATCAAACCATTTACCCGCTTTAAACAAGCCCTGCGCGAACGCTAACCCCACACTCAAAACAAAATGCAAAAAGCTCAAGACCTTAGAAATCAATCCGCTAAAGCGCTAAAGTCTTCAGCCCTTCAGAAAATATAGTACCTTAACTTCAAAATGAGACTTAGAGATACACATTTTGTCAGGAGAAGCGCTTAGAATAATCTCATTTGAAGTTAAGAGACTATACAATGCCCAAAGCCACCAAACCCCCTCGGTCAATCTTTAGCGCATAATTTTCGCCTTTGGCAAATTGTTTTCTATAGTTGGCAAATTCATCCCCCACCACCGTTGGCACAAGGCGGTATAAAATTATCCTCTATTTTTCCTGCCCAAAAAAAACACCCTCCGAAGAGGGTGCCATGCTAGAGACGAATAAGACATCAAATAATAGATTTAGAAGGAATCTCCTGGTCAATGTATAGATGATACTGCACACCGCTGCTAGTATAGGTATACACATTGTAGCTCTTACCATCAATCGTATCTACCTTGTCAGCAGGACGTTTAGGATTTCCTAGGCCTTCGCCAAAATCAATCGTATCAGCAGAATCCCCTTTAATGATTAGTCGCTTATGAGTCGCATCATGGTTTTTCTTCAAATCATTCAAAGAAATTTTCAAAGTATCTCTCCCTGATTTAGAGAGATCCACTTCTTCCATATTTTTCATATACCACATATTCTGCTCACGATTAGCTGCATTCTTATGCTTTTCACCGCTACCATCAAGCTTATCTTTTGTATTGATAATCAGCCTATCATAGCCCGCCCCACCATTTAATTCCGGGAAGCCAATTATGTGATCACCACCTCCAACGGTATTGTACATTTCTACAGTATCATTCCCCGGTCCTAAATCAACTTTAGAGGCACGTCCAATACTATGACCAAGCCACTGCGAATTTAAAATAATCTTATCATCGCCCTTACCCATAAAAATGTTTTGAATTCCAGTAATATATTTAGCTGAAATGGTATCATTCCCATCTCCCATATTAACTATCCCTGGTTTACCTTTAGGGGCAGTACTATAAACTCCTCCATTGGTAATGGCTAAAGTATCATTCCCACGTCCTAAATTAAGCGTATGAGGATTAGTTGTATAACCTTCTGCATAAAATATATCGGCGCGCCCCGTAGTATTACCCCGAACAATCTCAAAAGGTGTCTTATTAGGAGTATTATTGATATTTCTATAAACACCTATATTAACAAGCTCAGAATTTGAGTTCCCTGCTTCATCTGTAACAGTTAAGGTCGACTGCGAAGTTTGCAACTTATTGCCAAGATCGAGTTCAAATTTACCTTTCGCATCTGCAATGGTAGAACCATGACCAGCTAATTCAACCTTACTGCCTGGCTCATCAGTTTCACCTAAAAGGACATATTTACCATTTTTAAGGTTAACGACAAGTCGGTCAGTACTTGGTGCAACCTTATCATAAGTAAATTCCAACGTTGCTTCACCAGACTTTTCCCCATTAACAATCCGTTTTGCTTTAATGGTGTAGTCTTTACCAGTTAAGGCTTTATTAGGATCATTTTTAATAGCCTGATTCAATTGAGCAATAGTTCCAGTCAACAATCCGCTCTTCCCTGCTTCTAATCCTTCAATCTGATACTCAAAGGTCGCATTATCTTCAATGCCTCTAGCTTTAATCGTAGCATCCTTAGTAAGGCGATCTTTATTTGTGCCCTTAGTGCCAGTACCAAAAGTATCATTAGGCAAATAAAGTTCAGGCTTTGCTGGTTTAACATTAGTAATCGTTGGACT
>NZ_LXHZ01000024.1 GCF_001888055.1 Rappaport israeli
CTTGGCAACCTTGCGCGCGAAGATAAATTGGTGGAGGCACAGCGATTAGAACAACGCACGCGCTTTGATGTGGAGATGATGTTGGAGTTGGGCTATTGTTCGGGCATTGAAAATTATTCACGCTATTTATCTGGACGAGCGGCAGGGGAACCGCCCCCTACTTTGCATGATTATCTACCCCCCGATGCGTTGTTGATGTTAGATGAGAGCCATGTAACGGTGCCACAGCTTAATGGTATGTATCGAGGCGATCGCTCCCGTAAGGAAACATTGGTTAATTATGGATTTCGTCTGCCTTCGGCGTTGGATAACCGACCGCTACAGTTTGCTGAGTTTGAGCGCATTGCCCCCCAAACGATTTATATTTCCGCAACACCTGGAGAGTATGAATTAGCCCATTCTGGCAGGTGGTGGAACAGTTGGTGCGTCCAACAGGATTATTAGACCCGATAGTAGAAATACGCCCTGTGGCGTCGCAGGTGGAAAATGTATTGGGAGAAATTCGCATCAGACGCGCAAATAATCAGCGGGTGTTAATTACAACACTGACTAAAAAAATGGCGGAGGATTTAAGCCAATACTTACTCGAGCATGAAGTGCGGGTGCGCTATATTCATAGTGATATCAATACAGTAGAGCGGATGGAGATTATTCGTGATTTGCGCTTAGGCGAATTTGATGTATTGGTAGGGATTAACTTGTTGCGTGAAGGTCTGGATATGCCAGAGGTATCGCTGGTAGCGATATTTGATGCTGATAAGGAAGGATTTTTACGCGGTGAGCGCGCGCTCATTCAAACCATTGGACGCGCGGCACGCAATCAAGAAGGAAAAGCAATTTTATATGCCGATACGATAACGCGCTCTATGCAAAAAGCAATGGATGAAACCGCGCGCAGACGTGAAGCGCAAATGCTTTATAACCAAGCCCATGGCATTACCCCCACCACGATTCAAAAGAAAATTCAAGATGTAATGGAAGGGGCGCATGTGGCGGTTAAAGCGAAAAAAAGCGCATCGTGATGCTTTGCAAGAAACAATGATTACACCCGAAAACGCCCATCAGGAGATTAAAAAACTAGAAAAGCAAATGTTGCAATATGCGCGTGATTTGGAGTTTGAAAAAGCAGCCGCAATACGCGATAGAATTCAACAAATTGAAAAACAAGCTTTTTTGACTTAAAGTGCTGGCAAACCCAATAGGTTCGGAGAATTAGTTTGTATAGCGTGTGGTGTTGGCGCTTTTGCTGTGGCATGATAGCTGTCCTTTATGATGAGGCTATAAAAACTGTGCAAAAATCATTATAATCTCGCCCTTATATCAAAGCTGAAAAGCTAGGGCATAAAATTGCGTGCAAAATACAAACACGCTTAATACAACTCAAGATTTTTTTTGACGAATGTATTTCATCTAAATTTAATAGGAGAATAATAACAAATGAGTAAATCTCAATCCCTACAAGACCCTTATTTAAATGCTTTGCGCAAAGAGCGTGTGCCTGTGTCGGTGTATTTAGTCAATGGCATTAAATTGCAAGGACAAATTGAATCATTTGATGCGTTTGTGTTGTTATTAAGAAATAATATCTCGCAAATGGTCTATAAGCATGCCATTTCAACGATTGTGCCAGCGCGCAATGTGCGCATTAATCTTGCAGGCAGTGAAGAAGAAACTGCTGATGAAGCGCTTGCTCATAACTCTTCTAATATCGCCCCAACTTCTCAAGAGTCTGCACCAGCCTCTGCGTCTCAGGCTGCTCCTAGTACAGATCCTTTTTATTAAGCACAAATTGAGTGCGATTAAGCGTTGTTTTTCTATCTTATCTAGCGCCTTTGTGTTGTTTGACAAAGGCGGTTTTTTTGTCTGTTGTCGCGCGATTTTGATGGAGAAAGCCTATGTTTGAACGTCCGCAAAGTGGTGAACGTGCTTTGTTGGTGCAAGTTGATATTGGCAAGGTCAGCGATGAGAGTGTGGTGCAGGAGTTTCAATTATTAGCGCAATCAGCAGGTGCAGAGGTCATCGCTGTGGAGGTATTGAGTCGCGCTAAGCCTGAAGCGAAGTATTTTATCGGGCGCGGACAGGCAGAGGCGCTGGCAGAACAAATCAAAGCTCAGGAAATAGAATTGGTGATTGTTAATGCGCAACTTTCGCCTTCACAAGAGCGCAATTTAGAGAAGCTATTTTCAACGCGTGTGCTTGATAGAAGCGGATTGGTGTTGGATATTTTCGCTCAGCGTGCGCGTTCGCATGAGGGGAAATTGCAAGTAGAGCTGGCGCAGTTAAATCATTTGTCTACGCGCTTGGTGCGCGGTTGGACGCATTTGGAGCGTCAAAAGGGTGGGATTGGTTTGCGAGGCCCTGGGGAGACGCAACTTGAAACCGACCGCCGTTTGTTAGGGGTGCGCATTAAGCAGTTGAAAAGACGTTTGGAAAAGGTGCGCCGTCAGCGTGAGGAAAATCGCAAGGCGCGTAGTCGCGGTGAACAACCAACGGTGGCATTGGCAGGTTATACCAACTCTGGTAAATCAACGTTGTTTAATCAACTCACTGATGCGCAGGTTTATGCCAAAGACCAATTATTTGCAACGCTTGACCCTACATGGCGTAAGCTCAATTATGAGGGTGGACAAACGATTTTAATGGCAGATACGGTGGGCTTTGTAAGTGATTTACCGCATGAGTTGGTGGCGGCGTTTCGCTCAACGTTGGAAGAAACTGCCTTTGCGGATTTGATTTTGCAGGTGATTGATTATGCAGATGATGAGCGCTTGCAACGTGAAGAAGTGGTGGCGTCGGTATTAGCAGAAATTGGCGCAGATGAAGTGCCAATGATGCGGGTGTATAACAAAATTGATTTACGCGATGAACAGCCGCGTATCCAATATGGGGAAGATGGGCGTGCGCAGGCGGTGTTTGTCTCGGCGTTAACGGGGGCGGGGGTAGATGCTTTAGCGCAGGCGATTGGTGAGTATTTTATGGCGCATGAGGTGAAGGGATGGTTGCAATTAATGCCTAAAGAGGGTAGTTTGCGCAGTCATCTATTTGCTGAAAAGGCGGTGTTGGAGGAGCAAATGGCAGACGATGGGTCGAGCTTTCTGAAAATAAAAATATCAGAGAAACGTTTTAATCAACTGCAATCCCAGTATAATCGGGCGCTGGTTTTGTTGGATAAACCATCCCAAACGATATAAAAGGTTATTATGTTTAATGTGTTACTAAGTTGTTACAAACTAGCGAAACTGCGTGGCTTTCATCCTTCTACGGTAATGGTCAGTGAAGACCCTTGGGGAGAGCGCGATAAAGGCGGTAAACCAAAGCAGGATAATGAACAACCACCTGATTTAGATGAATTTTTTGCAAATCTAAAAAAGAAAATTACTGGTGATAATCGCTCTGGGGGTAAAGGGGGCGGTTCGCCTACGCCTAATATTGGGTTTTCTAAGAAAACTATTGGATTATCGACAGGCGTTGCGCTTGCTTTGTGGCTCTCTAGTGGGGTTTATACGGTGCAAGAGCGCGAAAATGGCGTGGAAATGGTGCTGGGTAAACATACCAATACCACTACCTCAGGATTAAATTGGAATTGGCCAGCCCCTATCGGGCATGTGGAAAAAGTCGATGTGCAGTCAATTGCAACCATGCGCATTGGCGAATTCCGAACGCAAAAAAGTAGCGTCTCCACCAGTAGTCAGCGAGTGGGGCAAATGCTTACTAGTGATGAAAATATTGTTGAGATTGGCGCAGCGGTGCAATATCGCATTAGTAGTGCTGAAAATTATTTGTTTGTTGCAAATGAGCCTGAGAAGGTTTTAGAAGATATTGTAATTAGCGCAATTCGCGAGGTGGTGGGCGCGAGTACGGTCGATGAGGTGTTGCGCGATAGACGCAATGAATGGCCACAGGAGGCAAAATCAATTATTACGACAATTTTGCGCGATTTTGGCTTGGGGTTTGAAATTGTGGCATTTGAATTGCAAGATGCACGCGCCCCAGCGGAAGTGCAAGATGCGTTTGAAGATGCTGTGCGCGCTCGTGAAGATGAGGAGCGTTTGCGCTTAAAGGCTGAGGCTTATGCTTTAGAGCGTTTGCCAGTGGCGCGTGGACAGGCAGAGCAACATGTGCAAGATGCAATGGCTTATGAGGCACGAGTATTAGCACAAGCCAATGCCAATGTGAGTCGCTTTAATGATTTATATAAAGTGTATCTGATGGATAAGATGGCTATGCGCGATCGTTTGTATTTGGATACGATGAGCGAGGTTTATGGCAATAGTCAAACGGTTGTGGTGGATGCTAAAAATACCAAGCCAATTGTGAATTTGGGTGAAGGCTCTTATGGACATCAAGGGCACGATTTGGTTTTAACAGCCAGTGCTTTAGAAGCGATGCAGGCGCAAAATGAGCGACAAAATATGCAACGAGACCGCACAGTGCATCCGCAAACGCTAGAGGGTATTGAGAGAGATGCTTCTACGCCAATATCTAATCGCGAGCGCAGTGAGTTGCGCAGTCGTACACGCTAAGGTGAAAAGAGATGACAAATAAACTAAATATGACGATTGCTGTGGTGGTGGTAGCGTTATTGCTGCTGTTTAATTCGCTTTATGTGGTTAATGAGCGTCAAATTGCGGTGATTACGCAGTTTGAGCGGTTAATTAGTACCACTGATAAGGCAGGAATTAAATTAAAGTTGCCTTTTGTGCATCAGGTGGAGTTTTTTGATGCGCGCATTCAGCGTTTGGATGTTGACCCTGAGTTGTTTTTAACCAATGAAAAGAAATATTTGATTGTGGATTATTTTGTGGAATGGCGCGTGGCAAATATGCGCGTGTTCTATACCAGTGTGCAGGGGAATTTTTCGCGTGCGTCTAATTTATTAGACCAGTTGGTTAAAGATGGGTTACGCGGGGAATTTGTGCGACGTTCGGTAAAAGAGGTGATTTCAGAAGACCGTGGCTCAATTATGCAATCGGTAACGCAATCGCTCTCACAAGATGCAAATCGTTATGGGGTAGAGATTGTTGGCGTGCGCTTAAAACGGGTGGATTTTTCAGATGATATTCGCGATAGGGTGTTTGAGCGGATGCGTGCTGAGCGTGAGCGGGTGTCAAAAAATTTGCGCGCGCAAGGGCGGGAAAAATCACAAATTATTATGGCAAGTGCTGACCGTGAAGCTTCGGAGTTGGTGGCAAAAGCTATTGAAAAAGCGCGGATTATTGAAGGTGAGGCGGATGCAAAAGCTGCTGAGTTATATGCAAAAAGCTATGGGCAGGATTTGGAGTTTTATCGCTTTTGGCGCTCAATGGAGGCTTATCGCAATCATTTAAGTGATAATACGGTGATGTTGGTAGAGCCAGAAGGTGATTTTTTTAAATATTTAAATACGATGGAAATTGATGAGCAGGCGGTGCGTGAAATGTCTTCCTCTGCATCAAGTAGATTGCAAGAGTCAACGCTTTTACAAGAAACGCCTGCCATTTCACCACGACAAGAGAAATCACTGCTTGCCCCTCAATTGGGCGCGGATATTGTTAGTGAGCAGGTGGTTGTACCGCTTGCGCCTAAGTAGTGATATTTAAAGTGAGCGTTTGGCTTTTGGCGGTGGTTGTGGCGTTGTTTTTTGAAGGCGCAATGTTATTGGTAGCGCCTAAATCGTGGCAAACTTTGATGGCACAATTGGTTACTTTTCCCGTAGAGCGGTTGCGTAAAATCGGGTTGAGTTTGACAATTGCTGCGCTGGTGTTGCTGTTTATGGCGCGTTGGTTAATATAATCAATGGTTTTAAACCAAGGGGATGAGGCGATGAATCGTAGTTTGGTCGTCATTGGTTTGCAATGGGGAGATGAGGGTAAGGGTAAAATCGTAGATTGGCTTACTGGGCATGCTAAGGCGGTTGTGCGTTTTCAAGGTGGGCATAATGCTGGGCATACGCTGGTAATTGAGGGGCAAAAAACGGTATTGCATTTAATTCCATCAGGAATTTTGCATGAAGGGGTGAGCAGTTATATCGGCAATGGGGTGGTGTTGTGTTTGCGTGCATTTTTTGAGGAATTAGAGCTATTAATAGCTGCTGGAGTGCCTGTGGTGGAGCGGTTAAAGCTCTCGCCCGCTTGTACGTTGATTTTGCCTAGCCATATTGCATTAGACCAAGCGCGAGAATTGCAACGTGGTGAGGAAAAAATTGGCACAACAGGCAGAGGCATTGGCCCTGCTTATGAGGATAAGGCAGCACGTCGCGGGATTCGTTTGGCAGATTTGATGGATGCTAACCGCTTTAAGGCATTGGTGCGGGATTTGGTGCGCTATCATAATTTTTTATTAGAGCAGTATTATCAGCAATCCCCTGTTGAGGTTGAGGCGATTATTGAAGAGTGGTTGGGCTATGCTGAGCGCATTCAACCGATGCTGGCGGATGTGAGTGTGTGTGTAAAAGAACATTTTTCACGCAATGAAAAGGTGATTTTTGAAGGCGCGCAGGGGGCGATGTTGGACGTTGACCATGGGACTTATCCCTATGTGACCTCCTCAACGACCTCTGCTGGCGGGGCGGCTAGTGGTTCTGGCGTAGGCCCGCGCGATTTGGATTATGTGCTTGGCGTTACTAAAGCCTATACAACGCGGGTTGGCGGTGGGCCTTTTCCTACAGAATTACAGGACGATGTAGGCGCGCATTTGGCTAAGATTGGGCAGGAGTTTGGCGCAACGACTGGGCGCGCGCGTCGCTGTGGTTGGTTGGATTTGCCTGCTTTGCGCCGTGCGAGTATCAATTCGAGTTTATCGGGTTTGTGCATGACAAAAGTGGATGTAATGGATGAACTGGATGAGATTAAAGTCTGTGTGGCGTATGAATTAGAAGGCGAGCGCTTGGAGATTGCGCCTTTGGGTGCTGAACGTTTGGCGCTTTGTCGTCCGATTTATCAGACGTTTTCTGGCTGGAAAACCTCAACGCTGGGCATAACGGATTATGCGCTGTTGCCGGATGCGGCAAAGCGCTATTTTTCGTTTGTGCAAGAGGCATTGGATTTACCTATTGTGATGATTTCAACAGGGCCAGATAGACGGCAAACGATTCATTTATTAGATTTTTTTGCAGATTAATATAAAAAACGTGTGCTTTTTTAATGGCTAAAGGAGCGCGAGATACAGTATTTTTAGGAGAAAACAGGATTGGGAACAAAGTCTAAATCCGTTGATTGGCGTAAGCTTGATTCACATTATGAGCGCGAGCAGCGCAAATACGGCAGCAATCCTTTGCCAAGCCGTGAGTTTTTATTGCAATGGCTGGGCGAGCAGGGAAAGTTGCTGACAGTAGGTGAGATGATTGAGGCGTTTGCGTTGAATGCAGAGCAGGCGCAGTATTTGATTCATCGTTTAAAAGCGATGGTCAGCAGTGGGCAGTTGTTGATTAATAGACAAAATCGTATTGGTGTGGCGTCTAAAATGGATTTGCGCTCTGGATATGTGATTGCGCACCCTAAAGGTTATGGCTTTTTAAATTTAGATGGAGAAGAAGCTGATGGCTTTATTCCGCCTAAATATATGCAAGGGCTTATGCATGGCGATAAGATTTTGGCGCGTGTGAGTCAAGTTGATGCGCGTGGGCGAAAAGACTATGCGCCAGTAGAAATTTTAGAGCGTGCACAAAAACGGGTAGTGGGTAAATTGCAAAATAAACAGGGCATTTGGTTCGTAACTCCCGAAAATAAGCGCCTAACACAGCCCATTATCATTGCGCAAATTGATTGTAATGTGGTGAAAGTTGGGCAAATCGTTATTGCTGAGATTCTTGAATATCCCGTGCGCCATAATTTGCCGATTGGGCAGGTTGTTGAGGTTTTGGGGGATGAGATGGCGGCAGGGTTGGAGGTGGCGATTGCCATTGAAAATTATAATATTCCGCATAATTTTCCTTCACGCGTGCGTAAGCAGGTAGCGCAATTTGCTGAGACTTTACAGCCTAAGGACTACACTGGACGCTTAGATTTGCGCCATTTGCCGATGGTAACGATTGATGGCATTAGTGCGCGTGATTTTGATGATGCGGTTTATGCTGAAAAGCGCGGGGATAACTATCGTTTATATGTGGCGATTGCGGATGTGGCGCATTATGTTCGCCTGATGATGCGCTAGACCATGAAGCTTATTTGCGTGGAACTTCGGTCTATTTTCCTGATAGGGTGATTGCGATGTTGCCAGAGGAGTTGTCTAATGGCTTGTGTTCGCTTAATCCCAATGTTGACCGCTTGGCGTTGGTTTGTGAATTAACCTTAAATCAAGAGGGTATGACCCAGCGTGCAAAATTCCATCGGGCGGTTATTCATTCTCATGCGCGCCTAACTTATGAAACTGTTGAAAAAATCTTGTTTGAACAAGAGACGGCAATGCGTGAAAGCTTTAGCCATTTGCTTGAGCCACTAACGCGCTTAAAAGAGGTTTATGAGTTGTTGCATCGGGCGCGTGTGGCGCGTCATACCATCGATTTTGAATTTCCAGAAACAGAGTTTACCTATGATGCAGAGGGTAAAATTGAATCAATTAGCGCAAAAGAGCGTTTGCAGTCGCATAAATTAATCGAAGAGTGCATGATTGTGGCGAATGTGGCAGCGGCACAATTTTTGCAAAAAAATAAAATTCCAGCGCTTTATCGGGTGCATGATGAGCCAAGCGCTGAACGTTTGGAGACGCTGATAGCTTATGTGGCGCGTTTGGGCTTGGCATGGAATGGTAGCGCTGAGGCAAAAATTACGCCTAAGGATTTCGCGCAACTCACGCAAAAAATCGCTGGGCGTGAGGATAAGGGCTTAATTGATAAGATGATATTGCGCTCAATGGCGCAGGCGGTATATTCCCCTGAAAATCGCGGGCATTTTGGTTTGGCTTTATCTTCTTATGCACATTTTACTTCCCCTATTCGGCGCTATCCTGATTTGCTGGTGCATCGCGCTATTCATTATTTATTAGAGGGGGGAAAGGCAAAAGATTATTATTATTCGCCAGAGGTTATGGCTGAGATGGGGCAACATTGTTCGATGACTGAACGACGCGCCGATGAGGCGACGCGTGATGCGATGGATTTTCTAAAAGCGGAATTTATGAGCCATCGGGTAGGCGAGGTGTTTCATGGCAGAATTTCCAATATTTTGAATTTTGGTTTTTTGTAACGCTTGAAGATTATTTCATTGATGGTTTGGTGCATGTATCAAATCTTACCAGCGATTATTACCACTTTGATGCAGACAACGCGACTTTAACTGGTGAGCGCTCAGGACGACGTTTTACCATGATGGATGAGGTGGTGGTGGCGGTTGCTCAGGTAAATTTTGAAGAGCGCAAAATTGATTTTCAATTGATTGAGCATAATGGCTTAGCGCCAAGAAAATCACGCGCGAAGAAAAGTGCACAAAATAAAGAAACGCTAACGCCTAAAAAACGCACAAGCAAAACAGATAAAAAGCCTAGCAAAGCGCGTCAAACGCGTAAAACATCTGCTAGTAAAACTAAAGCAACGCAAACAACACGTGGGAAAAGTGCTCAAAAGCGTGCAGAACAAGCGCCGAAAGTGAAGAAAACGCGTCAGCGTAATTCTAAGGCGGATAAGGCATGAGCGCGGGGGGGTATTATATCGGTGGGGTGCATGCACTTGCGCAGGCGATTGCACAGCAACGTTTGGAAAAATTATTGCTCGCACAAGGCAAACAGTCCAAGAAAGTGGCTGGTTTATTAGAACAAGCCAAGCAGGCAGGCGTGGCGGTTGAGGAAGTACCGCTCTATCATTTGGATTTGTTATTGCCTAATGTCAAACATCAAGGCGTTGTGGGGCAATATCTGCCAGATGAAACAGGGGCGCAAAGTTGGCAGCAGGCGATTGCAGGATGCGAAAAACCATTGATTTTGGTGTTAGATAGTGTGCAAGACCCTCATAATTTGGGCGCCTGTTTGCGCTCAGCTTTGGCTGCTGGGGTGCAGGCGGTGGTGATGGGGAAAAATAATAGCGCCGATATTACTGCGGTGGTGCATCGCGTTTCATGTGGGGCAAGTGAAGTGTTGCCCATTTTTCGGGTGGTGAATGTGCGCCGCGAATTGCAAGCCATGCAACAAATGGGTATTTGGCTTGTCGGTGGCGCAGGTGGGCAGGATAAAACGATTTATGAGGTAAATTTAAATACGCCTCTTGCGTTAGTGGTGGGCAATGAAGGAGAAGGGTTGCGCCATGGGATTGCCGAACAATGCGATTATTTGCTCACCATTCCGCTAGATGCGCGTATGGAAAGCTTGAATGTGTCGGTGGCGTGCGGAATTTTGTTGTTTGAAGCGCGTCGGCAGCGCTTATTAGGCTAATTTTTTAGTGAACTAGGAGAAAAAATGGGTTTTTTTGATTTTTTTAAAAGTGCTGGTGAGAAAGTTGTCGATAATAAAGTCAATCAAGAGGTTAATGATGTAGCTAAACAGGCGCAATTAAATGCTGAGGCTGCTGATGCGATTAAGCGTTATATTGAAAGTAAGGATTTATTAATTGAAGGTTTGACCGTTGAATTTGATGCGCAAAAAAGTCTGGTAACCTTAAGCGGTAAGGCACAAAATGCCGAAGCGAGTGAAAAAGCGCTGTTAGCTGCAGGCAATATTAATGGTGTGGCAAATGTTGATAATCAAATTGAGGTGGTAGAGCAAGGTCAGCAAACGCGCTATCACGATGTGCAAAAAGGGGAGACGTTGTCGCAAATTGCTAAAGAGTATTTTGGCGACCCCAATCAGTACAACAAAATCTTTGAGGCCAACCGCCCGATGCTAGAAGACCCTGATAAAATTTATCCTGGACAAAAGTTGCGCATTCCAGCTTAGTTTTCTCAAAGCGTATAAATTGAATAAATAGGTTTATAGTCCTTTTTAGAGAAACTATTTCTGTTTGTATTTTATAAAAGCGATAAACTTTTGTTTGAAGCCATAACGATGCTAGCGTTATGGCTTTTTTGTTTGCGGATTGCGGTGTGCGGTGTGCGGTGTGCGGTGTGCGGTGTGCGGTGTGCGGT
>NZ_LXHZ01000001.1 GCF_001888055.1 Rappaport israeli
GGGTGTGGGGTGTGGGGTGAGTGATATTTTTTGTTAGTTTCTCCTTTTGAGATGACAAAAATGGTCAAGTCTTTATTGTTAAAAGGGAAAAATATGCCATTTTTTTGACAAATCGTGCATATTTTGCGCTTTTTCTGTTTTAAATGTGTGGTCTCTAGGAGGGTCAAATTGTTAATAGATTGTTCTTGATGGTTGTTCTTGTGTTTGGCATGGTTCTTGCTTATTTAGTGTTAAGAGCAAAGCCCTGTTAAGCTGGATTGCCAACCTAAGGGGGATTATCAAGCTTTAGTAGATTGCTTACAGCCTAATCGGCGCGTTGAGGTGTTTGCTCGCCCTTAATAGCGTGTAGCGGTTAGTTTAAAAGCCTAGCGATGCTAGGCTTTTTTTATAGACGGCGTGGGGGCATGAGTTGGGGGAGTGTGAAGATGTTTGTTGCTTTAGCGTAGGTGGTTACAACAATTATTTTGCTTGTAGCAAAGGGAGAAAAGAGGAGGATTAGTGCGCGAAGGGGATTCATGCTTTAGTCGTGTTTTTCATTGTGCGCGACGGAGAAACGTTTCCATGTGAGCGTGTGTTCTTCAAGGTGCATGTTGGCGTTTTCAATGTCAGGAAAAACAATAATGATGGCGCTACAGGGGAGGTGTTTTTCAAGATGAGCAAAATTAACGTCAACAAGTGGACTGCCAACTTTGAGGAGGTCATTTTCTGTAATATGCAGGTTTAGCCCCTCGCCTTTGAGTTTGGCGCTATCTAGTCCGATGTGAATGAGCAGTTCTACACCGTTCTCATCCATTAAACTGATGGCGTGCCCACCAGGAAAGATGTTGAGTACTTTGCCGTTAATGGGGCTTTTGAGGGTGTGGGTTTGTTTTTTGTTGCGTGGCTCAATGGCAAAGCCAACGCCCATCAGCTTTGCCAAAAACGATATCAGGGAGAAGCGCCAGCGGGAATTGGCTGCCTTCTATGGGCATTTTCCAAGGGGATAGGGTGATGGGTGGGGTGAGGGTTTCGCGGGATTGGTCGGCAAGGTCTTGGATGGATTTTGCAGATTGAGAAGAGGGGTTCTCTGATTTTGTAGAGAAGAGTTTTTTTAGCCAGTTCATGATGGCTCCTTGTGCAGTCGATAAGATGAGAAAAGATGGATTTTAATATAGGTTTGCAATTTTTCCTATTAAAGCAGGTTGTTTATTTGAATGCAAAGTGCAAACAAAGATAAAGGCTAGTCTTTGAGGGGATTATCTTTTATGGGCTTAGGATTGAATAAATTGGGGATATTGGTTTAAAAAATGTCGCAGGGCGCCGAGCATGCCAGCGCTGTTGCCTAGTTGGGCGCAGGTGAGGCGCTTGGGGAGAAACGGGGGTCTTGAATGCACTGGCTTAGGCTTTGCGTGAGCGCAGGTTCTAAAAGGTTGAATTGGGCGCTGATGCCTCCGCCAATGAGTAGGGTATGTGGATTGATTAGGTAGATGAGGGGCAATAGTCCTGTGGTGAGGTGGTCAATAAAGCTGGTAAAGACGCTGTGGGCGTGGGGGTCGTTTTGTTGATAGCGAGCAAAAAAGGTTTTGCCGTCTATGGAGTCGTTGCTCAGGGTGTGGTAGTGCTGTAGGAGGGCGGTGGTAGAGGCTTTTTGTTGTAGGGTGTGGCTGGCACTTAGTGGGAGGTAGCCAATTTCCCCTGCGCTAAATTGATGACCGCGCCAGAGTTGGTTATTGAGAATGAGCGCGCCACCTACGCCTGTGCCAATGGTTAGACAGAGGACGCTATCACTGCCTTGTGCAGCGCCTAGCCAGTGTTCTCCTAGGGCAGCGGCGTTGACGTCGTTTTCTACACTACAAGGGAGTTGGCAGTGGTCTTGGATATGCTGGGCTAAGGGGGTGTTGCTGTAATTTGGGATGGTGGGGCCTGCGTAGACAATATGCCCTGTTTTGGGATTGACGATGCCAGCGCTGGCGATGGCGATGCCTTGAATGGGGTGTTGGGTTTGAATGTTAAGAATATGGGCGGTGATTTGCTTGAGGAGTTGATTATCGTGGGCGCTGACGGCGCTTTTTTGGTTGGGGAGGCTTTGATGATGTGTGCCGTTTGGGTGGTAGAGGGCGGATTTGATGGCGCTGCCGCCGATGTCGATGGTGAGTATCATGAGGGTTCCTTGGATTGTTGTAGGGCTTGATAGGTGCGTTGCCAGATGGCGTCGCGTTGTTTGGGGTGGTGTTGCATAAATTCGGCGTAGACGATGTCTAGGACGATTAAGGCAGGAAATTGGGGGGAGATGTGGCGCCCGTTATCCAGTTGATTTTTCATGGCGAAGAGTTGAATTTCGTCGCAGTAGCGTTGAAATTCTGGGCGTTTGTTGGCGGTAAATAGGATGGTTTTGGCGTTGTTTTGTTTCGCTGCTTGCAGGGCGTTTGTGATGATTTTGCTTTGTCCGCTGATGCTGATGCCAATAACAAGACAGTCGCTGTCGAGCATGACTTCGTTGATGCGGATGAGGTCGTCTTCAACGATGGCTTCACAAATTAGCCCAACGCGCATAAAGCGTAGTTTCATTTCTTGGGCAACCATGCCAGAGCTGCCTTTGCCGTAGATATAGACGCGTTTTTGTTGGTTCATGAGGGCGGTGATGCGTCGGATTTGAGGCAGGTCAATAATGGCATGGGTTTTGTTTAGCAGTTCTTGATAGCTGGCGAGGACGGGGGCAATGTGTTGGTCGTTGGGTTGTGATTTGTTGGGTGCTTGATAGGCGTAGGCAAAGGTGCGATAGCCGCTAAATCCGCATTTTTTGGCAAAGCGGGTGAGGGTTGCTTCGGAGGTGTTGAGGCGTTTGGCAATGCTGCTGGCATTGAGGTTGTGGTGGTGCTGGCAGTGGTGGAGAAAATAATCAGCAATTTTGCGCTCACTAGCGGTGAGATGGTTGAGATGGGCTTCAATGAGGGGGTGGATGTTGCGTTGTGTGGTTATCATGCTGTGGGTTTAGGCAGAGGGATAACGGATTTTAAAGACGGCTTTGCGGATGGTTTGGCTGGGCGTTTGCGCGGTGCTGATGCCTGTTTGGTGGGCATCTTCTGGGTAGAAAATGGCGAGGTAGTGCGCGCTTAGGCTAAATTGGCTGTGCGGCGGTTGGGCGGCGATGGCGAGGTAGTCGGTTTCTGGGTGGTAGTCTTCTTGTGCGCTGTCTTGGATAAAGCGATGATGGATGGTTTCGCTGCCGCTTAAGATGTGGTGAACGTCGATATATTGGCGGTGGGCTTCCCAAATGCGATTCTCTGGGGGTTGGCTTGTGAAGGTGAAAAGGTTAACGAAAAAATCTTCGCCGTCGATGGGGTGGCTACCATCGGGGAGGGCATGGAGGTTGTGGGTTTGTAGATACGCAAGAACGCGCTGGGCGCTGGGGCTTAAAATTGGGGGTGGGGTGCGAATATCGATGAGTTCCATTTGTGGGTTCCTTGGGGTTATCCCATGATGAGATTAGGGATGAAGGTTACAATTTGTGGAAATAAAATCAGTAATACTAATACGAAAAAATAGGGATGATAAAGGGGATTGTGCCTTTGGTTACGGTGCTAACGGGAATATTGCCAACACGTGAGACGACAAATAAGGCCATGCCCATGGGTGGGGTGAGGATGCCAATCATCATGTTTAGGGTGGTCATAACGCCAAAGAAGATGAGGTCGATATTAAAATGCTGTGCGATGGGGATAAGCATGGGGAGAACGAGAAATTGCAACGCGAGGGCGTCGATGAACATGCCTAAAAAAAGCAGTAGCACGTTAATCATCACGAGCACGCTTAGGGGGGAATGCGCAACGCTCATAAAGCCTTGAGCAATGTTTATGGCGACTTGTTCGCGGGCAATCATATCGCCAAAGAAGGTTACGGTCATCACCATAAGGACGGTTACGCCTGTAATGGCCATGGCTTCAACGCAATTATTAAAAAGACCTTTGAAATCGAGTTCTTTATAAATAAATAAGCCTAGGAAGATGGAATAAAGAGTGGCAAATACAGCGGCTTCTGTGGGCGTAAAGGCGCCAGAGAAGATGCCCCCAATAATAAAAATAGGGGTGAGCAATGCCCAAAAGGCTTGTTTAAAAGCATATAGGCGCTGGGCGGGAGTGGCTTGGGGGCGTTGGGATACTGGCGTTTTTGCTGAGATAGTAGTTCATTGCCATAAGAGTTAGGGTGAGAAGAATGCCAGGAATAAAACCAGCTAAGAATAATTTGGCAATGGACTGATTGGCAATCACGCCATAAATAATCATGGCAATACTAGGCGGCACTAGAGGACCAATAATGCAGGAGGCGGCGGTAATGCCACCGCATAAATCATCTTCATAACCTGCCTCACGCATGGCTTTAATTTCCATTTGTCCAAGTCCGCCAGCATCGGCGAGAGCTGAGCCTGACATGCCTGAAAAAATTAAGCTGGCAGAGATGTTGACGTGTCCCATGCCGCCTGTGTAGTGCCCAAACATGGATTTGGCAAAATTAAAGATACGGGTGGTGATGCCTGAGCTGTTCATTAATAGCCCTGTGAGGATGAAAAATGGCACACTCAGTAGACTAAAGCTATTGAGGCTATCGACTAATTTGGCCGCCGCAAAGCTCGCAACGCTCCAACGGGTCATAGAAAAAAATAATAAGGTGGCAATAAATAATGACCACCCAACAGGCACGCCAAAAAACATAATCACTAACCAAACAGCAAGCGCAATATAGACGCTGGCGCTGCCAAATTGCAGGTATTGACTTAGGCGGAGAGTTTGGAAAACTTGAGGACTAAACCACCATAATAGGCTGATGAGAGCCAATAGGGCAAGATAAAACCATGCGGGAAAATGGGTATGTTGGTGTTGGTGGTTATGATGTTGGGTTTGTATAAAGCGGATAAGCATTAATACTGTGCCTAAAGGGAGGGCGAGATAGAGCCAAGTGTTAGCAATGCCTAGGGTAACGATTTGGTCGTTGGACACTTTGGCAGCTTTTTGTACTAGGACAATGCCAAAATGTAGAAATAAAATTAAGCTGATAAATATCAGAAATTGAATAGCGCTAAAGATATTTTTAGCCAGCGCTTTGGATAGTCGCTGATAGATGAAATCAATAAAAACATGTTGCTGAGTGCGAATGCCCATGCTGATGCCGAGCATGGCAACATAGACAAAAATCAGGCGGGCGAGTTCTTCGCTCCACGCTAAGGGATAAAAGTATCTTGCAAGAATTTGTGCGCCTAAAATCCCTAACATGATTAAAAATAAGCTACCGCCAAGCCATGATTCAAAATGATTGAAGAATTTATGGATGGATTTGTGCATGGGGATGCTCCTTAGTGATTTTAGGCGTTATTTTTATAATAGATAAGGTGCAGGATTGAAGATAATCAATCCTGCATGCGCTTTAGAGGGTTAAATCGCTTGTAATTCTTCAATGGCTTGTTTGCCTTCTTCACCTGTTTTTTGCATAAATTCGTCGTAGTAGGGTTGCATGGCTTGTTTGAAAGGTTCAATGGCTGGTTGGGTTACATTGAGCCCTTTTTCTTTGAAGAAATCGATTAATTTGGTTTCGCCTTCGCTAAAGAGTTGGGTTTGGTAGGTTGCTGCATTATCCGCTGCTTGGCGCACGATTTGCTGGAGGTCATCAGGCAATTCGCTTAGGGTAATGTTGCTAACCAAATAGAGTGCATCGTTTAAGATATGGTTGGTTAGGGCGAGGTTGTTTTGTACTTCGTAAAATTTTTGCGCTTCAATGGTTGGGAGAGGGTTTTCTTGTCCATCAACAGCGTTGGTTTGTAAAGCGAGATAAACTTCTGAGAAAGCCATCGGAGTGGGGGATGCGCCAATGTATTTGGCAAAAGCAAGATTGGTTGCGGCATTGGGAACGCGCAATTTAAGTCCTTTGACGTCGTCTATGCTATGAATTGGACGGTTGGCGGTGGTCTGGCGTGTGCGTTATAGGCTTGTGCAAGATGGTGATGTTTTGTTCGTCGTGGATTTTTTGTTTTAGAGTTTGTCCAAATTGGGTATCGTTTAAAGCGCGTTTTGCGTGGGCAAAATCCTTAATGATATAAGGTAGTGCGAATACTTCGGCGTTGGGATAATACAATTGAAAACGTGCGGTTTCAGCAAAGGTAAAATCAAGCGCACCTTCGCTTAGTTGGGCAATCATCGAGCGGTCGTCGCCTAATTGGGCATTGGGGTAGAGGGTGATTTCAATTTGTCCGTTGGATTTTTCTTTGATTTCGTTGGCAAATTGTTCAGCGGCTTTGTATTCGTTGGAGGTGTTCCCTGCAACAAGTCCCATTTTAAAATGGTAGTTAGCGGCTAAGCTAAAGTTGCTGGCTAGGGCGCAGAGGCTGGCTAGGGTTAGAGTTTTGAAGTTCATAGTGTTCTCCTTTAGGTGAGTTAAGTTTAGGTGAATTAAGATTGATTTTGTAGGTAGCGTTGATAGATTTCTTGGCTTTTTGCGATTTGCTCAGGGGTGGCGGATGCCATGGGCTTGCGGCATAAAAATTCTCCGCTATCACAACCTGACAGCACAAGCAGTTGTTTTAGGGTGCTATACAAACCATTGTCTAAAATGGCGCTGATTAAATCATTGCTTTGTTTTTGCGCTTCTAGGGCTTGGGCGAGATTGCCTTGGCGGATAGAGTCTATGATTTGGCGTGCTCTAGGAGCGTTAACGTTGTAGGTTGAGCCTATTGCGCCATCAACGTTATAAAGGCAGGCAGGGAGGAGCATTTCATCAAAGCCTGACCAGATGAGATGGTCGGGGTAGGCGTGGCGTAGGCGCTCAAGGAGATAAAAATCAGCTGCGGTAAATTTAACGCCTACAATTTTGGGATGGGCGAAGAGTTCACCAAATTGTTCAAGACCAATGTTAACGCCTGTTAAAAAGGGAATAGCATAAACAATCATGCGATTTTCTACGCTTTCCATGAGGTCGAAATAATATTGTTTGATTTCAGCAAAAGAGAATTTGTAGTAGTAGGGGGTAACCGCTGAAAGCGCGTTATAGCCTAAATCAGTGGCATATTGGGCGAGTTCTATAGATTCATAAAGGTCATTGCTGCCGATTTGGGCAATAAGGGTTACGTCGTTTTGGGTTTCGTCTTTAGCGATATGAAAGATTTGGCGTTTGGTTTTACCATCTAAGATGAAGTTCTCCCCTGTTGAGCCGCCTACGTATAGCCCGTCTATGCGCATGGTGTCGATATTATGGCGGATGATTTGTCTAAGCCTTGTTCGTTGACTTCGCCTTTGGCGGTGTAGGGGACAAGCAGGGCGGAGATGAGTCCTTTGAGGTCTTGATTGGGTTTGTTGTTTGAAATCATAATATTGCTCCTAATGTGAGGGGTTGGGCGCATGCGTGGCGCGGACAAATTGTTCGGTAATCCATTGGGGGCGGGTGATGGCTGAACCAACGACGACGCTATGCACACCGTGGGCGAGAACACGCGCGACTTTCTCTGGCGTGTTGATATTGCCTTCAGCAATAATGGGACTGTTAATGCAGTTTAGCGCTTGGCGGATGAGTGCAAAATCATCCTTTTCTATGCGTGCGCCTTGGCTGGCTGTGGTGTAGCCAACCAGCGTGGTGCCGATAAAATCAAAACCGAGTTGGTCAGCGTATTGCATTTCTTCTAGGGTGGCGCAGTCTGCCATCAGGGCAAGATTGGGATATTTGTGGCGGATTTGCTTGTAAAGCGCCTTTAGTGTTTGCCCATTTGGACGCGGGGCATTGCGTGCATCAATGGCAATGATTTCTGGGTTAACTTGCATGAGCTCATCCACTTCTTGCAAAGTGGCGGTAATAAATACTTCACTATCAGGGTAATCGCGTTTGATGATGCCGATGATAGGAAGGTCGATGTTTTCTTTAATTGCGGCGATATCTTGCGCGCTGTTAGCCCGAATTCCTGCCGCGCCGCCTTGTTTTGCGGCAACAGCCATGCGTGCCATGATAAAAGAGGAATGCAAAGGCTCATCAGCAAGCGCTTGGCAAGAAACAATGAGTTGACCTTTGAGGCGCTGGATGAGGGCAGTGTGCATGTTTGCTTTCCTTAAGCTGTATTAGTAGGTTTATAAAGTATCATGAGATGAATGTTATTTCAATAAAAATTTATTTTATGAAATCTATTTTCTTTTTTGCGTGAGTTGAGCAAAAAAATCCCATGCTTGGCATGGGAGAGTGGGGGGATATTTTTAAATAGGCTAATTAGTTATCGCGCTTTGGCGGCAGTGACCAAAGTTTATCCAGCGCGTAAAGTTGGCGTGTTTCAGGGCGCATGAGATGGACGATGATATCGCCTAAATCAACCAGTACCCAATCGCGACTGTCTTCGCCTTCGCGTCCAAGCGGGGGGTAGTTTTGCGCTTTGCAGTCTTCAATTACTTTATCTGCCATGGCGTGGAGGTGGCGGTCGGAGGTTCCGCTGGCAATGACCATATAATCGGCAAAATCTGCTTTGCCAGCTAGGCTGATGATTTGTAGGTCAACGGCTTTGAGGTCTTCTAAGCTGTTTTGTACGAGGGTTTTGAGTTGGTCGCTGGTCATAGTGTCCTTATGAGTTATTAATTAAATAGGGCGCAATGGTAACAGGATTTAAGCGTTTGCGGGAGGTGTCGTGTTTTGCTGTGAAACGCTAATTTTGAGCACGACGTTTGCACAGCGATAAACTAACTGCGACACACGCCATCACTTAAAACGATGAATTTCTCTGCGCTTAGTCCTTCAATGCCAACTGGGCCGCGCCAGTGGATTTTATCAGTGCTAATGCCAATTTCGGCGCCCAATCCGTATTCGTAGCCATCAGCAAAGCAGGTGGGGGTGTTGACCATCACAGAGGCAGAATCGACTTCGCGCAAAAAACGTTGTGCGGTGGCGAGGTGTTCTGTGGCGATGGCATCGGTATGGTTGGAGCTATATTGCGCGATGTGGTCAAGCGCTTGGTCGAGGGTGTCGACGATTTTGATGGATAAAATAGGTGCGAGATATTCGGTTTGCCAGTCGCTGGGTTGGGCGGCAATGATATGGGGGAGAATGGCTTGGGTGCGCGCACAACCGCGCAGTTCGACGCCTTTTTGTTGATAGATATGCGCAAGTTTGGGCAAGAGTATGGGGGCTTGGTGTTGGTGAATGAGTAGGGTTTCAGTTGCCCCACAAATGCCGTAGCGATAGGTTTTGCCGTTATCTGCAATGCGTAGGGCTTTGTCGGGGTCGGCGTGTTGGTCGATATAAAGATGGCAAATGCCATCTAAATGCTTAATAACAGGCATGCGGGCATGTTCGGCAACAAGACTGACCAACCCTTTACCGCCGCGCGGAATGATAACGTCGATATATTCAGAGAGCGCGAGCATGGCGCGCACGTATGCACGGTCTGCGTGTTCAATCATTTGAATGGCGTGGGTGGGCAGTGGGCTGGCGCTTAGAACTTGTTGGAGAATATGGATGATGGCTTGATTGCTGTGTTGGGCTTCGCTCCCCCCGCGCAAAATAACGGCATTGCTTGATTTTAGGCAAAGCGCTGCCGCATCAGCGGTGACATTGGGGCGCGATTCATAAATCATGCCTATCACGCCAAGCGGAACGCGCATGCGCCCAATTTGTAATCCTTTGGCATTGGTGCGCAGGTTTTTAATTTCGCCAATGATTTCAGGTAGGGCGGCGATTTGGCGAATGCCATCAGCCATGGTGCGTAGACGTGCTGGCGTGAGCTGGAGACGGTCTAAGAGTGCGCTGTCAAGGTTTGTGCTGTGCGCGTGGTCGAGGTCTTGTTGGTTGGCGTGTAATAAGTCGCTCTGAGAGTCCAATAGCGCTTCTGCCATCGCCAGCAAAGTTTGTTGTTTATCCCATCCGCTTGCCTTGGCGAGTTGACGTTTGGCGTGTTGGGCTTGTTGTCCTAGGGTTTGTAGATAAGATTGCGCGGTAGATTGAGTCATGGCGGTTCTCAGATGGTTGGGTTAAAAAGGGGCTATTTTACGTTGAAATTGAGCGCAAACGAACGCATTTTACTTCTTTTGTCTTGGCGTTGAGTATAGATATAGTCGAAGAATTGAAAAAGTATTACGGCGTTGGCTCGCCTTGCCGTACTATCTGTACTGTCTGCGGCTCGCCGCCTTGTACTACTTTTTCACTTCTCCGACTATAGAATGAAAGTAAAAGGGGAAAAGCATAAGCTTGTCAATTTCTAAGGTGTGTATGTTTTGATTACACTATGCGCTTAATTTTTATCTTAATAAGAGTAAACAATGACCACTTATCTTATTAGTCGCCATTCTGGCGCTGTAGAATGGATGGAGCAAAGCCGTTATGCCTATGATGAACACCTCACCCATTTAAATGACTACAGCCAGTTAAAAGCAGGGGATACGGTAATTGGTTCTCTGCCAATAAATATTGTTGCTGATTTAAATGATTTGGGCGTCCATTATCTGCATTTAAGCCTTTATATTCCCGAGCATTTACGAGGAAAAGAGCTTAGCGCCGAGCAACTGAGCAATCTATCTGCCAAACTAGAGCCTTATAAAGTCCAACGGCTAAGTGAGCCAACATAAGGCAATTTACGCCTATCCTTACGAAGTGCGCCCTTGATTGCTAAGGCATTTGGCAAACCAGTAAAACCTAGCGCAAAGGTTGTAAAAGTCGCAAGTTCGCAAGTTCGCAAGTTCGCAAGTTCGCAAGTTCGCAAGTTCGCAAATCCGCAAGTTCGCGAGGCTGGAGGCGCTGGGAGAGTTGGAGGGTTTTAGGTCTTGCAAGCTCAGCGCTTGCGGTATGCGGTGATGTGTTCAATTCCGCCATTCCGCCAATTCCGCAAGTTTGCGAGGCTGGGGGGGTGGGAGAGTTTGAGGTTGGAGGGTTGAGGTC
>NZ_LXHZ01000028.1 GCF_001888055.1 Rappaport israeli
GCTGCGAGGATACTGTTAAGCTAAAGATTTAGTGCATATTTGCACCAATAAGAGGCAAAATTCTAGCCAATACCTCACTCATCACATTATTCTGCGCTTTGCTAACAAATTTCACACGACGTTCTTGCCATGATAGCGTTTGAATAATGCCTGCAGCTACAACAGAGGGTTTATCTAAATTTTCAATTGCTACTTCTAACTTGCCGCCTCTAATACTGCTACTAATTGGCATGCAAATCAGTAATCCAGTTTGTTTATTGTAAAGCTGAGAAGATAAAACCAATGCAGGGCGATATTTACCAATTTCTTTTTTCTTTGCAGGCTCAAAATCTAAAAAGACAATATCACCCTATCAGGGACATAATTTTTATTTTGCATGATTAATTAAATTGTCAGTTGATGACTAGTAAAACATTACCAATCAATGCTTTGCAAATCACTAGCATCTAAATCGACTAATTCATCAGCATGTGCGGTATAAGGCGTCAGCCCTTGCAATAAGTCTTTTTCATGATAAACAGGGTTGTATTGCCTGACTTGAATTTGCGCACTTGGTTTAAAAATAATGGGTGCGCGTAAAGGTTTTCTTATGGGGAAAATAGAGTTTGGGATGATTTTAGGCATAAAACTTCTCTATATTTAATAGAAATGACTGTTGATTAGACCAAATTTTATACGCCAAAGTCAAACTAATAAGAAGCTATTTTCTAGCATCTATTGAAGTGCTTAAAAATGTATTGCGTGTTGAAATTATCACATAGTAAAAACTGCAAAAGCTATTAACAGTATCCTCGCAGCATTTGCAGTGCCAGCGTATCAAGATTACATTGCGCGCACACAAATGTCTGAAGGTGTTGTGCTAGCTAGCGGACAAAAAAGTGCTGTTACTGAATACCACGCTTCAAATGGTGCATTCCCAGCAAATAACACTACAGCTGGCGTAGCAGCAAAAGATCAAATTAATGGTAAATATGTTGCAAGTGTAGAAATAGCGACTGGTGTCATCACTGCGACAATGAAAAGTGCTGGCGTTTCTAAAGAAATTCAGGGCAAAAAAATTATTATGACCCCAACAGCGCCTGCAGCAACCGCGGGTTCATATACTTGGGCATGTACTTCTGATGCAGCACAAAAATTCCTTCCATCTAGTTGTACTACTACTACTACTTCTCCTTAACCTTAATTTAAATTTCATTGTCTGCAAAGACACGCATTGTTCAAGTTTTTTGTAGAGTATGTTGCAAATAAAGAAAGCGCCATTTGGCGCTTTCTTTTTGTCTTTAAAGCTGATTGCTAAATCATACTGATTTTTAAGAACGACAATCAACTGGTAAATATTTATTATTAGCAGATAAGAATGTTGCATCTATAACAGCCACTGCGGCAGCATCAGATGTAGGTGGCTCTTACGCATTGGAAGCAACATATCAGGCTAGTAGCTCAAGCGATAAAGTAAAAGACAAAACATTGACCAATACATATAAAACTTCTGATGATTTTTGGACTTGCACTACCACTCTACCTGATGGTGTCAAACTCAAAGGTTTGTTAGAGTAGCGTTTTATCATAAAAATTTAAAAATATTAAAAAATAAGCCCCACTTGGGGCTTATTTTTTAATTTATAGATAATAAGTTGTTATTATGAACAACCATTTGGTAAGACATCTGCATTTACACCATTTGCACCAGCAGCATCACCATTTTTACATTCCCATACTTTAGTTGCTACATTATATTCAAGATGTAAGAATTTTGATGCAACTTTATCGTTTAATCCAGAGTCATATTCAGCAACCAACAAACACTTCCCAGTTGCACCAGCGGTTGCACTGGCAGCTGTAATACCAGTGCCATTTGCCGTAATTTCTTTTACATATTTGCCTGCGGTAATTGAACCACTAGGAATTGCACACCCAGCACTTGCACCTTTACTACCAATTGCCTCAGTAACAGGAGTTTTCAATCCTGCCAACAACGCTGGACCTTCTGCTGCTTGTGTGCGTCCGATGTAATCCTGATAAGCAGGCACTGCAAATGCTGCGAGGATACCGATAATCGCTACTACGATCATTAATTCAATAAGGGTGAAACCTTTTTGCATTGATTTTTTCATTTTATGTTCCTTTTTCTAGTTTATTTAAAAAGACGAACTTTCGTCACCTATGGATATGCTTTAGGCGTGCCAATTTTTGTTTTATTTTTATTTTTCAGTGGGTTGTGATTTTTATTTTTGTGGGTTGAGTGGGGTTTGGCTTTGGGGTTTTGATTTTTATTTTTTCTTTTTTTTATATTTTTTCTGGGTGTTTGGGTGGGGCTTGGGGGTATAGTTTTTTGCCCGTTTGTGGGGTTGTCTGGTTTTCTCTGGCGTGGCGATGCGGTGTTTTGTGCTGGCGTGTGTCTGTGTTGGCGAGGCTTTGGCGGTTTCTTTTTCTGATAACTGGGTTAGCTCGGACGGTATCCTGGGCGTTTGAGCCCGTATTTGCGAGGTTGAGCATGGATAAGCGGTTATATGTGGGGATTGATATTGCAAAGCGGTCGTTTGATGTGGGGGTGCGTGGGGCGCAGGGGGCGGTGTGGCATGCGTCGTTTGATAATGAGGTGGCGGGGTTTGAGGGGTTGGCGCTGTGGCTTGGGGGGCTTTCTGTGGCACAGGGGGCGTTGGTGGTGCTGACGATGGAGGCTACGGGGGTGTATTGGGAGGCGTTGGCGTTTTGGGCGGTGGCGCGGGGGGTGGCGGGTGTGTGTGGTGAATCCTTTGCAGATTAGCGCTTATGCGCGGTGTGTGGGGCAGCGTAATAAGACGGATAAGTTGGATGCGTTGTTGTTGGCGCGCTTTGGGGAGCGGGAGTGTCCGCCGTTTTGGGCGCCTCCTGAGGCGTTGATGATGGAGCTTAGGGCGCTTTTGCGTGAGGTGCGTCATATTAAGAAGCAGTTGGGGCGGGAGGTGGCGCGGTTGCAGTCTGCTCCTTTGTGTGTGCAGGCGGTGATTGCGGAGTGTGTGGCGTTTTGGCAGGGGGCTTTGGCGAGGGTGCAGGCGCAGGTGATGGCGTTTATTGAGGGGTCGGCGGTGTTGAAGGCGCGGGCGCGGTTGTTGTTGTCTGTGCCAGGGGTGGGGGAGAAGACGGTGCCGTTTTTATTGGCGTATTTGGGCGATGGGTCGGGCTTTGAGAGCGCAAAGAAGGTGGCGAGTTTTGCTGGTCTTGCGCCTAAATTGCATGAGTCGGGGACGAGTGTGCGCGCTAAGGCGCGGATTGGGAGCTATGGGAAGGCGGTGTTGCGTGAGGCGCTGTTTATGCCTGCGCTGGTGGTGAGTTTTGGGCGCTATAGGGCGTTTGTGCCGTTTGTCGAACGTTTGCTGGCAAGCGGTAAACGTCGCAAGGAGATTGTGATTGCGGTGATGCGGAAGATATTAACGGTGGCTTATGGGGTGCTAAAAAGTGGCAAGCCGTATGACAAAATGCGTCATGCGGTGTAGTGTGGTTGGGGTGCGGGGCGGTTTGATGCGACGAAATACGGCAGGCGGTGGTGTGTTGGTTGGGCTGGGTGCTGGGGATATCTAGCGCGAAATAGACCTTGACGCGGATTTTATAGCCATATGGGTTTAAAGTAGCAAGATTAACATCAGCTGACGATTTGCGCGGATAAGGTGACAATTTTTGTTAAGTAAATAATATAAAAAACTTTTTCAGTAAACGTAAAAGGTAAACCCTTAACAGTATCCTCGCAGCGGTAGCATTGCCAGCGTATCAAAACTACACCAAGCGCTCTGCGAATAATGCTTGCTTAGCTGAAGCGCGCAGTGCATCAGGGCAAGTTGTTGTTGAATTGCAAGATCCTAACACCACTACAGGCACTACAGGTACTGCATTAGACACAATCTATAAAAATAATTCAGCTTGTACTGGCGCAGCAGTTGGCGCAGCGACAGCTGACGCAGTTGCGGCAACTACCGTTCCAAATACTGCAGTAACTTTGGGTTCTGATGCTACCAATACAATAATTGCTTTCAGCCCTAAAGCTCCTGGTGATAAATTCATCGAGTGTAACATTACTAGAGGTGGTTCTTGTGAAGTAACGACTAAAGGCGTTCAGGGTCGTTAATCCCTCTAGGTTTATCTAGGTTAAGAAATTAGCTGCTTGCCGTGATAGAACGATTCTTATCGGGCTATCACGGCAAAGTTAATTTAAAAGGTAAAACCCCACCTGCAAAACCAAGTGGCAATGGAGGCTTAGGTTTGTATAAAAGAAAGCGCCAAATGGCGCTTTCTTTTTGCGCATAAAAAATTTTTGCGCATAAAAAACAAGTTGGCTATGAATCCTAATCCGATTCTATCCATACAAAAAGACCCTCTAATTAGAGGGTCTTTCCACTTACTTTTGAGAGGTAAGTTAATTTTTAAAAATTAGCTCAACCTAGTACCAGTTAGAGTGCAGCTTGCATTTGTAGCGAAATTACATACTGCAAAACTACCTGTACCATTTTTAGGCGTGCCATTTACACCTTTAATTACGGTTGTTTGAGCATTTCCTGATCCGCTTGTTCCTGTTACTTTTGTAATGCTAGCACAAGCACCACCTGTTGGCGCAGCTGGCTCTGCTCCACGAATAGAGTCAGCGCTTGGATCAACCATCCAAGTATATAAAACGTTTGCATAAGCTTTGGTCTCTGCTAAACACGCAGTATCAGAAGAGCGCTTGGTGTAGTTTTGATACGCTGGCAATGCTACCGCTGCGAGGATACTGTTAAGTAGTGGGTGGTTTTATTGTATTGGGGAAATATTTCATCGCGCTTGTCTGGGCTTTTCTTTATAATCGCGCTTTGTGGGGATTGGGTTTTGTAGAAATTTATTAAAGGGTAGGGTATGAATAGAGAAAAAGGTTTTACGTTGATTGAGTTGATGATTGTTGTGGCGATTATTGGGATTTTGGCTGCGATTGCTATACCTTCTTATCAACACTATACAAAAAATGCGGCAAATAAGGCGTGTTTGCTGGAGGCGATTGGCGTAGCAAGGGATATGTTGTTTGAATTAAAAGAGAGTAGTAATAAAGAAAAGAGAATTAGTTTGAAGGCGGCGTTTGCAAATAGTAAATCTTGCGCCAGTGGTGAGGTGGGGGGGTTTTCGGGGGAGGAGTGGGTCGCGTGGATCGAGTTTTGGGGTAAAGGTTGATGAGGTTTCTTTCTCAAATGCTAATTTGCCTACGGGTCAGTTGGGGCGGCAGACTTTTGCGGTTACGCCTAAGAAACCAGGAGATAAATGGATTTTCTGCAATATTGGGTCTACGCCTACTGCTGCGCCGCATCCTGTGGTGGGCGCTAATGGGCGGTGTGAGATTACGGATAGGGTGGTGAAGTAGTTATTTTAAAATTGGGGGTGGATTAGAGCCAGTCTATTGACTGGCTTTTTTATGTGCGGTTTTTATTCGCGGTGGCTTTGTTGGTTTGTGGGGCGGTTTTTGCGGTGCTTAGCTTGGGAGTAGGTAGGCGGTGAGGTGTTGGAGGGTGTCGAATTGTGCTTTGGGGTGGTGTTGGCTTAGGGGTTGTCCGTGGTGGTAGCCGTGGGTGAGGGCGAGGGTGTCGATGTGGGCGCGTTGTCCAGCGATGAGGTCGTTTTCTGAATCGCCGATGAGGTAGGTTTGTTTGGGGGGGTGGTTGAGGTGTTGGCAAATGTAGAGGAGGGGGGCAGGATGGGGTTTGCGTTGTTTGAGCTGTCGCCGCCTAGGATGAGGTTAAAGTATGAGTGCCAGTTGAGGTGTTGGAGGATGGGGTCGATGAGGGCGCGGGGTTTGTTGCTACACAGGGCGAGGGTGTAGTGGGGGGCGAGTTGTTGCAGGGTTTGGTGGGAGTGGGGATAGGGGGTGGTGTGGCGGATGGGATGTTGTTGGTAGGCGGTAAGGTAGTGGGTTTGCAGGGAGTGGATTTGTTCTTCGCTGGCGGGGGTTTGCTGGATGTGGTGGAGGGCGTTTTGGATGAGGATGGTGGTGCCTTTGCCTATCCATGTGCGGATTTTCTCTGGGGTTTGGGTGGGGAGGTGGTGTTGGCTTAGGGCGGTGTTGAGGGCGGCGCTGATGTCTGGGAGGCTGTCGATGAGGGTGCCGTCTAGGTCGAAGATGAGGAGGGTTTTGTTTGTGTTCATGAGGTTGTCCTTGGGTTGGTTGGGGGTTAATGGCGCTGTAGCCAGTAGAGGGGGGGGAGGGCAAATAGGATTAGGGGGAGGAGGGGCGCCAAGGGGCGCTGGGAGGTGTAGGAGGAGGGTGAGGTTGGCGAGGATGCCTGAGAGGATGTAGTAGCTGGTGCCTAGGAGGATGCCGATGATGAGGCGGGTGCTTTGTTGGCTGTGGCGGCTGTGATTAAAGACGAAGGGGAGGGCGAGTAGGAGCATGGTGGCGGTGGTGAGGGGGTGGAGGAGGTGTTGCCAGTATTGCAGGCTTTCTTTTTGGTGGTTTAGGTGGTTGGCTTTGAGAAATTGGATGAGGGTGTGGCGCTGGGCGAGGGTTTGGTTGGGTTGGTGGGTGTTAAGGAGTTGGAGGGTTTTGGGGTGAGGGTGGTGGTGCCATTGGGGGTTGGCTGGGGTTTGGGTGTGGCTTTGGGGGGT
>NZ_LXHZ01000009.1:0-2500 GCF_001888055.1 Rappaport israeli
CTTATCATAAAAACCTGACGGTGACCTACTCTAACATGGGGAGGCCCCACACTACCATCGGCGATGCTGCGTTTCACTACTGAGTTCGGCATGGGATCAGGTGGTACCACAGCTCTATGGCCGTCAGGAAAACCGGTAAGACGACAAAGTCGTCATAGACTAACTGATTGAATATCAATTAATCAAACATTCAATTAGCACACTTAAGACGATATTTTCATAAGATAATATTTTAATCAAGTGCATTAAACAACAAACTGAAAGCTTAAAAATAACTTGAGCGTTGTATGATCAAGCCTCACGATCAATTAGTACTTGTTAGCTTCATGTATTACTACACTTCCACACCAAGCCTATCAACGTCGTAGTCTTCAACGGATCTTTAGAGACGTCTAGCGTCTAGGGAAATCTAATCTTGGGAGGGGCTTCCCGCTTAGATGCTTTCAGCGGTTATCCCGTCCGAACATAGCTACCCGGCAATGCCATTGGCATGACAACCGGTACACCAGAGGTTCGTCCACTCCGGTCCTCTCGTACTAAGAGCAGCTTCCCTCAAATTTCCAACGCCCACGGCAGATAGGGACCGAACTGTCTCACGACGTTCTGAACCCAGCTCGCGTACCACTTTAAATGGCGAACAGCCATACCCTTGGGACCTGCTACAGCCCCAGGATGTGATGAGCCGACATCGAGGTGCCAAACTCCTCCGTCGATATGGACTCTTGGGAGGAATCAGCCTGTTATCCCCGGAGTACCTTTTATCCGTTGAGCGATGGCCCTTCCATTCAGAACCACCGGATCACTAAGACCTACTTTCGTACCTGCTCGACTAGTATGTCTTGCAGTTAAGCGACCTTCTGCCTTTGCACTCTTGCCACGATTTCCGACCGTGACGAGGTCACCTTCGCACTCCTCCGTTACTCTTTGGGAGGAGACCGCCCCAGTCAAACTACCCACCAGACACTGTCTGCAATCCCGATAAGGGACCTACGTTAGAACATCAAAATAAGCAGGGTGGTATTTCAAGGTTGGCTCCACAAAAACTAGCGTTTTTGCTTCAAAGCCTCCCACCTATCCTATACAACTTATTTCAATGTTCAGTGTCAAGCTGTAGTGAAGGTTCACGGGGTCTTTCCGTCTTGCCGCGGGTACACAGCATCTTCACTGCGATTTCAACTTCACTGAGTCTCGGGTAGAGACAGCGCCGCCATCGTTACGCCATTCGTGCAGGTCGGAACTTACCCGACAAGGAATTTCGCTACCTTAGGACCGTTATAGTTACGGCCGCCGTTTACCGGGGCTTCAATCAAGAGCTCTCACCCCATCATTTAACCTTCCGGCACCGGGCAGGCGTCACACCCTATACGTCCACTTACGTGTTTGCAGAGTGCTGTGTTTTTGATAAACAGTCGCAGCGGCCTATTCTCTGCGACCCTCAATAGCTTACAGAGCAAGTCTTTCACCATCAAGGGCATACCTTCTCCCGAAGTTACGGTATCATTTTGCCGAGTTCCTTTACCCGAGTTCTCTCAAGCACCTTAGAATTCTCATCCCACCCACCTGTGTTGGTTTGGGGTACGGTTGTTATAACCTGAAGCTTAGAGGCTTTTCCTGGAAGCAGGGCATCAGCTACTTCACTCTCGTAAGAGCTCGTCATCATGTCTTAGCATTGAAATCCCGGATTTGCCTAAGATTTCTGCCTACGCACTTAAACACACATATCCAACAGTGTGCTAGCTTAGCCTTCTCCGTCCCCCCATCGCAGTTATAATCAGTACAGGAATATTAACCTGTTTCCCATCGACTACGCATTTCTGCCTCGCCTTAGGGGCCGACTCACCCTGCGCCGATTAACGTTGCGCAGGAAACCTTGGGTTTTCGGTGTGCGGGTTTTTCACCCGCATTATCGTTACTCATGTCAGCATTCGCACTTGTGATACCTCCAGCATGCTTTACAACACACCTTCATCGGCCTACACAACGCTCCCCTACCATACGTGTAAACACGTATCCGCAGCTTCGGTATATAGTTTAGCCCCGGTAAATCTTCCGCGCAGGACGACTCGACTAGTGAGCTATTACGCTTTCTTTAAAGGATGGCTGCTTCTAAGCCAACCTCCTAGCTGTCTAAGCCTTCCCACTTCGTTTCCCACTGAACTATAATTTGGGGACCTTAACTGGCGGTCTGGGTTGTTTCCCTCTCCACGACGGACGTTAGCACCCGCCGTGTGTCTCCTGTGGTAAAACTTTACGGTATTCGGAGTTTGCATCGGGTTGGTAAGTCGGTGTGACCCCCTAGCCGAAACAGTGCTCTACCCCCGTAAGTCAATCCACAAGGCACTACCTCAATAGTTTTCGGGGAGAACCAGCTATCTCCGAGCTTGTTTAGCCTTTCACTCCTATCCACAGGTCATCCCCTAACTTTTCAACGTTAGTGGGTTCGGTCCTCCAGTTGATGTTACTCAACCTTCAACCTGCCCATGGATAGATCGCTCGGTTT
>NZ_LXHZ01000019.1 GCF_001888055.1 Rappaport israeli
TGCTGCGAGGATACTGTTAAGCGTCGGGGGTTCTCTATGGATTTTTTGCTTGTGGTGGCGGTGAGGGTGGGTTGTTGTCTTGCTGGTAGGTGGGTTTTTAGGGCTCTGGGGATATTTCAAGCGCTGGGGGCGCTATCTAATAGCGCAATCATTGCTCTACTGACTTTTTTTTGTCTGTTGGTTGACGTTTTTGGGCGGTTAGGGTTTGAGGGTGAGGTTGGGGAGGTTCCAATGGTATTTAATCGCTAGCATGCGGATGATAAAAATAATGCTCATGCTGGCGATATCGCGCACGGCGTCGGGGGTGTTTAAGGCTTGTAGCGCTAGATACAATAAACCGCCTAGGATGCTGGCAAAGATATAAATTTCTTGGCGTAGTACTAGGGGTAATTGATGGCAGATGATGTCGCGCAAGATGCCACCGATTACGGCGGTTATCATGCCCATTAGGACGATAATGGGGGCGCTCATTTGTTGCGTGTGGGCGGCATTAAATCCTATGACTGAAAAAGCGGCTAGCCCTATGGCGTCAAAAAGGCGTAGGGGTTTGTTGAGTTTGTCGAAGGTGTGATAAAAAATTTGCACAAGGAGGGCGGTTAGGGTGATGAGGATGAGGTAGCTGGGTTGGTGAAGCCAAAAGAGGGGGTGGCGGTTTAGGAGCAGATCGCGCGTGGTGCCACCACCAATAGACCCAACTACTGCAACTAATATGGCGCCTGATAGGTCAAAGCCAACACGCTTGGCGAGCATGCTGGCAGCGATGCTACAAGCAATGATGCCAATGCAATCTAATAAATAAATGAGCATGCGTTAGGGTATGAAAACAGGGACTTTGCCAAATTCTTTCAACAAATGCGCCACGATGTTTATTAGTCCAAATAATAAGACTAATAACCCCATCCAGTGTCCGCCTGATAGGCGATAATCGCTTGCGGGGAATTTTTTACGCGCTTTAAATAGCATGAGCGCAGGCACGATTAGCGCCCACACCGCAACAGCCATGCCAGCATACCCAATGACGGTTACAAATCCATACGGTTTCCATACGCAAAGAATGTAGGGCGGTAGGAAGGTTAGCGCGGCGGCTTTAAAACGGTCTTTTGGCGCATGCCATTGGAATAAATCGGCAATGTAGTCCATCAGCCTAGGGTTACGCCTAAAAAAGAGGTTGCAATGGCTAGGTAGGTAAACCACACTAACCAACCGCCAATTTTACTGGCTAAAGGCAAGTAGGGCGCTAGGGTCTGTAATAGTACCGAAACCTGACCATCAGCGGCGATAACAGGGGCAAAGGCATGACGCGGTAGGTTTCCTTGAATGGCGATTTGCCACAAAATATAAATCGCCAGCGCAAATCCACCGCCTAATATCACGGCAATTGCTGTGCGTTTATTATCGCCTGCAAACCATTGGCGCACGCTTGGCACGGTGGATTGAAAGCCAAATGAGGTTAGCGCTACGGGCAATGCTACCCAAACATAGCGCCAATATTGGGGCGCTTGGGCGCTATCTAGGCGCTGTTGATTAAGCAATGTCTCTAGCGACACATGGCGCAACAATCCCACCACCGCCAGCAAAAATAAAACAAACATTCCCCCCACCAACAGCATATTAAATTGCGCTGTTAAGGCGCGCGAAAGCGTTACACACAACGCCAACACCACAAAAAAAATCGTCTGACCCTGCCAATATTCCAGCGCTCGCCCCTCTCCTAATAGCGCGTTGAAATGGGTTTGGGTTAAATCCCCACCCACCGCAATATAGGCATAAGTTACGATATAAAGCACAAATGCCAGCGTTATCCCATTAATGAGATTCCAACTGCGCCCTAATAAATCGCGCACAATCGTCGTGAAATTCGCCTCTAACGGATAATGCGTACTCGCCTCTAAAATCATCAACCCCGAGCAAATCATACACAACCACGTTAACCCCAGCACCGCCAACGATGGCACAAACCAAATCCCTGACATCGCCGTTGGCAGCGCCAACATTCCAGCCCCGACCACCGTCCCCGTTACCACAAACGCCCCACTGATTAACGACCGCTTTTGCATCCCTCTCTCCTTACATAAACCAAACCCAGCGCCTAGTGCTCTTCTACGCGCTTAGCACAGAAATTCGCCAAAAGCGCGCCACTAATATTATGCCAAACACTAAATAACGCACTAGGCACAGCAGAAATTGGGTCAAAAAACTTTGTCGCCAACGCCGCGCCAAGCCCGCTATTTTGCATGCCCACCTCAATCATAATCGCGCGCTGTTGCGCCACCCCAAAGCCACACAATTTGCCCAACACAAAGCCCAGCAAATAACCCAACCCATTATGCAACATCACCAACGCAAACATTAGCATCCCTGTTTGGGCAATCTTTTGTTGCGACAACGCCACCACAATAGCAATAATCAAAGCAATTCCCACCGCCGAAACCAACGGCAACACCGACACCACAAGCTGCAAACGCATCCCCAACAACCGCTGCAACCCCACCCCAGCCGCAATAGGCAACAACACAATCTTTGCAATCGTCCACATCATAGGCAACAATTCAATCTCAACCAATGTCCCTGCATATAATTGCAACAACAACGGCGTAACCACTGGGGCTAATAGCGTTGAAATCGCCGTAATCGTTACACTCAAAGCCACATCACCGCGGGCTAAAAACGTCATCACATTACTAGACGTCCCCCCTGGCAACAGCCTACCAAAATCACCCCCAGCGCCACCTCCGCTGGCAAAGCAAACACCCACACCAGCAACAACGCCAACAACGGCATAATCAAAAACTGCGCCACCACCCCAATCAACACTGGCAACGGACGACGCACCACCTCCGCAAAATCGCGCAACTCCAGCGTCAACCCCATGCCAAACATAATCACCCCCAGCACAGGCACAATCGCCGCCTTCAACCCCACAAACCCCTGCGGAAAAACAAACCCCAACACCGCAAACACCACCGCCCACAAAGCAAACGTACGCCCCACCCACGCTGAAAATCTCACCAACGCCAACATATCCAACTCCTCAAATAAAAAAGACCAGCTATAGTAAGTTAACAAATTTTAAAGCGCAAGCACCCCACTACAGGCGCTTTATTGCCCCGTACGATTAACTGAAACAATAGACTTGCCAACTGGCATGAGCGAAATTTCAATCATCATCAAATGCTTCCAAGCAAACGGAATCCCCACAATCGTTAACGCGCAGAAAATCGCTGACAACAAATGCCCAATCGCCAACCACCACCCTGCCAACACAAACCAAATCGCATTCCCCACACAACCCAGCGCCCCCGTCCCCAAATCCTTTTGCCCTGTTAAAGTCTTACGCGATACCGCCTCATATCCAAACGGCCACAGCATAAACCGCCCCATCATAACCGCCGACCGCGCCCACGGAATCCCCACAATCGTCAACACCATAATCACAGCAGCAAACCACCACCCCAACGCCAAAAAAACCCACCAAAAACAAACCAAATCCCATTTAACACCAAACGCATCAATCCCATACAGCCTCCTAAAGACAAACAAAAAAACCACGCTACAAACCACGCGCCCAAATTTGGTATCATAGCGCGCTTTTTATCAAACCCCTACAGCAAAAACGCCCAAGGAACTCCCATGCGCTTTCCCCTTCTACTTATCGCCATCATCATTATTCTACAACTCATCAACACCGCCCATGCCCACACCCTCCACTGGTTTTTGCGCCCCCTACACCGCCCTCTCCTTTCGTAGCATCGCCCTCACCTTTTTCCTACTCAGCAACGCCAGCTTCCTCTTCATGCTAAGCGGACATTTTCGCCTGTTTACCCTCTGGTTTGCCCTCTTATGGATTGGCATCCTCGCCACTGCCCTCGCCGCCCCAGCGCTCCTCCTTTTAAACCAAATTCACCCCCCTAACCCCCACCCCCCCAACGCCTCATCGCCCTATCCACCCTCGCAGGACTTCTCATCCTCGCCCTATATAACGCCTACCAACCCACCATCCACCGCCTAAGCCTCACCATCCCCAAAGCCATGCCAGCTCCCGTACGCCTTGCACTCATCACCGATCTCCACCTCGGCGATCTCTTCGGCAACCGCCAACTCCAACGCCTCCAACAAATCCTCAGCCAAGAAAACATCGACCTCCTATTAATCCCTGGCGACATCATGGACGACAACACCCAAGCCTTTGAGCGCCAGCAAATGGCACCAACCCTCCGCCAAGTCTTCACCACCCCCACCACCGCCACCATCGCCACCCTAGGCAACCACGACCTCTACCAAAATAGCGCCTACACCTCAATCACCCAAGCCATCACCAACGCAGGCGCCCTCCTCCTAAACGACCAAGTCGCCAGCATCACCGTCAGCAAAAACAACCAACACACCACCTCGATATCATCGGACGCCTAGACGACCACGACACCACCCGCCAACCCACCCACATTCTCCATCAACAAACCCCACCCCGAACGCCCCATCCTCCTCCTAGACCATCGCCCCAGCCAAATTAACGAAAACACCCAACTCAACATCGACCTACAAGTTTCAGGACACACCCACAAAGGACAAATATTCCCCGCCAACCTCATCGTCAGCGCCCTAAACCGCGTCAGCTACGGTCACGAACAAATCAACCAAACCCACGTCCTCGTTAGCTCTGGTTACGGCTTTTGGGGCATCCCCCTACGCCTAGGAAGTCAATCCGAAATCTGGATTATCGACCTCCACAGCAACCTAGACACCCCCCAATAGCGCCCAATAACCGCCCACCCAAACCATACGCCCTACCGCCCATCCAACCCTCAAACGGTAGGGCAACCTCCCATCCCCTCAATCAACCCCACCACAGCCAATTAATCCCCATCACACGCTTAAACATCCCTTATTTTTCTTATTTCCCTTATCTCTAACACACAACCCAACAGCCCCACCTAACCGCATCACCGCAAAATCCCCCATCGCAAGCGCTGAGCTTATAAGACCTCAACCCTCCAACTCTCCCAGCGCCTCCAGCCTAGCGAACTTGCGGATTTGACGATTGACGGATTTGACGATTGGCGGAATTA
>NZ_LXHZ01000029.1 GCF_001888055.1 Rappaport israeli
CAGAAGCTGCCATCAGCAGTATCACTGACCAACTTATCCCACAACTTAAAGCCTGGCAATCCAGAGCACTGAATAGCGTTTATCCTATCGTATGGCTTGATGCCATAGTCGAAGAATTGAAAAAGTATTACGTCGTTGGCTCGCCTTGCCGTGCGCTCTTGTACTGTCTGCGGCTCGCCGCCTTGTACTACTTTTTCACTTCTCCGACTATATGATATTCAGTCGATAGTAATGATCTGAAAATGCTTGTGCTTTCCAAGGTTTGGCTTAGTCATTTTAAAAGAAAGCGCATGTTGGGCACGTTGATGCAATTTCAATATATAAAACATGTTATTCGACTGACATTTTTCTTCTATGCACAAAATCCTCAAATCGATTGTTAAAAATATTCTGCAATTTGCCTTGTTCTTGGCGGTCTTAAGTGTTGCCGCGGATTACTGGCGTCGTCCTTCTGCACCTTTGGATGCCGCTGCGCATCCGCTTTCTACGCTATCCGGCAGTTCGCTTACCTTGGCGCAGCACAGTAGCAATCAAACGGTGCTGTTGTATTTTTGGGGCAGCTGGTGCGGCATATGCCGCCATACTTCTCCGGTGATACAGAAACTGCATGAAGACGGGGTGGCGGTTTTAGGCGTGGCGGTGCAGTCGGGCAGCGATGCCGATATTCGCGCTTATTTGGATAAGCAGGCTTGGCATTTTGACAATATTAATGATGCCGACGGCAGTTTGTCGCGGCAATGGCAAATGCAGGTTACACCGACTATCGTGCTGGTGCGGCAGGGGCGGGTGCTACACAGCACCACCGGCTTGAGTAGCTATTGGGGATTAAAAACGCGTTTGATGTTGGCGGGGTGGCGGCATTAGGGGATATGCTATCGTTGAAGGATTGAAAAAGTATTACGGACTTGGCTCATCTTGCCGTAGGCTCTTGTATTGTCTGCGGCTCGCAGCCTTGTATAGTCGATTCATGACAAATGCGAACATTATATTTTCAACCTTAGTTTAGGGTGTTTACGCTAGAAAGCACGGGTCATGACAAATTGTGTTGGATGTAAATATTTAAGCTGCTAATTTATAGAGAAGTAGGTCGGATTTTTAAATCCGACAAATTTATATTTTAAGTAATGTCGGATACAAGTATCCGACCTCTCTACTGAAAAATGATTAATTTTGCCATGAATTTACTATACTTTAATTTTCACTTCTCCGACGATAAAGCATGAAAAATACGGCAGGTTTGCCCCACCTCGTATTCATTGTTTCGCCGATTGTTTGATTTGGCGCTGCCACAGCAGTTTCGCCAAAATTTTTGCGGTTTCCTGCGGCAGGTAGCGAATGGCAAAGGGACGGTTTAAGGCGCTGCAACCCATACTGTCGAGGATAAGGCTTGCCATGCGGTAGCGGCGGTCAAAGTAATTATGTTGCAGGGCGATGGCATGGATGTTTTTCAAAGCGATGATATGCCAATGCCGCCACAGCCAGCCGTCGCGGTAGAAGAAATAGCCTTTTTCGCAATGCCAGCCGGCAAAGGCGGCGCGCCTTACGGCGGCAATCAATTGCAGCGGTATCAGGGCAAGCCATAGCCACGCAGCGGATTGCACGGGAATTTTTTCGGAGAAACCGACCAAGCCCAGTGCTAAGATGCCGCAATAAAGACTGCTCTTAAAGACATAGGCAATGAAGATTCTGCGCCATGCCCGCGCCGCTAATCGCTGCACCTGCGTAAAATACGGCAGTTGCCAATGCCGGAGCAGGCTTTGAATCGTCTCCTGCTCGGCAATCGGCACTAACAGACTGATGCCGCGCTCGCCGCCTTTGCCGCCGTCCATGACGGCGGTATCGATGCTGATGCGGTAACGCTTAAACAGGCGCAAGCTGGGATTTTGCTGGATGCGCCAGACCTGTATGCGGGTTTTGCGGATATGGCTGCTGTGTTGGGTCAGCAGTCCGCGTTGCTGCTGAATGCGTTCGCCGCCGCTGTCTAAGAGCGTGAAATGGCTGTAGCCTAAATAAACAAAGAGAATGGCGGAGAGTTTATTCAATATCCATAGGACAAAGAGGGCAAGCAATGCCATGATCCACCAGCGGCTCAAGATTTCCGTCAGCCACAGACTGTCAAACAGACGCCCGCCAATCCACGCTACCATGCGGTCATAATCCTGAAACTCAATGAATACATAAAAGATAAAGGCGGAGATGCCCAAGCCTTGGTTAGTACTTAAGCCAAGGCGGATGAGTTCGCCGTGCGGCAGGGGCAGCAGATTATCGCCGGTATGCGGGATTTGCGCTTCCGTCTGTGCGAGGGCGGAGTGATGCGGCGATGATTGGCTTTGCTGCTGGCTGAGCAGATAGCGCTGCAAATGCTGCGCGTCTTCTAAAGAAAGTACGCGCAATACGGCTTCGGATTCGCCGCCGCTGCCCGCGGTTTCAAGCCGCACTTCCGCCACCGCCAGCCAACGATGCAAAACATTGCGGCGCAGATTGACATTATGTAGATTCGCCAGCGGCACATGGCGCACGGATTTAAACAGGCGACCGCTATAAATGACGATATCTTCGCCGCTGATATGCAGGCGGTAGGAAAGCGCATGCACCAAGGGCAGCACAATCAGCAGAGCGGCAAGAATCAAGATAATGCTGGTCGCCGTCGGGTCGCGAAATTGCTGCCATAAGCCCAGCGCCAGCGGTATGACGTTGCCGATCACGAGATTTATCGTAATAAAGAGCCATGAATGACGGTGCAGGCGGCGCGGTGTCAGGGCATTTAAGGCGACGCCCAGTTCAAAAGCCGTCATGAGGCAAATCCGCCGGCAGGCGGTGCATGCTCGCCAATCAGTTCATGGCGTACCGCTTGCGCGTCTTCATACAATAAGCCTCTAAGAACAACGACATTCATGCCGCCGGCGGTATGGATAAACAATTGACTGACCCCGAAACGGCGTTCCAAAGGCCCTTGCCGAACGTCCACATATTGCACGCGCGAACGCGCAATGTAATATTCATGACGCTGCCACAAGCCGATATGAAAACAAAGACTATGATTATCCAGCCGCCATTGACAGCGGCGATGGCGCAGGACGCAGAAATAGCGGCCGTAAGCAGCAGAAGCAAGCGCCAAAATAGCGCCCCAAAACAAAGCCTTTAAAAAGAAGGTTTCCGATTGGGAAAACATTGAGAACAGAACAAATATCAAGCCTACATAAAGCGGCAAGACAAGTAGCAGTATCATTAAGGCAAGATTTGCCATTTGTTCCTGCAAAGCCTCACGTGGCAGCGGCTGAAAATCCATGCTTTACTCCTTCAAGGTTTTTTCAAAGGCATTGAGGCGCTTGTAAATCGACATCAGCTCGACAATATTGCCCCATGAAACGACGAGAAACTGAAACGCGCCTTCCACTTTACCAAAAGCGCGCACGATTTGCTGCATGATGCCCAAGGTCAAGGCGCCGGCAATCAGGCTCGGCCCGAGCGCAATGTAGGGAAAGAGGACGCTGGCTTGCAAATACGCCCATTTCACCAAGTCGAAATACAGATAATTCAGATAGAGAATAAAATAATTTTTGCGCACGTTTTCATAACCTGAGTTCGGGATAAGCCACCTCTATTTAGCAGCCACCAAAGCATTCTTCCCAAACATCTGCGGCTTATACGCAAACAAGCAATATGCTGTTAATCCAGAAATCAGATTCAACAAAAATCCCTTCTCTAAACGATGGCGAGTATGTTCAATTTGGCATAGATTCTTTAACTGATCAAAAATTGTTTCAACAGCACCTCTTTGTTTTAACAACCTTTTTTGTTCAGGGCTTTGGGGCGGGGATTTCATATTCTTTTTCTTGCCTGTCAGTAAAGTG
>NZ_LXHZ01000030.1 GCF_001888055.1 Rappaport israeli
GGGGCTGGCGGATTAGGTTGCTGTGGACTAGGCTGAGAAGAACCGCCACTTGAACCAGGGGCTGGCGGAGTAGGTTGCTGTGGACTAGGCTGAGAAGACCGCCACTTGAACCAGGGGCTGGCGGAGTAGGTTGCTGTGGACTAGGCTGAGAAGAACCGCCACTTGAACCACTTGAACCACCTGTACTACCAGTATTGACAGACCCTGTCGAATCAATAGGCGCAGTGATTGTAGCATTGGAAGATTGATTGCCTGCTGAGTCTGTCGCAGTAACATCAATATTTTGTCCTGGTCTTAATGGATTATTGCTCACATCAACACTGAAATTTCCATTAGCATCAGCTGTCGTTGTAATATCTGCTACGCCGTCTCTGTCAGTATCAATTTTAATAGTGCTATTAGGCTGTGCCTTACCACTAACTGTTTTTCTATCTTTTGAAACATGAGCATCAGGCGCATTAGGCGCTTCTATGCTAATGTTATTAGATTTTTTACTTGAACCACCACTTGCAGCGACAGCAATTCCCGCTGCGCCTAACACACCAAGTGCAGCAAGACCTGTCGTCGCACCAAGACCTGATGCAGCAACCGTACTAGCAGCGCCAATTGCACTAGCGGTGCCTGCTGCACTACCCGCAAGATAAGCTGCTGGCGTGCCTGAACCAAGTGTACCAATTTCACCAGCAAGTAGATGAGAAAGCACAGGACCTTGTTGAGTAAGCACAACTTCACCAACCGCACCTTCTGCACCTGGAACTTGAAGTATGGCATAACATTGGCTAATATCAGGCAAACACTCTCCATTCCAAAAATCTTTAATAAGCACTTGCGTATCATAGCTATCACTAAAAATAAGCAAATCATCGTTTAAGCGCTCTGCGGCAATGTCACTTACGGTAGTGCCTGTTTGTGGATCAATAAGATCATAGATTTCTCCAGGCTTAGCAGCTATTTCAACACGCTCTCCAGCATTTGTGGAAAGTTGATTATTAATTTGCCCATTTGATTTTTCGACAAAAAGTAAAGATGCCATCAATAATTCTCCATGGTTGACCTTGCGGGTAAATATCTCAAATAATACATTTAATCACATCAATCATCAAGAAAATTAATTTTGAATTTTAAGTTGATAATCACAACTCACCCACCCAAGACATCATTCAAGTGTCGGATGGCGGGCTGGAATGGCAACTCAGCGTCTACATAGAAAGTGGTAGCGTTACCGAGCAACAACAAGACACGGTGATTAATGGAGGCACACTAGAGGGCGCGCCTGTCAAACACTTTGAAAACGCCGTTATCCGCGAAGTATCCTTCACCCCCACTGGCACTGACACCAGAGCCGTTATTTTATCCCCAAACCTAAAGAAGCCTCCCATGGAAAAGCTAACCCAACAACTCACAGAAAAAGAACAACGCATAGCCAAGCACAACCCGACTAACTAGCGATAAGCGATAAGCGATAAGCGATAAGCGATAAGCGATAAGCGATAAGCGATAAGCGATAAGCGATAAGCGATAAGCGATAAGCGATATTATCCAACTCTTGTATTATCTGTGGTAGTTTTTGAGGGCGTTCAGAAATCTGTGTCAGTTCAATCAAAGGCTCATCAGTTTTTCCCTCTACAGTTTGTTGAAAAAACACAATAAAATCTGTCCAACATTCTATTGCAATAAAAATCGTGAAAAAATACCCTTACCACAAAGAGAAACAGGATAGTAGGAATAGCTATATTTTTCTTTACTCTCAAAAAATCTATTCTTCTCCCCCTCTTCATTGTAATCTAAACGAAGATTAGCCCCCAGACCTTCATACGCAGCATCATACTGAACATCATCTATAGTATATGCTCGAATTTCTAAAAAATAAATCTGAGTTAAAACTTCCCTAGGTAAGGAAGGAAATATAAAATGTAGAAAATAATCTCCTCCTTTATAATTCTCATCTTTTTCTGCTATTTCTTGATAAGATAATAAACTACAACAATCCGCTGGATAAAAATCTGTATAAGTTGCACCATCTCTTTTGATGATTGAAAAGTTTTGCTCCCCTAAGTAAATATTGGCATCGGTTTTCGGATTATATGGTTTAGCATTAAGAGAATACATTCTTTGACGAAATGCACTTTCAACATATTCTCTATGATTTCCGTGAAATTCAAATTTATGACTTAGAAGAGCTTGAAAAAGTTCATCCAAATCTTTGTAAGACACCACCCATGGATAGCAAGTTTCTTTAGTCATTTTTGACGGTTTACCCCTCCAGTTGAATTTCAATCCGCAATGATCTTCAACTATTTCCACTCTATAGGGGAAGTTATGAATATTATTTAGATTTTTATCTTCATCCCAAAGTTTGTCCATCTTATACTGCCAATACTGCTTCATAGCTTCGGCAAATATAACTTCTTTATCTATTTGCTGTTCTGGAACGCAGGAAAGAATGTCAATATATTTTCGGAGGATTTTCTCATCGTTAATTTCTTTCATTGCTTTAGGTTGTTTATCCAAAGTAAAAGCTGCAATGATTCCGCAAAAACAAATCACAAAACTAAATAATAGTAGCACCTTAGATTTTTTTATATTCTCCTCCTTATTAAAAACAATCACAGAATAAATTACAAAAAACACCTAATAATTACATAAACCACAGTATCCTTACCTCTTATCTCTAAGTAATAATTGAACCAGCTCCAAGCTCCAAGCTCCAAGCTCCAAGCTCCAAAAAAACAGTTTATTAATGTAATTATTTAATTTTGTCGGATTACTTAA
>NZ_LXHZ01000013.1 GCF_001888055.1 Rappaport israeli
AAAATTGATATTAAACACATTTTAAATACTTATGGAATGGTGTTGATTTTAGGTGTGTTATATGCTGGATTATCTTTGAAAATAGACGGTTTTTATTCACTCGAAACTTTTTTAAGTATTTTAGAACAAGTTTCCATGTTTGGAATTATTTCTATCGGCGTGACGATGGCGATTATTACTACGGGCATTGATTTGTCGTCAGGTTCGGTAGTGGCTTTGGCTTCGGTTGTTGCGGCGATTATTGTTAAAGGATCTGACGGCGCTTTTTTAGCTTTGTGCGCCTTTGTGGCTGCGGTAGGCATCGGCGGGATTTGTGGGGAAATTAACGGTACTTTTACTGCTATTGGTAAAATTCCTCCTTTTATTGCGACATTAGGGATGATGACAATTGCACGCGGGGCAGCGCAAATTATTTCGGGCGGTCGTCCTATTGATGCTAGCGGCGAAGCTTTTACTTGGATTGCCGATTTAAAACTTTTCAATGTTCCGGGACTGGTATTTATTTATATTATTGTCGTAGTAGTTTCGCATATTTTGCTGAGTAAATCACAGTTTGACCGTCACATTTATGCTATTGGCGGCAATCGTAATGCGGCTCGAATCTCTGGTATTAATGTGCGTAAGACTTTAATTATGGTTTATACCTTAGCAGGTGCGCTTGCCGGTTTAGCAGGGGCCATGCTTGCCTCGCGCACTTACGCAGGCAATCCTTCTTATGGCAATGCTTGGGAATTAGATGCGATTGCGGCGGCGGTTATTGGCGGTACAGCATTAAACGGCGGCATCGGTTCAGTACCAATGTGCGTAATTGGTGCCTTAATCATCGGCACTACTAAATAAGGGTTTAAATTTATTAGGTGTATAGTCGAAGAATTGAAAAAGTATTACGGCGTTGGCTCGCCTTGCCGTACTATCTGTACTGTCTGCGGCTCGCCGCCTTGTACTACTTTTTCACTTCTCCGACTATAGATCCTTATTGGCAGCTGATTATTAAAGGGGCGATTATTATTCTTGCAGTATTGATTGATACTTTGAAGCGTCGTAGAGATATGTGATTATTTTAGAGTATTTGTCTTTTCTTATATCTACAAATATGCAAATTTGATTTTCGTTTAATTTCGTTAATTTAAAATAATAAAAAGCCGCTTTGAAGCGGCTTTTTATCTGTCTTAAGCAATTAAGGCGGTATCGGGTGCGCCGCCGCCGATGATTTTAGGATTGAGTTTGTAGAGTTCTTGGAAGAAATGGAGGATTTCTTCGCGCATTTGCGTGCTTCTGACCGCCACTAAGCCGAATGGGGCAGGGCTTGTTGCAGCGCAGGGACGGGGGCGGGCATGTAGTCGGCGGCGATTTCCGCAGCGCTTTTCGGATTGGCGGCGACCCAATCGACGGCATCCAGCAGGTCTTGATCGAGTGCGGCAAGGAATTCGGCGTTTTCAGCGGCAAATGTTTCGGAAATCATCAAACCTGCCTGCGGTATGCCTTTGCTGCTGCCGAAGCTGCGATTCCACCATGTGTCCAATGCGATACCGCGTTCGACGCTAATGCCGACTTGTTTGCCGCGTAGGATAGAGGCGCTGGCAAGCGGTTCCGGCAGAAGGGCGTAAGGGAAGTCTTGTTTGAGGAAGAGTCCTAAAGATTCGGGCGGCGTGGCGGTGTAGGTGATATCGCCGAGTGTGATGTTTTCGCGTTTGCAGAGGATTTGCATGACTAAATCGGGCATGTCGCCTTTAAAAGGCATGACGATTTTTTGTCCTACAAGTTGTGTCGCTTCGCCGAGCGGGCTGTTTTTGCTCATGATAGAGAGCAGTCCGCTGGTCATGATGTTGTGCAGCAGGACGGATTGTCCTTGGTTGCGCAAATTGGCGGCAACGTAGCTCGGTACGATGCTGGCTTGAATGCTGCCGCTGACCAAGCCTGCGCGCAGTTGATCGGGGCTGAGCCAGCTTTTAACTGAAAAGGGGCGGATGTTTTTCGCTTTGCCCATTTGTGCGGCAATGGCAAGCAGAACGGTCGGGCTGACCGGCGGCCCCCATAGGGTGAGCTTGTCTTGGGCGTGTAGCGGTAAGATGCTAGCAGCAGCGGCTGCGCTGCCGAGTTTTAGGAAATGACGGCGTTTCATCGTTTGTCTCCTGATTTAGAAAGTATAAAGTTAGAAGTCAAGTTATATAACATATTTTTGCTAATAGATAGATTTTTTCTTGGTAATGGCGAGGTTTTCATCTAAAAAACATTGTCTTACCTAATTTTAATCTATCCTATTTAGTTCTAAATAGTCCCATTCAGTATAGTTCAGTTTTTGCCAAAAATCTCCAAAAAGGGGAAAAAAAGGGGAAAGAGCTTCCTTAGGTATCATGGGGATCTGTTCCATGAGATATTCCCTTTATGCGTCTAAGAGAGATAGTGATTAAACAAACCTGAGTTCGGGATAAGCACCCCACTAAAAAATAAAGAGCAATTGTGATAATCTACTGTTTTGACAAAACAAACCATCACAAAAGCCCTTTAACATGGAATATCTTACAACACTTTTCTGCCAAGTAGATGATTTTTGTAAAACATTTGAAGCA
>NZ_LXHZ01000031.1 GCF_001888055.1 Rappaport israeli
TTGTGCGGGTGGTTGTGCAGGGGGTTGTGCAGGCGGTTGTACAGGCGGTTGTACAGGTGGTTGTACAGGTGGTTGTACAGGTGGTTGCGCAGGTGGTTGTGCGGGTGGTTGTGCGGGTGGTTGCTGTGCTTTATTAATGAATTTGATATGCCATAGGGTGGCGCGATCTTCGCGCTGACCATTATTAGCTTCTCTCTCTGCTCTCCCTATTACTGTATCGCCAGTGCTGCTGATGGCAAATGCCGTACTGTTGCCTAAGGTGTTATTAGGGTTGTTGGAGTCGAGGACATGGGTGCCTAGGTCGAAGGGGGCGCTCCAATGCTCCCTGTTATTTTGCTTATCGTCTGCGGTGCGTAAATCTAGCCATACGCTGGCACGGTTATTCCCTTGGTTGTTGTTTGCTTCACCGACCACCACATTGCCATCGGCGTTGATGGCGTGTGCCTTACTCCTCCCTGTGCTTAAACTGTTGTCATCGGGATTTTGTGCGTTGCGCTGGTGCGTGCCTAAATCCACGGGGGCGCTCCATTTGCCGTTGCTATAACGCCATACACTGGCTCGGCTATTCCCTTGGCTGTTGTCTGCTTCACCGACCACCATATTGCCATCGGCGTTGATGGCGTGTGCCTTACTCTTCCCTGTGCTTAGACTGTTGTCATCGGGATTTTGTGCGTTGCGCTGGTGCGTGCCTAAATCCTCGGGGGCGCTCCATTTGCCGTTGCTATAACGCCATACGCTGGCATGATCCCCTCCTTGACTGTGTGCATTACCGACCACCACATTGCCATCGGCGCTAATAGCGCGTGCCCAACTACTCCCAAGACTTTTGCTAATGTCGTCAGGATCGCTTGAGCTGGGGAAAAGCGTGCCTAAATCTACGGGGCGCCCCACTTACCGTTGCTATAACGCCATACGCTGGCACGACCATACCAGCTTTCATTGTATGCCTCGCCTACCACTGCACTGCCATCAGCGCTAATAGCATTTGCCCGACTAACCCCATTACTTTTACTGTTGTCATTAGGATCTTGGAGGTCGCGGTTAAGCGTGCCTAAATCTACAGGGGCGCTCCACTGCTTAACGCCATTTTTTCCTTCATAACGCCATGCGCTGGCATGGGTATTCCTTTGGCTATTATCCGCCCAACCCACGACCACTTCGCCAGAAGGGTCAATAGCAACAGCCCAACTTTTTCCTGTGCTTAAACTGTCGTCATCAGGGTTGTTTAGATCGCGCCTAAGGGTGCCTAAATCTTCTATTTTAACTTGTAGTTTTGTCTCTGCTTGCCCTGTTTCTGCCCATGGCAATAGCGCTATTGCCAATGCTAAATGGCATTTAGAAAAGTGTGCGGGGGGGGTAAAAGCTTAATCATTTCAACACCTTATTAATTAATATTACGAAAAATAAAACTGCGCGTATTGTACTAGATTGTTGATGAATTGCTAGAGGGGAGAAATATTTTTTATCGCATGAGCGCCTAGCTGTTGTTTAGGCGGTGTGTGGTATTGCAATATGAGAAACAGGGTTTTGTTTTATGTGAAATACAGCGCAACGTTATTGCATACGTCAGTTGTGCACCATTTCATTGACTGGCGTCCCCGATATTCAATGCTTAATGCCAACCGCAGAGCGCGAGCGCGCAACGTTTCACGTTCAGCATTTGCAAGGTTCGCCAATATGCTAATCCGCCAAATCCGCCAAATCCGCCAAATCCGCCAAATCCGCCAAATCCGCCAAATCCGCCAAATCCGCCAAATCCGCCAAATCCGCAAGTTCGCAAGTTCGCAAGTTCGCAAGTTCGCAAGTTCGCAAGTTCGCAAGTTCGCAAGTTCGCAAGTTCGCAAGTTCGCAAAGTTCGCAAAGTTCGCAAAGTTCGCAAAGTTCGCAAAGTTCGCAAAGTTCGCAAAGTTCGCAAAGTTCGCAAAGTTCGCAAAGTTCGCAAGGTTCGATGTGCGATGTGCGATGTGCGATGTTCGATGTGCGATGTGCGATGTGCGATGTGCGATGTGCGATGTGCGATGTGCGATGTGCG
>NZ_LXHZ01000032.1 GCF_001888055.1 Rappaport israeli
CGCGGTCGTTGTTTTTTGCCGACGCGTTGGGCGCGGGCGGTGGCGGTGCGGCGGATGTTGGCGCGGGTGTTTGCGTTGTTGGTGGTAACGGTGGGGCTGTTTTTTGTGGCGGCATGGGTGGAGGCGTTTTGGTCGGCTAGGGTGTTGGCGCCTGAGGTGAAATTTATGGTGGGGGGGGTGTTGTGGGCGCTGGTGTTGGGTTATGGGGTGTGGGTGTGGCGCGGAGGGAATGATGTTGCGCGTTAGTATGAGGGAGCGTTCGGTTGTTGAGGTGGGGCAGTTGGGGTTGGCTTTGGCGCGTGGTTATGGTTTGGGGTTGTTGTGGGTGGGGTTGCCTGTGGGGTTGGTGATTGTGGGGGTTGGTGGGGTTGTGAGTGGGTGGCTTGGGTCGCCATTGTGGCTGTTGGGGGGTTTGGTGGGGGGTTGAAGCCGTTGTATGAGCGGGTGTTGGTGGGTTGGTTGGGGAGTGTGGTGGCTGGGGAGGCTATAGGGGTTTGGCAGGCGCAACGGGCGATGTGGGCGCGTGGGTGGTGGGCGGAGTTGTTGTGGCGACGGTTTTTTGTGCGCTTTAGGGTGATGCGCCATGCGGTGTGTGTGCTGGAGGGGGGGGAGGATTTGCGTGCGCGGATGGAGGTGGTCTCTGCGTTGGGTGGATTGGGGCGTTGGGTGGTGGGGTTGGCGCTGATGGGGGCGGTGGTGTGGGTGAGTGGGGTGGTGGTGTTTCCTTGGCGCTTGGATTGGTTTGGGGTGTTGGATGGGTTGATGAGGGATGGGTTGGATTTTCTGGCGCTTAATAGGGGGATTTTGTGGGCGTTGGTGTTGTGGTGGGTGTTGGTGTCGTGGGGGATGTCGGTGGTGTTTGTGTGTGTGGGGTTTGCGTTTTATTTGCAGGGACGGATGCAGTTGGAGGGTTGGGGGATTGGTTTGGGGTTGAAGGCTTTGGCGCGACGTTTGGCGGTGGTGGTGGTGCTGGGTTGGCTGGGGTTGGGTTTGCGTGGGGAGGCGGTGTGGGCGATGTCGGAGGAGGAGCGGCAGGCGTATAGGGCGCGGGTGCAGGGGGTGATGGAGGCGCCTGAGGTGAGTCCTTATGGTTGGCAGGTAAAAAAGATGGGGATGAGGGGCATAAGGTGGGGCGGTCTGATTTGAATGGGGAGGATTTTGCGGTGGTTTTGCGAGGTGGGTTGGTGTTGGGGGCTTTGGGGGTGTCGATGTGGATGGGGGGGTTGGTATGGAGGCGCTGGCGAGAAAGACGACGGTTTGGTGATGGGGCGCTGGGAGTGGTGGCAGGGGTACCAGTGGGGGCGATGCCTGAATTGTCTGGGGTGTGGGGGTTGTATGAGCAGGGAGAGTATTTGGCGGTGGTGGGGTTGTTATATCAGCGGCTGGTGTTGGGTGCGAAGGCGCATGGGTTGCCAGAGTTTGCGCGTGGGGAGGCGGAGTTTGCGTATTTGTATCGGGTGCGTGGGGGGCTTGATGAGCGGTTTTGGCGCTGTGTGCAGGAGGTGTTGGAGTTGTGGGTGTTGGCGGTTTATGGTGGGCGGAGTTTGCAGGATGAGGCGGTGTTGGCGGTGTTGCAGGAGTATGAGGCGTTATGGGGGCGGATA
>NZ_LXHZ01000033.1 GCF_001888055.1 Rappaport israeli
CAAAGGAGTAGTTCATGACCACGCAAGAGAATCAAAATAACAATATACACAAAGAAACCAAGGATGTTTGGACTACGATTCTAAATAATTTATTGCCATCTGATACAAGTATTGGTGGGATTGTTACATTACAAGAAAATGTTTTAGGGGCAATAGGAGAAAAAATATCTAATCAATTAATTAAAGATTATGGCGTTAAATCTGTTAGAGAAGTTAATACTGTATTAAACAAGACGCTTGCTAGCAATAGAGCAAAATTAAGTCGCTATCAGGCAACAGAGCATTTTTATGCAAAAGCTTCTGAATCAGCTTTGAGACTTAACAAGAAAGAAAAAGCCCTGAATGCGCTTAAACATAACTCTATGATTACTGCGCAAACAAAAGCCGCTATTTTAAATAGTGAAATCAAAAAAGTAACGGCGGATTTAGCTAAAGCAGGTTCTTTTATATTAAAACATGCGGGTAGTGTTGCTACAGCGGTTGATTTAGGACTTGCATTAAAATCCAATGATTCTAATGAGATTTTAAAATCCGCTGTGGCTAATGGTTTAGGTATCGCGGTTACCGCTTTAATTGCTGCTGGTGGTTCAGGAACAGTTGTTCCAGCTGCTATTGCTGGTAGCCTTGTGGCTATTGGAGCTAGTATCCTTTGGGATTTAACTGGATTAGGCGAACTGACAGGATTGTCTGGTAGGAATTTCCGTGAAGATTTATTATCTTCGGTTACTGAAATAACCGACCGTTATCGAGAAAAATATTCTTGGTATGACGCCACCATTAACGTTACGACTAATTTATTTGAGTCTTTTGCTGATTTTGTAGGATTAAATCGAGCCGACACCCAAAAATACCACCTTACCGACCCTTTAGTGCTAGACCTCAATGGTGATGGCATAAAAACCTTAGCGGCATCAGGTTATGAAGGAGCATTATTTGATGAAGATGGCGATGGCATACGCAGCGCGATGGGGTGGGTGGATAAGCATGATGGCTTATTGGTGCATGATATTAATGGCGATGGCAAGATAAACAACGGACGAGAAATCCTAGGAGATGCCTACATCCTTGCTAATGGACAAACCGCACGCCATGGCTATGAAGCCCTAGCCAGCTTTGATAGCAACGGCGATGGCAAAATAGATTCCCAAGACAGCGCCTTTACCAGCCTAAGCATTTGGCAAGACACAAACAGCAACGCCCTCACTGACGAAGGCGAACTCCACAGCCTAAACAGCAAAGGCATCAAAACACTGAATTTAGCCCACCAAGAAACCCAACAAGCACTAGAGCACGGCAACAGCCTAAGCCATCTTGGAGAATATGAAAAAAGCGATGGCAGCCAAAGACAGATGGGCGATATCAACCTAAAGCGCGAACCATTTTTTAGTGAGTATGTTGCCCCCATCCCCTTAACAGAGCAGCAAAAGCAGTGGATGAATTTAAAAGGCACGGGATATTTGCGCGACTTACGCCAAGCTGCAGCAACCTCACCAGAGCTAGCACAAACCTTACAAGCCTATCAAAACGCCCCCAGCAAAGAAGAACAAATCGCCTTA
>NZ_LXHZ01000034.1 GCF_001888055.1 Rappaport israeli
GTGTGTGGTGTGTGGTGTGTGGTGTGTGGTGTGTGGTGTGTGGTGTGCGATGTTCGATGTGTGGTGTGGGAATTATGCGCGCCGCCGATGCGCAATGTTTTATTTTTAGGCTGTGGCGCGCATTGATTAGTTGGTTGGGTATTGGGGGGCGGTGATTTAGTCGATATGTTGCACTATTTGGCGCACCATTTCGGCGGAATGTTTGCCTGCTAGGGTGATGAATTCTTCGAAACTATGCGAGGCGTGGGAATCAGCGGTGTCTGAGATGGCGCGGACGATGGCAAAGGGGGTGTTAAATTGATAGCAAGTTTGCGCGATGGGGGCGGTTTTGCGGTGTGGGGGGTAGGTGGGGGAGTGTTAATTGGGGCTGGGGTGGATAAAAGTAAAGCGCCACGGGGGGCGCTTTGCTTTTGGGTGGGGGTGGATGGGGTTTGTTCAAATTTGATTTCTCTATCCCCCTGCCTTAGCGCGACTAGAATCTAGCTTCAAAATTAAGGTTTGCGCCTGTTTTGGCTTCTCCTATACGGTCTTTGCTTAGGCTGGGGGTGAGGCTTATGCGCATGTCGTCGTTGATTTGGTATTTTACGCTGACTTGGGCTTTGCCTCGGGTGCGGTTTAATGGCACGGTGTGGCTGAAGTTGCCAATGTAGTCGCCTTGCGCGCTGTAGGTGGGGTCGCTGCCGCCTAAGCGTTGCTCTATCTCTAGCGCTGGCTGGAGGCTGAGTTTGCTATTAAGCGGATAGTTGCTGTGTATGCCTAGCGCAAGGCTGGTGTCTTTGAGGGCAATGTCGCCGTAGCTAATGGGGAAATCTCCACTTTCACGATACCCTTTGCGGCTGATGTGGCTATGGCGGATGCTGCTATGCCAGCCTAGATGTTGGCGCTCTTGTCCTAGGGTGAGGCTGTAGCTTTGTCCTTGGACGGTGGTGGGGCTGTGGGTGGCTTCTGTATTGGATAATACAGGGCGGCGGATGTCTGCCTGATAGCGGTTGTAGGCGAGCGCTGGTTGAAGGTAGGTTTCGCTGCCATCAGGGTGATGGTGGGTGTAGCGTGCATAAACGCCGATGTTGCCGCTGTCGTGGTTGTTTTTGTAGCTGTCGGGGAGTTGACGTCTGACGCTGTGGTCGTAGCCTACGCCTAGGGTGAGGTTGTCGTTTATGCCATAACGTGCGCGTAGTCCTGTGGCGTGGTCGGTTAGGGCTTTGTTGCCGTGGTAGTCGTATTGCAGATTTAGGTGGAGGCGTCCTGTGTCGGCACGTTCGCCTTGTTGGAGGCGCTCTAGGGCGTAGCTTTGGGCGCTTAGAAGTTCAAAGCTGTCTTGTCCGAGCATGACCATGGTTTGGCGGGTGTTGTCTACGTCTATTTTGCTAATGATGAGGTTAGGGGTGGGTTGTGCAGGGGGTTGTGCAGGCGGTTGTGCGGGTGGTTGTGCGGGCGGTTGTGGCGGGTGGTTGTGCAGGGGTTGTGCAGGTGGTTGCGCAGGCGGTTGTACAGGCGGTTGTAC
>NZ_LXHZ01000035.1 GCF_001888055.1 Rappaport israeli
ATAAATTATACCAATCACCCTGCTAGTCTAGAGCCTCACTGATTACCGTCTTCACTTGATACGGCAACACAGGGCTTAAAAACTGACTCTTATACTCTTTAATCTTACTGGTACCCAACACATCGCCTACCGTCGCATTCGGATGGTTTTGTTGCAAGTAAGCCTCTACCTGTTTTTGGTAATCCTGTATCGCCGTATTGACCGCATCTTGATTCAAGTTTTTCACCAAACCTGTCGTCTCATCCACCGTTACCCTTGTTTTTAGCTTTATTTTTCGGCTTTAATGTCAAAGATCAATCCATATTGTCACTGTCAAATAGATTTATATCACTAAATAATACCTTCAAGTAAGGTAGCCAATATTCGTAAAAAAAGGTTTTTTGAGTTTTATCTGGTTTGTCAAAAATGATCTGTTTTTCTTCAAATCTATGGCATAAAAAGAAAGCTATTAAACTTTTTTGTTTATCATCTAATTTGGTAAAATCATTATAATATTCATTTTTAGGATATTCTAAACCCTTTATAAATGGTGGTAAAAGGTGATTTTCCCATGCAAAAAATGATAAATCATTTAGGTTAGTCTTGGTTGGAAACTTTTGCGTTATTGTCTGAATAATAAATTTTGGGATATAAAAATTTCTCTTCGTTGGAGTTGTAAAACTTAAACCTCATGACTTAAATCGGGAAGATACCAATCTGGTATATCCGTCCATGTTTTAAAAGGCTCAATAAATAGTCCTTGTTTTATATTATTTTCAATATAATCGATATGCTGATTTAGTGAGTTACTCCCTTTTATGTAGCTATAGAGAGCTGACCTATCATTCCATAGTTCTTGTTTATCTAAATCTCTAAAGATAGCTATAACTAAGGATTCATTTTCCTCATTTGAGATATCTTTGAAATTTTCATTTATTAATTTAATAAAACGATTTAATTCTATACACATATATAATCTCTTAACAAAATTTCAAAATATATTAGGTTCTGTTGAACATTCATATCTTAAGCCATTGATAAGCAAAGGCTAGAGCCACATTATTTTCAAAGTTTCTTTTTAGCTTAACCTGAGTTCGGGATAAGCCACCTCTATTTAGCAGCCGCCAAAGCATTCTTCCCAAGCATCTGCGGCTTATACGGAAACAAGCAATATGCCGTTAATCCAGAAATCAGATTCAACAAAAATCCCTTCTCTGAACGATGGCGAGTATGTTCAATAGTG
>NZ_LXHZ01000036.1 GCF_001888055.1 Rappaport israeli
TGTCTAAGGAAAAATTTGAACGTACGAAGCCACACGTAAACGTTGGCACGATAGGTCACGTTGACCATGGTAAGACCACCTTAACTGCGGCATTGACCAAGGTTGGGGCTGAGCGTTTTGGTGGAGATTTTTCTGCCTATGATCAGATTGACGGTGCTCCTGAAGAGAGAGCGCGTGGAATCACCATCTCGACAGCGCACGTAGAGTATGAGTCAGAGAATCGCCATTATGCGCACGTAGACTGCCCAGGGCATGCTGATTATGTTAAGAACATGATTACTGGAGCAGCACAGATGGACGGCGCAATTCTAGTTTGCTCTGCAGCTGATGGTCCAATGCCTCAAACTAGAGAGCACATACTTCTTTCACGCCAAGTAGGTGTACCTAATATCGTTGTATTTTTAAACAAAGCCGACATGGTGGATGACAGCGAACTACTTGAGCTAGTGGAAATGGAAGTTAGAGAACTACTTAGTGAATACGACTTCCCAGGAGATGATACCCCAATCATCGTTGGTTCAGCTTTAAAAGCGTTAGAAGGCGACGAGTCAGACATCGGCATTCCTGCTATCGTAAAACTAGTAGAAGCGCTAGACAGCTACATTCCAGAGCCAGAGCGCGACATTGACAAACCATTCCTCATGCCAATTGAAGACGTCTTCTCAATTTCAGGACGTGGTACCGTAGTTACTGGACGTATTGAGCGCGGTGTAGTGAAAGTAGGGGAAGAAATTGAAATTGTAGGCATTCGTCCGACCACAAAAACCACCTGTACAGGTGTAGAAATGTTCCGCAAACTCCTAGATCAGGGTCAAGCGGGTGATAACGTAGGCGTACTATTACGTGGAACCAAACGTGAAGACGTAGAGCGTGGACAAGTTTTAGCCAAGCCAGGCAGCATCACACCCCACACATACTTTGAAACAGAAGTTTATATTCTAAGCAAAGAAGAAGGCGGACGACACACCCCATTCTTGAAAGGATACCGTCCACAGTTTTACTTCCGTACAACTGACGTAACAGGGGAGTGTATCTTACCTGAAGGTACAGAAATGGTTATGCCGGGCGAGAATATCAAGATGAACGTTCGCTTGATTAGCCCAATTGCTATGGACGAGGGTTTACGTTTTGCGATTCGTGAAGGTGGACGTACTGTAGGTGCTGGTGTCGTAACAAGCATCATTGAGTAA
>NZ_LXHZ01000037.1 GCF_001888055.1 Rappaport israeli
TGCGGTGATGCGGTGATGCGGTGATGCGGTGATGCGGTGATGCGGTGATGCGGTGATGCGGTGTGGAATCATGCGCGCCGATGTGTAATATTTTGCTTTTGGAGCATGGCGCGCATTGATTGATTGAGGTGATATTGGGGGTTTTGGTGGTGGTTTAGTCAATATGTTGCACAATTTGCCGCACCATTTCGGCGGAGTGTTTGCCTGCTAGGGTGATAAATTCTTCAAAACTGTGTGAGGCGTCGGAGTCAGCGGTGTCTGAGATGGCGCGGACGATGGCAAAAGGGGTGTTAAATTGATAGCAAGTTTGCGCGATGGCGGCGGCTTCCATTTCTACTGCTAGGGCTTTGGGGAAATCGGTGAGGATTTGTGTGCGCTGTTTGGCGCTGGCTATAAAGCTATCGCCACTAACGACTAAACCGCGATGCACTTTGGCTTGTGAAAAGGCGCTGCTGGCGTGGGTTGCATGGGCGATTAAGGCGCTGTCACAGGGGTAGTAGAGGGGCATTTGCGCCATTTGTCCGCGCTGATAGCCAAAAGCGGTTACATCTACATCGTGATGCGCGGCATTGTCGGCAATAACGACGTCGCCTACTGCCAGCTGGGGCGCTAATCCACCTGCTGACCCTGTGTTGATAATAGCGCGTGCGCCAAAATGTTGGATGAGGAGTGTTGTGCCGATGCTGGCGTTGACTTTGCCAATTCCGCCTTGCATGAGGGCAACGGCTTGACCGTCTAGCCAACCGCAAAAAATCTGCGTACCGCCGAATGTATGTTCGCGGGGGTCTCTGAGCCAAGTGCGCAAAAGAGCGATTTCAGGTTGCATGGCGCCGATGATGGCGATGGGAGATTGGGCGTTGTCGAGCCAATGTGTGTGGTGTTGGGGCATGATTTTTCCAAAAAGCACCATCATACCATTGCATCTTGTTAGTGGGGAGTGGTACGACTTATGGCGGTTTCATATGAAACACAGTGCAATATTGACACACACCGCCAGCCTCGCGCTCCGCCTGTCTGTCAAATGCGCTTAATGCTTAATGCTTAATGCTTAATGCTTAATGCCAAAATCCGCAACCGCCAAACGCCAAAACGCCAAACGCCAAACGCCAAAACGCCAAACGTCAAACGTCAAACGTCAAACGTCAAACGTCAAACGTCAAACGTCAAACGCCAAACGCCAAA
>NZ_LXHZ01000038.1 GCF_001888055.1 Rappaport israeli
CCCCTGTAGAGATACAGGGGCTTTTTTATTTATTGCTTTTTGTTAAGTTTAAAATCTCTTACGTTTATGTTCTAATTTTTAGAGCTTAGAGCTTAGAGCTTAGAGCTTAGAGCTTAGAGCTTAGAGCTTAGAGCTTAGAGCTTAGAGCTTAGAGCTTAGAGCTTAGAGCTTAGAGCTTAGAGCTTAGAGCTTAGAGCTTAGAGCTTAGAACTCATAACCATCATAATTTGGAAAATAATTGAGGAGTACATTATGTTGTTTAAAAAAGCTTTAACTAAAGCAGTGGGAGTGTTGGTCTTATTGGGCTTATCGGCTGCGGTATCTGCTAAGGTCAATATCAATACGGCTACGGTAGAAGAACTGTCTCAGCTCAAAAATATTGGCGAGGTTAAAGCTAAGGCGATTGTAGAGTATCGCGAAGCTAATGGAGATTTTGCCAAAATTGAAGATATCGTTTTGGTTAAAGGAATAGGTGAGGGCATTTTTTCTGCACTGAAAGAGGATTTAAGCGTTGAAGGCGAAACTTCTTTCGAGGATGTTCAAAATTTAAAATAGTTTTAGGCTACTAACCTAAGGCACAAAAGTTTTCTAAAAGACTATCTGAACCTTATCAGATAGTCTTTGATTTTTTGGGAGGCAGATTCAAGCTTGAAGTGCAACGTTTATATAAACAAGAGAGAAGATGTAAGATGTGCAGTGTTGCACTTGCTCATCAACTCTCACCTATCAGAACGTTATAAAACACTACACACATCTTACACAAGAACAAAGGTATAAATATCCGTGCTTAAGAAAAGCGCTTATTCATATAGCGAAATAGCCAATATCGTGGGCTGCCATAAATCTACCATCAGCCGAGAGATCAAACGCAATAGGGGTTGTTCAAACTATAAAAATGCTTGCAAATTTATGGTTTTTGATGACAATGGGAAGCTTGAAATTGTAAGCAATGATTGAAATTATTTGAGGGCGTTCAGAAATCTAT
>NZ_LXHZ01000039.1 GCF_001888055.1 Rappaport israeli
GAATTGAAAAAGTATTACGGCGTTGGCTCGCCTTGCCGTACTATCTGTACTGTCTGCGGCTCGCCGCCTTGTACTACTTTTTCACTTCTCCGACTATAGAATGATTGTATCGATTTGTAAGCAAGAGATGAGGTTAGGATTGGAGGTTTTTTCCAAGGGCTTGAGCGCAGCACCATGCCGATGACCATGCCCATTGGAAGTTATAACCGCCTAGCCAGCCAGTAACGTCGAGGGCTTCGCCGATGGCGTAGAGGTTTTTGTGGGTTTTGTTTTCAAAGGTGCGGGGGTTGAATTGGCGGGTGTCGATGCCGCCGCTACTGACTTCGGCTTTGTTCATGCCTTCGGTGTTGGTGGGGGTGGTTTGCCATTGCTGGAGGTGTATTTGGAGGTGTTGGAGGTCTGTGGTGCTGAGGTGTTGGAGGGGTTGGTGGATTTTCTGGGCTAGGGGGCTGGTGTTTAAGAGGTGGATTAGGAGGTTGTGGGGAGGTGGGGTTTGAGGTGTTGCTGGAGGGTTTGTTGGGGGTGGGTGGTTTTGGCGTGAATGAGGCTGTTGTGGGGCTGGTCGGGGGAGGAAGTTTAGGGCGATGGCTTGGTTTTTTTGCCAATAGGTGGAGAGTTGGAGGATGGCTGGGCCGCTGAGTCCTTTATGGGTAATGAGGAGGTTTTCACGAAAGCTTGGGCTGTTGCAGTGGGGGAGGCTGGCGTGTACGGGGGGTGCTGATGCCGCTTAGGTGGCTGAGGGGTGGGCTGAGAATGAGGGGGACGAGGGCGGGTTTGAAAGGGTGATTGGGAAGTTTGAGTTGTTTGGCAAGTTGTAGAGCGAGGTCGCTACCGCCTAGTTTGGGAAATGAGGCGCCACCGCTGGCGATGACGAGGGCGCGTGCTTTGAATTGATGATGGGGGGTGGTGATGTGG
>NZ_LXHZ01000040.1 GCF_001888055.1 Rappaport israeli
CTGCTTCAAATGTTTTACAAAAATCATCTACTTGGCAGAAAAGTGTTGTAAGACATTCCATGTTAAAGGGCTTTTGTGATGGTTTGTTTTGTCAAAACAGTAGATTATCACAATTGCTCTTTATTTTTTAGTGGGGTGCTTATCCCGAACTCAGGTTATTCATAAAATTATCAGTATATATATTTATGCAATTTATTATAAAGTTATTCTGTATGAAGATAAAATATTTCGTTAGCTTAATATTGGTTCTGATTTCATATGTCTGTTTTGGTTGGTCTATCCTATTTTTAGGAGTTATTTTATCTATTCCTTATTCTTTTTGGGTATCGAATGGAAAACGTTTTTTTATGACAATGTGTACCATAATGATTGGACTTGTGTTGTTTTTTTCAACAAAAATTCCAGAAGATATTGATTTTAATAATCAAAAGAATGATGTTGTTATTTTAGATAAAGGAATTGGCTATTCTTTTAACTTATTTGACAAACTTTATTCTCCAGAATATTTTGATGTGTGTCATAACAAAGAGACGAAAATATCTTATGTTGACATTTATTCGCCTGGTGATAAAGAAACAAGGAAAGTTATTACTTCTGCATCATGTAAAAATTCACAAGAATATAATCAAATATCAACTATAAAACTCGAAATATTAAAATTTAAAGTCGGATTGATGGTTCTTTTAGTTTTTTCAGCTTTTTTCTTTTTGTTAGATAAGAGGAGATAGGGAAATGATATATTCAACATTAAGACAAATGTATGACTTTTATAGTGATGGAATGTCTGCTACAGATATAGCTAACTCGTATATTAACGATTTAGCTAATAAATCTACTAGAGATGTTTTAGAAGATACTATATCT
>NZ_LXHZ01000041.1 GCF_001888055.1 Rappaport israeli
GCAGCATAAAGATAAAAACAGCTGTGATTACCTCATTATTTGCACAAGAATTATTTTAATACGTTGATTTTGTTGGCTATAAATACCCTTATTAAGATTAATAAAGTGTTATACTAGAGGATAAATATTTAATACTTGTCTGGATTGCTATGCATAACCTCAGTGAAGAGCAGCTCACTAAGCTCTATAAACAATATCAAAAAGCTGATGAACGACGTGAGGAAATTCGTCTAAAAAATGAACTTCTTTTTGAAGTAATCAGTAAAAAATATGGGGATCTTTCTAACAAATTTCTCATAGTATCATTGGTTATTTTTATACCACATTGCATGGTTTGCGCTTCAATTTTTCTTTTTGACGATGTGCAGGCTGTAAATCAAGCGATTTATAATGCGCTTACCGCTGTTTATATTCCGATGTACAGATCAACAGGTTGGAATCTTAATTATATTTCTGCTTTTATATTTAATTTGATTTGGATTTATCTGCATTTTAAAAAAGCAAAAGAGGAAAATCTTTTATTCTCAAATAGTCTTGAAATGAGATTTACAGGATTTTGGGGCTTTTTTAAACTTCTTGGCGCAAGAATATTAGTGTTATTTGTAATGGGTATTTTTATTATAGTTGCCTATGCTTCACCAATGCTCCCCCATAGTAGCAGATGTGGCGTGCGTTCTTTATGTTGGTTACAAACTGAAGACCAATTTTATTATAGTGTGTTTATTTCCTATATAGCATTTTGGATGATAAACTTTCTCATAATTTTTTCCATGGTGTGTTTATTGGGTACAAAAAAGCAGAGAAATTTAAAATACAAGCAATTTAACATAGATTTAAAATATCAAGAATA
>NZ_LXHZ01000042.1 GCF_001888055.1 Rappaport israeli
ATATAGTGCAATCATCTAAAGCCCAACCCAATCCAAAGCAGATAAAAGAATAAAGTATCAATACAATCCATCCGCCATTCTTTGCGTATTTGCTTAATCCAAGCCCACATCTTTTCAATAGGATTTAAGTCTGGACTATAAGGGGTAACCAAACTATCTCATGCCATGCTCTTCAATGATTGCTTGAATATCACTGCGTTTATGAAAAGCGGCATTGTCCATGACAATTACACTGTTTTTAGGTAACTCAGGTAACAGTGCTTCTCTCACCCAATGAGAGAAAATATCGCTGTTAATAGAACCATCATATAAGCGTAAGGCAAACAATTCTCCATTGATAATGGCTCCAATCGCATTGCTCTGGTTCTTTAAATGCCAGTTATCACTTCCATGACAAACTTGTCCTTTTGTGCTGTAGCCATAAGGTCTATGAGCAAAGGCTTTAAAACCACATTCATCAAGATAGACTATCGGTTTGTCTTGAGCGGTCTTATCCACTATTTGTTCTTGAAAGTGCTCTCTTTTCTCTGTGTCGGCTTTTGGATGTTGGTTAATCTTTTTTTATGCGTTATCTTTAGTCGCTTTAGAGCATAACAAATCGCTGATTGCGAGCAATTAAAACGTCTAGCGCTTTCCCATTGGTAATCATCAGGATACTGCTCAATATCCTTAAGCAAGGCTTCATCATCAATCTTTGAGGGCTTACGCTCAGTAAAGCCTTTAGGATGGGGATTTTTAATCCAGCTATAGACGGTGAATTTGCTGATCTTGTAGCGCTTTGCAACAGCGCGCCAAGTTTCTCCATTAGCAATATCGTTAAGAATTTTCTGTCGGAATTGGCGGCAG
>NZ_LXHZ01000043.1 GCF_001888055.1 Rappaport israeli
GGTACTATATCTCTTTTCTAAGCAATCGCTTAACTCTTTGCTGATATAGCCTCTATCCCCAACCAACAATCCAAACAGTTTGTTTGCCATTTGTCGTAAGCCTTTACGGTCATCAACATTGCCTGGCGTTATAGTCGGAGAAGTGAAAAAGTAGTACAAGGCGGCGAGCCGCAGACAGTACAGATAGTACGGCAAGGCGAGCCAACGCCGTAATACTTTTTCAATTCTTCGACTATAGGCAGAAATTGACTAGCTCTCCTACATGATTAAACACTGCATGAAGTTTGAATCCATAGAACCAAGCCATGCTGCTTTTGCCACGTTGAGCAATATTTTTAAACACTTTATGCCTATGAATTCGACGATTGTGGCAAACAGATAAGATGGTGGAATCCACGATACTGATGCCTGTACATTTCCCCATTTGAGTACTGAGAAAAACCAACATAGCAGGTAATGCACGTTGTGCTAATTCGATAAATCGATTGTAGCTTGGCATGGTGGGGAATGCTGTTTTCCAAATGGTTTTAATTTA
>NZ_LXHZ01000044.1 GCF_001888055.1 Rappaport israeli
ACAATCACCTTAGTTATATCTAGGTTAAGAAATTAGCTGCTTGCCGTGATAGAACGATTCTTATCGGGCTATCACGGCAAAGTTAATTTAAAAGGTGATACCCCATCTGCAAAACCAAATGGCACTGGAGCTTGTGCAAAAGTTGAAACTACCCCTGCTACTATTGATAAAGATACTGCAGTAGACAGTATCACTGTAACAGGTACACCACGTAATGGAACAGGTGTATCAGCGGTATGTGAATTCACAAATGGCGCGACTTGTGTTCTTAAATAAGAAAAGCAAATAAATCCTAGGATAAATGGTGTAGCCAATCTAGCAAGGCTACACCAAACATCCAGCGGATTTAGCTGACTGTTTTTGCTGACTTAGCAGAAACGACTAAAAAAAGACCCTCTAATTAGAGGGTCTTTTTGTATGGATAGAATCGGATTAGGATTCATAGCCAAATTGTTTTTTATGCGCAAAAAGAAAGCGCCATTTGACGCTTTCTTTGA
>NZ_LXHZ01000045.1 GCF_001888055.1 Rappaport israeli
ATGTTGTATCTCTTTTCTAAGCAATCGCTTAACTCTTTGCTGATATAGCCTCTATCCCCAACCAACAATCCAAACAGTTTGTTTGCCATTTGTCGTAAGCCTTTACGGTCATCAACATTGCCTGGCGTTAGGCAGAAATTGACTAGCTCTCCTACATGATTAAACACTGCATGAAGTTTGAATCCATAGAACCAACCCATGCTGCTTTTGCCACGTTGAGCAATGTTTTTAAACACTTTATGCCTATGAATTCGACGATTGTGGCAAACAGATAAGATGGTGGAATCCACGATACTGATGCCTGTACATTTCCCCATTTGAGTACTGAGAAAAACCAACATAGCAGGTAATGCACGTTGTGCTAATTCGATAAATCGATTGTAGCTTGGCATGGTGGGGAATGCTGTTTTCCAAATGGTTTTAATTTG
>NZ_LXHZ01000046.1 GCF_001888055.1 Rappaport israeli
GCAAGTCCGCAAAGTCCGCAAAGTCCGCAAAGTCCGCAAAGTCCGCAAAATCCGCAAAGTCCGCAAAATCCGCAAAATCCGCAAAATCCGCAAAGTCCGCAAAGTCCGCAAAGTTCGCAAGGTTCGCAAGGTTCGCAAGGTTCGCAAGATTCGCAAGGTTCTCAAGGTTCTCAAGGTTCTCAAGGTTCGCAAGGTTCGCAAGGTTCGCAAGGTTCGCAACGCTAAACAGGAAACAGGAAACAGGGAATGGTGCTCTTTTTATCCCTCACGTGCGCTAATTATTTGTGCGGTAATTTAGATGGTGGTTTGGGCGGTATTCGGTATTCGGTGTTGCGGTGTTGCGGTGTTGCGGTGTTGCGGTGTTGCGGTGATGCGGTGTTGCGGTGTTGCGGTGATGCGGTGATGCGGT
>NZ_LXHZ01000047.1 GCF_001888055.1 Rappaport israeli
GGTAGCATTGCCAGCGTATCAAAACTACACCAAGCGCTCTGCGAATAATGCTTGCTTAGCTGAAGCGCGCAGTGCATCAGGGCAAATTGTTGTTGAATTGCAAGATCCTTCCACTACTACAGGCACTACTGGTACTGCATTAGACACAATCTATAAAAATAAATCAGCTTGTACTGGCGCAACAATTGGCGCAGCGACAGCTAACGCAGTAGCGGCAACTACCGTTCCAAATACCAAAGTAACTTTGGGTTCTGATACTGCCAATACAATAGTTGCTTTCAGCCCTAAAGCGCCTGGGATAAATTCATCGAGTGTAACATTACTAAAGGTGGTTCTTGTTTAGTAACGACTAAAGGCGTTAAGGATCGTTAATC
>NZ_LXHZ01000048.1 GCF_001888055.1 Rappaport israeli
CACTGCACACTGCACACTGCACACTGCACACTGCACACTGCACACTGCACACCGCACACCGCACACCGCACACCGCACACCGCACACCGCACACCGCATACCGCATACCGCATACCGCATACCGCATACCGCATACCGCATACCGCAAGCGCTGAGCCTGCAAAACTTTAAACCCTAATTCCAACCCTTCCAATCTCCCCAACTCTCCCAGCACCTCGAACCTCAAGAACTTGCGAACTTACGAACTTACGAACTTACGAACTTACGAACTTGCGAACTTGCGAACTTGCGAACTTGCGAACTTGCGAACTTGCGAACTTGCGAACTTGCGAACTTGCGAACTTGCGAACTTGCGAGCTTGCG
>NZ_LXHZ01000049.1 GCF_001888055.1 Rappaport israeli
TTGATGAACTCGACAGACTCTGGGGCAGTAAATATCCTGCGGTGATAGCTTCTTGGCGAGAGAAATGGCATTTACTATCGGCTTATTTTAAGTACCCTGAGGCAGTCAGGAAGCCCATTTATACCACCAATACGGTTGAAGCGCTGCATCGCCAGTTTCGTAAGTTGACTAAAACTAAAGGTGCTTTCCCCAATGAAAACAGCTTGCTTAGATTACTGTATGTGGCTATGTTAAATGCCGGTGAGAAATGGACAAGACCTATCAACAATTGGGGACAAACTATGATGCAGTTGTCTATCCATTTCCCCGGGCGCTTAGATAAGGTGATGAGCCTTTGATTGAACTGAC
>NZ_LXHZ01000050.1 GCF_001888055.1 Rappaport israeli
CGGATTGCGGATTGCGGATTGCGGTTTGCGGTTTGCGGTTTGCGTGGATGTTAAGTAAAGCAGAGGTTTTATTAATGGCGGTGTGCTTTGTTTATAGTCGAAGAATTGAAAAAGTATTACGGCGTTGGCTCGCCTTGCCGTACTATCTGTACTGTCTGCGGCTCGCCGCCTTGTACTACTTTTTCACTTCTCCAACTATATCCGCTTGCTGTTTGTGTCTAGGTTTGCGTTGCCATAATCTTGCGACAACAAAGGCAAAACCAAAGACCAAAGACCAAAGACCAAAGACCAAAGACCAAAGACCAAACCAAAACC
>NZ_LXHZ01000051.1 GCF_001888055.1 Rappaport israeli
GTGGCGTTGGGTGGTGCAGAGGGGGGCGTCTGCCGTTGGCGCTGGCGGATTATGATGTGGTGGTGTTAGGGGGGGCTGGGGGGGGCTGTGTCTGCTGATGAGTTTGCGGATTGGTTGGCTGTGGGGGGGCGGTTGGTGGTGGCGCGTGGGAATGAGTCGTTGCTGGAGGCGTTTGGGGGAGGGTTTGAGTTTTCAAGTGTGCGTGAGGTGTGCGGTGAGGCGTGGCATTTGCGTTGGCAGGCTGGGGAGGGGGTGGCGCTGTTTCCTGAGGGGGAGGTTGAGGGTTGGGTTGAGTTATGGGGGG
>NZ_LXHZ01000052.1 GCF_001888055.1 Rappaport israeli
AAGGTCAAAGATGAGCGACGCTATGTCAATAAAGCAGTCTATACACTGTTAGCCCTCAATACCGAGGGGCATAAAGAGCTTATTGGACTTTACTGCTCTGAAAGTGAGGGCGCCAATTATTGGCTGTCTGTGCTGACGGATTTACACAATCGTGGCGTAGAAGATATTCTTATTGCCTGTGTCGATGGTTTAAAAGGCTTCCCTGAAGCCATTGAGGCGATATTTCCTAATACCGAGGTACAGTTGTGCGTGATTGATCAAATCCGTAACAGTATTCGTTACATAGCCAGTAAGGAGC
>NZ_LXHZ01000053.1 GCF_001888055.1 Rappaport israeli
ACAAAATGGTTCTTTTTATCCCTTACACTGCGCTAATTATTTGTGCGGTAATTTTAGATGGCGGGTTGAGCAGTTGAGCGGCATGCAATGGGTGGTGAGCGGGATTAGGGATTAGGGATTAGGGATTAGGGATTAGGGATTAGGGATTAGGGGATTAGGGATTAGGGATTAGGGGATTAGGGATTGACGTTTGGCGTTTGGCGTTTGGCGTTTGGCGTTTGGCGTTTGGCGTTTGGCGTTTGGCGTTTGGCGTTTG
>NZ_LXHZ01000054.1 GCF_001888055.1 Rappaport israeli
GCAATCCGCAATCCCGCCAATCCCGCCAAACCCGCCAAACCCGCCAATCCCGCCAATTTCGCAAGGTTTGCAGGTTCGAGGTGCAGGAGAGTTGTAAGGTTGAGGTTTGGCAGGCTCAGCGCTTGCGATGTGTGGTTCTTTTTCATCCTATTGCGCCTAAAAATTTACTTACGCGGTGGCATTGTGAGAAACAGGGTTTTGTTTTATGTGAAATACAGCGCAACGTTATTGCATGCGCCAGTTTCCG
>NZ_LXHZ01000055.1 GCF_001888055.1 Rappaport israeli
CAAAGACCAAACCAAAACCAATGGCAAGACCAATCTAATTAGTGTGCTTCGTCCCAATTATCCCCTATGCCTGCTTCGACGATGAGGGGGATATTTAGGGGGTGGGCGTTTTGCATGCGCTGGATGATGTCGCTTTGGAGGGGGGCGATGCTGTCGGTTTGGATTTCAAAGACTAGTTCGTCGTGAACTTGCATGATGAGGTTTAGGCGTGGTCGGTGTGGTAGTGGTGGTCGAT
>NZ_LXHZ01000056.1 GCF_001888055.1 Rappaport israeli
AACTTGAGAACTTGAGAACTTGAGAACTTGAGAACTTGAGAACTTGAGAACTTGAGAACTTGAGAACTTGAGAACTTGAGAACTTGTGGAATTGTGGAATTGTGGAATTGTGGAATTGTGGAATTGTGGAATGGCGGAATTGGCGGAATTGGCGGAATTGGCGGGATTGGCGGGATTGGCGGGATTGGCGGGATTGGCGGGATTGGCGGGATTGGCGGGATTGC
>NZ_LXHZ01000057.1 GCF_001888055.1 Rappaport israeli
ATAGTGAATAGCATCAAGCCATACGATATAGTCAAAGAATTGAAAAAGTATTACAGCGTTGGCTCGCCTTGCCGTACGCTCTTGTACTGTCTGCGGCTCGCCGCCTTGTACTACTTTTTCACTTCTCCGACTATAGGATAAACGCTATCCAGTGCTCTGGATTGCCAGGCTTTAAGTTGTGGGATAAGTTGGTCGGTGATACTGCTGATGGCGGCTTCTG
>NZ_LXHZ01000058.1 GCF_001888055.1 Rappaport israeli
GGCTCAAATTCTCCATTGCGCTCACGAGGAGTTTCAAGTTCGAAGCTGCCAAGTGCCGATTTGACCGTCTTTTTACTGTAACCGTTACGGCGGTTATTACTATTGAGATTCTGCCCAAGATAACTTTCTATTTCAGCTGATAAAGCTGCTTCAGTAAGTTGTTTAATAAGCGGGGCTAGGACCCCATCACTGCCTGTGATGGGCTTACCTGCTT